>JAHZOA010000018.1 GCA_020028455.1 Armatimonadota bacterium | reverse complement strand
CAACTGAGGATGAGGGTCATAGTCTCACTCAGATTGCGAACCAGCCCTGGACAACTCGTCGAGCTGATGGGTCCGCGGGGTCATCTCCACCTCGAAATCAACAAGGAGTTGCGTCGCTAGCTGCGAGATCGCAAATGCTGCGAATTGGCACTCCCGAGACGTGAAGCGGATTACCTCGCCCACCTTCCAGACCGTTTCCCGGGTCTCGAACCTACTCTCCACACCGTGGCCCACGGGGACTTCATGAGGCACCCGTTCGATTTCTACCCCAGCCCCATATATCCGCGGCCCCGGCCATGCAACACGCAGCTCGTAGCCGTCTCCGACGTCTTCCATCTGCACTATCCCCTGCCGGTGGATGAGGCATTTGCGGATTGCGTAGAAGCCTTTGAGCCACACAGTTTTAGCGGCGAGTTCACTGGAGGGTTTCTGAACGATGAGTTCGGGGAGACGCGCCAGCGATGTGCTTCTCAGTTCGTTCTGCACGCGCTTGAAGGTCTGGAGGAACTCGGTGTGGGACATGGACAACTTATCCTGTCGGAGAAGTGCCTCGACGAACCTCCTCTGGAGCAACAGATTCTGCGCGAATCCCTCGAAACGTGAAATCATCGCGGTCACGGCAAAGCGGCCTAGTAGAGCTTCGACTTCCCGTAAAACGGCCTCATCATCTTCTCTCGCACTCCGCCCAAATTGGTATGACATCCATTGCGGGCAAAATCATGCCCTGCTGGACGCCCAAGGCCACCCTGCGGCCAACGCGGGCAAGGGAGGCGTCGGCCTCAAGCCCCCGGAGGCAAACATCGTGTGCTCTCCGCGCGTCATAAGGAAACTGCAGTCCTCGTCCTTTCTCTTCGGCCATCGGTCGCATCCTCCGCGATCCTATCGCACGCGTGTCAAACACGATTCCTTTCTAGGAGAAAATTGTTGACGGGGGGTCTGTCTGTCGATCAAGGGGCAGGGGCAATTTGTGGCTCCGCCCTTCTTCTTTCGACCCTCCTTCGCGGATCTCTGATGAGTAGTGATGAGCAAAATCGGCCCGGCGACCGTACCTTTCGCGCAGGGGAAGAGAAACAAAGCTGGACGTGAGAACCTTTGAAACCCACGCCCAGCTTGTGTTTCATGAAACCTGGCGGAGGGCTGTGGGAATCGAACCCACCGAAGACCAACGGCCTCCCGCCGGTTTTGAGGACCGGAAGGGGCACCAGCCCCTGATGCCCTCCACACTAACTGACGGGAACGGGGAACAGGGAACGGGGAACCGTAGCCACCGCTAGGGACCAGTTGAAATCCTTGAGCGATCCAGGAGAATTCGCGCATCCCCAACCCGTCGCGTCAATTTGATCGTATCGAAGTACTCCAAAACGGTCAACGCGAACTTCCGGCTCGTGCCGAGGCGGTCGCGCAGCGAGGCGACCGTGACGTTTCCTTTCACGCTGATTTCCGAAGCGACGACGCGTTTGATTTCCTCGAGGATGTCGCGGTGGAACACGACGTCCGATCCCACATCGACCGCGGTGCCGTCGTCCAGCAAGGTCTGAAGGACGCGAGCGAACGCCGTCCCACTGCTCGTGGTTCTTGCGAGTTCCTCACCCGTCGGCGGGGAGAAGCCACCGCGCCGCAGGACATCGGCAAGTCGCTCTCGCAGGCTCGTGTCGTCGACCGACCGCTTCGGATCAAAACCGGGACGCCGGGCGAATCCATGCGCATCCTCAATCTGTCCACCCGCCGTGAGCCGTTCAACGACGTAGGCGTAGAGTCGATCATCGCCCGAGTGGAATGCTTGTGACTTCAGATCTTCCCTCGGCATGCCGATCCGCCAGGGGACGGCGGTGTGGAAAGAGTCGAGTGCGTTTCCGATCGCTGCTTCGACTTCGCGCAGCACCATGGTGTGGTAGTAACGGCCGTGAATCAGAACGGCCTTCTCCCCCGCTTCTACTAAGGCTCCGATTCCCTGTTGGACCTCTGATCTCGTGGTCGCAAGCGACTTCTGCAATGCCTCGAGTGCCATACCGGGGCGACCAGCACGCTTGAGCGCGTCTTCCAGACGTGCGTCGAACCCTGAAACCGATTGCTCGATCGCGCGCACGCTCTCCTCGCCACGCACGCGCGCCGGAGGATTAACCGTGAGCACCTCGCCGCCGCCGATGGTGTGCATCGGAGAGTACCGCCGAAGCACGAATGGATCTCCTACACCCGCGACGAGTGAAGACTCGAGCCTGATCTGTGCGATCGCCTGATCTCCTGGCTCGAGGCGCTGACGGTCAAGCAGGTACACCCTGCCGATGGCCTCGTCCGTACCTAGATGAAGCCGGATCCGCGACAGGTGTGCAAGAGGTTTTGAATGGCGCAGGAGTCGAACTCGGGCGTCCATTTGCAAAACAGGCTGAAACACGCCGGGTGTGCCCAGCACGTCACCGCGCTGAATCTCATCTTTTTCTAGCCCTACAAGGTTGACGGCGACACGCGATCCGGCGGCTCCGGCGTCGACGGCATTGCCATGCGATTGCACGCCCCGCACTCTGACCGTACGACGCTGGGGCAGCACCTCAAGCGTGTCACCCGTCGTGATTTTTCCGCTCCACAAGGTGCCGGTCACCACGGTTCCAAACCCGGCCATCGTAAACGAGCGATCCACCGGCAAACGCGCGGGTGCCTCGAGCCCTTTAGGTTGGACGTTATCCAGCATGCGGTCGATCGTCTCGATGAGCGCTGGGATCCCCTGCCCTGTCTTCGCGGAGACCTCAACCACAGGTTGGCCGCTCAGGAACGTTCCATCGACGAACGCCGCCACCTCAGACTTTAGAAGTTCAAGCCATTCCGGATCTGAGGCCAGGTCGATTTTGTTGAGGACGACAATGCCCCGACCGACCGGCAGGAAGCGAAGGATATCGAGGTGCTCGCGGGTCTGCGGCATGATGCCCTCGTCGGCGGCAATGACCAGCAGGACGAGATCCATGCCGGTGGCGCCGGCGAGCATGTTCTTGATGAGCCGTTCGTGCCCCGGGACGTCGACGATGCCCACGCGCCGCCCACTCGGGAGATCGAAATGCGCGAAGCCGAGGTCGATGGTCATGCCTCGGCGCTTCTCTTCCTCCAGCCGATCGGGGTCAATGCCGGTCAGGGCCTTGACGAGGGCGCTCTTCCCGTGATCGATGTGCCCGGCCGTGCCGATGACGAAATGACGGATGCCGCGAGTTTCAGCCATTTTCGAATGGCTATTTCTTCGACACCTCGATCAACGCTCGCACTACCGCCTCCTCATCCTCTGGAAGGAGCGTTCGCACGTCGAGCAAGAGGGCGTTTTCGCGGATGCGGCCAAAGACCGGGGGGTGATGCGATCGAAGAGAAGCGTCGAGGCGATCGGCAGGGATTGAGCTCCGAATCTGTACCGCAAATGAGGGCAAGTGCGCTTCCGGGAGAGAGCCACCGCCGACCTCGGCAACGGTGGGGACGACGTCGATCTGCCACTCCTGCGGCAGCACGCCCTCCAGCTGCAGCTTCAAATCCTCGGCCGTCGCTCGAAGTGAAGCAGGAGCCGCGGCCAGCATTCTCAGTACAGGGATCTCGTCCCAGACTTTTTCGGGGTCACTATACGACTGCAGGGTCGCCACGAGGGCCGCGAGGTCAAGTTTATCTATCCGCAGAGCACGCGCCAGCGCGTGGGAACGGATACGGTGCAGCAACTCGACCTGTCCGACAATGATGCCTGCCTGGGGACCGCCGAGCAACTTATCTCCACTGAAGGTCACGAGATCACAGCCGGCCCGAATGGCGTCGGGCACGGTCGGCTCGTTCGGGAGCCCAAGGGTCCTCAGATCGACGAGACAGCCGCTCCCTGCGTCAAACATGACGGGGATTCCGTGCCGGCGCCCGAGATCCACGAGATCATCGATGGAAGCTTCATGCACGAAGCCATCCATCACAAAGTTTGACCGGTGCACCTTCAGGATCAGCCCCGTGTTGGCGGTCAGTGCCTGCTCGTAGTCCTTCGCGTACGTACGGTTGGTCGTTCCCACCTCAACGAGCGCCGCTCCACTCTGCGCCATCACCTCTGGAAGTCTGAACGAGCCCCCGATCTCGACGAGCTCGCCACGCGAGACAATAACCTCTTTCCCATTGACGAGCGCGGAGAGCGCAAGCAGAACGGCGGCCGCGTTGTTGTTCACAGCCATTCCGGCCTGAGCCCCCGTCAAATGAATCAGCAATGGCTCGAGATGCTGGTGGCGGGCTCCGCGGCGGCCGCTCTCAGTGTCGACTTCAAGGGTCGAGTAACCGCGTGCCGCTTCGACCATCGCGGAGCGGGCCCGTTCACTGAGGGGCGCGCGGCCAAGGTTCGTATGCACAATGATCCCGGTCGCGTTCACGGCGCGCGTCAACGTGGCGGCGGTCCTGCGGTGGAGCAAGGTCTGAACTTCGGCAAGCAACGTCTGCAGATCAACTTCCGTAGGTGTGTCGTTCAGCAGCCGCTCACGAGCAGCATGGACGACCTCGCGGGCGCACGTGATGATCAACGACCGCGGGTAGTTCCCAGGAACGTGCTGCTCGACCGACTGCGCGAGGCGCTCGACAGAAGGAAGCTTACTCAGATCAGCACGCATCTTAGCGGAGGGCCAAACCGATCGCGATACCGCCGGCGATTACCATGGCGCTGACAATCAACAATCGACGGACATCCGCGCGCACCCAGGACATCAACTCGGCGTCAGTCCAGCGCACGGCCGCTTGGCTTCCGGGCTGGACACGCAGCCTCGTGCCGCAGTTCCGGCACACAATCTTACCGGCCGGGTTCTCAGTACCGCACTTGGGACACTTCATTCATATCCTCCTATGAGGGCTGAGTTCCAGCTCCAAGCTTCTGCTTTTCAGCATACCTTTCTTTCAGTTTCTCAACGACTTCGGGCGGCACGTATTGCGAGCCGATCGCTGCTTTCGTTGCGAACCCTTCTCCATGGTAGTCGGTTCCTCCGGTGACCAGCAGGCCATGTTGGTTGGCCAGCGACAGGAAGTGGGCCTGCATCGCCGGGGTGTGGTCCGGATAGTATACTTCCAGCCCTTCGAGCCCGGCCGCAACGAGCTGGGGGATCAAAGGCTCATGGAAGCCCCATCCCGGATGCGCGAGCACAGGGATGCCGCCGGCCCTCAGGATTACCCGCACGGCTTCCTCCGGCAGTACCTTCAAGCGCTCAACATACGCAGGACCGTTCCTGCCGATGTAGCGCGTGAAGGCTTCATCCACGCTCTTGGCGGCACCGGCTTCGACGATCGCCCACGCCACGTGAGGCCGTCCGATCGCGCCACGAGCCAGTTCCCGCACGCGCGCGAAATCAATCTTGATGCCGAGCGCGTTGAGTTTCTCGACCATCTGTTTGGCTCGATTCACTCGGCCGTCGCGGAGTTTCCTGAGAAACTCTTGCAGCCATCCCTGCCGGTGATCGAGGAAGTATCCGAGGACGTGCACCTCACCCTGGTCGACATCGGTGTTGATCTCGACGGCAGGAATCACCTCGACCCCTGACCGCTTGCCGGCCGCGACTGCGGGGTCGACGCCCTCCGTGCTGTCGTGGTCGCAGACTGCGAGGACCTGTACGCCTGCCTGCCGGGCTTTCTCGACGAGTTGTTCCGGAGATAGCAGCCCATCCGAGGCCGTCGTATGCGTGTGCAGATCAATCCGCATCGGAGCGGTCGAACTCCTGAATTCGTACGATGGAGCGGGCCCGTCCGGTTTCCTCGTCGGCCTCAATCAGCACCGCATTCAACTGTGCCGGGCCTTTGGCCACTTCGAAGCGGGCGGGGAGCTGCGTGAGAAAACGCTCCAGAATGATGTCCCGGTCCATGCCGATGACGCCGTCGCGAGGACCGGTCATGCCAACATCAGTGATGTACGCCGTGCCCTCCGGCAGCACGCGTTCGTCGGCAGTTTGGACGTGTGTGTGCGTGCCCACGAGCGCCGTGACGTGCCCGTCCAGATGCCACCCCATCGCGATCTTTTCGCTCGTGGCCTCTGCGTGAAAGTCGACAACGATCAGGTGCGTCTCTGTGCTCAAGCGTTCAGCCTCCGCGCGCGCGGCCCGAAAAGGGTCATCGAGCTCCGCCATGAATACCCGGCCCTGGAGGTTCATGACGGCGACGCGGCTGCCGCCTTCAGCGGCCACGACGGTTGCGCCCCGCCCCGGTACACCCGCGGGGAAGTTCAGCGGCCGTAGGATCCGATCGTGCCCGTCCAGCAGCTCGAACGCGCCGCGTTGGTGCCAGATGTGATTGCCGCCGGTGATGACGTCGACGCCCGAGGCAAATATCTCTTCCGCGAGCTCCAAGGTGATCCCAGCTCCCGCTGCCGCATTCTCGCCATTGGCGACGACCAGCGCCACTCCGTTCTCGCGGCGAAGCCGGGGCAGCGTTTCCTTCAGAATCCGCCGCCCCGGCTTCCCGGTGATATCGCCAACAACTAGAATGTGCATGACTACGGTCGTAGGTCATCGGTCGTAGGTCGTAGGAAATTCCAAGTAGTAGCCACGACCAACGACCTACGACCCACGACCGCAGTAACGCTCATCTAGCGTATTCAATAACCCTCGTTTCTCGAAGGACAGTCACTTTGATCTGCCCTGGATACTCGAGCTCTTCTTCAATCTTCTTAGCGAGGTCACGCGCCAGCGCCTGGGCGGTGAGATCGTCCACCTCCCCCGGCTTGACGATCACCCGGACCTCGCGACCGGCCTGGATCGCGTAGGCTTTCTCCACGCCGGTGAAGGACGTGGCAATCCGCTCGAGATTCTCCAGGCGCTTGACGTACAATTCCGCCGTCTCTTTGCGCGCGCCCGGACGGCTTCCCGAGATGGCATCGGCCGCGGCCACGATGATGGCCTCGATGTATTTGGCCTCTTCCTCGCCGTGGTGGTAGGCAATAGCGTTCAACACTTCCGGGGGTTCGTGATACCGCCGGCAGATGTCGACACCAATCGCGATGTGGGTCCCTTCAACCTCGTGGGTCAGCGCCTTTCCGATGTCGTGCAGGAGACCCGCACGCTTGGCCAACTGCACATCGGCATCGAGGTATCCGGCCAGCAGCCCTCCGAGGATCGCGACTTCCACCGAGTGCTGCAGGATATTCTGCCCGTAGGAGTATCTGAAGCGCAGGCGTCCCAGCAATTTGACCTCTTCCGGGTGCAGCCCGTGCACGCCGGCCTCGAACGCGGCGCGCTCCCCCTCCTCCTTGATCCGCTGGTCGATCTCGCGCTGCGACTTCTCGACCATTTCTTCGATCCGGGCGGGGTGGATGCGCCCATCGGCGATGAGCTTCTCGAGCGCCAGCTTGGCGATCTCGCGCCGGATGGGGTCGAACGAGGACAGCGTGACGGCCTCAGGGGTGTCATCAATAATGAGGTCGACGCCGGTGAGGCCCTCCAGCGTGCGGATGTTACGCCCTTCGCGGCCGATGATGCGGCCCTTCATGTCATCGTTGGGCAGCGGCACCACCGACACGGTCATGTCTGCCGTGTGGTCTGCCGCGGTCCGCTGGATCGCGAGGGCAATGATTTCCCGGGCCCGGCGGTCGGCATCCTCGCGGGCCTCGTTCTCAACCTTTTTGACAATCTGCAGGGCGTCGCTGCGGACCTGCTCTTCAACCTGCCTGAGCAGCTGCTCGCGTGCCTGCTCTGAAGTCAGACTGGAAATCCGTTCAAGTTCCTGCTGCTGACGCGCGGCGAGGGCTGATACCTCTTCACGCGCCTTGACTATCTCCTGCTCCCTCTGGGCCAGGGCCCGATCCCGCTGTTCCTGACTCTCCGACTTGCGTTCGAGGGACTCTTCCCGCTGAACTACCCGTCGCTCAAGACGCTGGAGCTCGGCCCGCTGCTCACGGATCTCGCGTTCGGCTTCACGCTTAAGCCGGAACGCTTCATCTTTGGCCTCAACGATCGCCTCACGTTTCTTCGCCTCAGCCTCTTTCTGTCCATCCGCAATGATCCGTCGGGCGGCTTCTTCAGCCGATTTGATGCGCGCTTCAGCAACGTACCTGCGCAGGAGATATCCAAGGAGGAAGCCGATCAGCCCCGCCAGCGCTGCCGTGACGAATGTGTCGGACGGCATGGCGGGTCACCTCCGTTGGTCGTTGCGTCAGTCAAGCGTACGTCAGTTTCTCACCTCTAAGATGTATAGCAGCGCCGGAAAACCGGCGCTTGAGTCATTGTACTATAGTTTACTCCACTCCTGTAGTTCCCTAGAAAACCGGTCCACGGCCGCGGCGATGAGCTCTTCTCCCGCCTCTGCCGACGCCCGTTTCGGATCGACGCCGGCCGAGCCGTGAGGAAAGTACGTCTTCCAATGCCGCGGACTCTTGTATTCAATGCCCTCAACCCAGGGAGAATACGCCGCCCTCTCGAGCTTTGGAACTCCCGGCCTGATGGCCATGATGGCCGAAGTTTCCCCAGCCGCGGCGTGATACTCGATGTCGCCAAAATGCTCCCGCAGGACCCGCTGTACCTCTTGGTCTACCCACCAGTGCCCCACTTTGACGCGCAGGTCGCGGTGGACGTCTACGAGCGGCGCCAGGGCCGTCCCTATCGGGTGAATGTTCCCGCCGTGCCCATTCACGATCAGGACACGCCGGAACCCATGCCGGTACAGGCTCTCGATGATATCCCGCACCGCCGCCACAAACGTATCCGCGGAGAGCGAGATCGTCCCGGGAAACTCCATGTGGTGCAAGGACATCCCAAAGCACAGCGGCGGGGTGACCGGCACGCCCGTGCGGTCGCTCACCCGCCGAGCGATCTCTACCGGGATCAGATAGTCGGTGGCGAACGAGAGATGCCGGCCGTGCTGCTCACAGGAACCGACAGGGAACATTGCCCGATTGTCCTTACGCAGATAGGACTCCAGGTCGACCCAGCCGAGCTCCTCCCACAGTTGCGCCATCGGTCAGCTAGCCCCCTTCGGATTCAGTTCAAGCTCCCGCTCACCAATCCACGTACCATATAGCGCCAGATCGGCCACACTAGGATCAACGCGGGCAGCACAGCCAAAGTGGTCCCCGCGCTGAGGAGACTCCAGCTGACATCCGGGTTAGAGGCCACGGAGGAGAGCGTCACCGGCAGCGTCCTGGAGTACTCCGAGGTGGTCACCAGCAGCGCAAAGAGAAACTCGCTGTACGACAGCATGAACGCAAACAGCCCGGCGCCGACCAGACTCGGAAGGGCGAGGGGCAGCATCACTTTCCTCAGGATGGCCCACCGGCTGGCCCCGTCGAGCTGCGCCGACTCTTCAATCTCCACCGGGATACTCCGGAAGTACAGAACGAGGATCAGGACCGTAAACGGAATGGTCAATGCGGTGTGAATCAGGATCAGCGCAAAGTGCCGGTCCAGCAACCCCAGTCGCTGCACGATCAGAAAGTATGGAATCGCGAGTGCCACCGCGGGAATGAGGCGGCTCACCGTGATGAAGTAGAATGTTGCGACACGGCCAGGAAATCTCAGCCTTGCGTACGCGTAGGCCGCGGGAACCCCCAGCAGCCAGTTCAACAGCAGGACCGCGCCGGCCACGACGCTGCTGTTGAGCGCGGCCCGCGGCACGTGCCGGACTTCCTCCGAGATCATTCTCCTCAGTTGCCCGCCGACTTCATGGGCGCGAGGAATCTCGCCGGTCAGAATGTAGCGATAGTTGTCCACGATGAGCCCGGAGCGGAACCACTCCGGCGGCACCGTCAGGATCGCGACCTCGGGGAGAAATCCCGATAGGATGACCCACATGAACGGGGCCAGCGCGAAGCCGACCACCACGATCGCGCTTAGATAAATCAAGGGTCGAGTTCGGCTCTTCAGCGCGGCACCTCCTCGAGCAGCGCGCCGCGCGGCATGAAGCGCAGCAGCCCGGCGATCAGGATCACGGCCATGCCCGCGATGATG
This sequence comes from Armatimonadota bacterium, assembly GCA_020028455.1. Classification (GTDB taxonomy): domain Bacteria; phylum Sysuimicrobiota; class Sysuimicrobiia; order Sysuimicrobiales; family Kaftiobacteriaceae; genus JACPRY01. The sequence continues at coordinate 11,644 of JAHZOA010000018.1, read as the reverse complement.
ACGGCCAGCGCCATACCCCTCCCAAAACTCAGCATCTTGAACGACTCGGACCAGATGAAGTAACTGAGCACCGTTGTGGCCGTGCCCGGACCGCCACCGGTCATGGCGAAGATGAGATCGAATGCCGTGAGCGCCAGCAGGAGTTCGAACAGGATCACGACGATGAGCATCGGCCGGATGTGTGGGAACGTCACCGCTGCGAACCGCCGTAGGCCGCTCGCGCCGTCGATAGCGGCCGCCTCGTAGAGTTCATCGGGGATCGCCTGCATCGCCGCCAGCAGGAGGACCGCGGCGAGTGGAAACTGCGCCCAGACCTGCGCCACGGTTGTGGCCGCCACCGCCAGTGTTGGATCGGTGAGCCACGAGATGTACTCGCGGATGAGGCCCAATTGATACAGTGTCCCGTTGAGGGCGCCCCAGGAATCGGCAAAGACGCCTTTCCACATCACTCCGCCCGTTGCCGCGGGAATCGTCCACGGGAGAAGGATGGCCACCTTCACAAACCCGTCGCCTCTGAAACGGCGGTCCAGCAACAGCGCCACAAGCAGTCCCAGCACGACAATCGCGGGGACGGTCAACAGAGCGAACACCGCGGTGGTCTTCAGCGCGAATCCAAAATACTGACTGCCGAAAATGTGACTAAAATTCATGAGCCCCGCGAACGACCGGGGCAGAATCGGCGACAGGTTATAGAGGCTGCCGATGAGCGCGTAGCCGACTGGATACAGGGTGAACACGGCCACGATTGCCACGGCCCCACCGATCATAATGAAGGCGGTCGGCTGGTCGCGTTCCAGTTGACGAGGAGGATGAACGGGGTCCAGGCGGACACCGGCCGCCTGGACCCCTTGCTCTGGCACCGATACCGCCTATTTGAACTGCGCTTTCAGTTCCTTCGCCTTCTGTGCCATCGCGCCGATGGCATCATCGACGCCGGTCTGGCCGCTGATGGCGCGCACGAGTTGCACCCGGGCAAACTCGTTGAAGGTTCCTTCCCAGACCGGATGCCGGCGCGCCCGGGCCCTGCGGGCCTGAGCCCTGAACATGTCGAAGTCGATCCACTGGCCGAAGGACTTCTGGACGTCTCTGTCTGCGTACAGCGGCAGCTGGCCAAACCCGAGACCCTTCTCCACCGCCCACCGTTTGGCGATCCGGTACTGCCCGTTATATTCGCCTCCGAAATACTCGATGAACTTCAAGGCGGCATCCACCGTTTCTTGGCCCTGGTCCACCGCGTACTTCGTCAGGTTGTAGAACTTACACTGTCCCTGCGTTCCGTGCGCTGCGCCCGGCATGAGCGCGATCTTGAACTGGCCGGCCCTGGGCGACACGGCTTTGTTGTTGGCCTCCGCCAGATTGTAGTTCCAGAGGACCGTGTAGACGTGACGGCCCGCGTTCAGCGCCTTCACGACGTCGGTCTCATGCGGCAGCACGGTCGCCAGCTTCGACTTCGCCACGCTGGATACCCAAGCCAAGTGCTGGCGGACCTGGCTGTTTTGTGCCTCAAAGACAGGGTTGTACTCCGCGTCAAACCAGTCCCCGCCGCGGCCGAATACCATCGCAGTGAAATTGTCCATCGAGGTTGGAAGGTCGGTCGCGAATTCAAAGACGATGGGACTGGCAATGCCCTTCCCGCGGAGGAATTTGGCCTGATCCTCGAGCTCTTCCCAGGTCTCCGGCGCTTTCTTGACGCCCCTGTCTGCGAGGATCTTGCCGTTGTACTGAAACGTAGTGATGTCGGCGTAATATGGCAGGCCGTACATCTTCCCCTGATAGGTCATGTCCTGGAGCGCATACCCGACGATCTTGGGCGCGTAGTAGGTGCGCGCTTTCGGGAGGTAATCTTCCAGCGGCACGACCCATCCAGCCCTGGCAAATTCCGGCAGCCAGTCGCCGCCGTTATAAAGCACGTGGACGCGTGATCGACCGCTCAACCGTGTCACCATCGTATCGCGGTACTTGGGCCAGGGAATGTCGCTGACCTGAACTTTGATACCGGGATACAGGGTCTGGAACCGTTTAATGTTGTCCTGAATCGTGTCGACGCTGTAGCTCCACACATTGAACGTGAGGTTGATAGTTTGTCCCGCCAGCACAGCCCGCGGGAGCGATAGTGCGCCTAAACCTCCCAGGGTCGTGTAAGCAGCGCCTGCGCCTGCGAGTTTCAGAAACTCCCTCCGGGACAGTCGTCCCGCATGGTGCCCTACCTCGCTCATCGCATCTCCCCCCAGGTAATGGATTTAACTCCGAACATCGAAGCAAACGGTACGCAGGTCGGTCATCTCCATCAGCGTGTGTTTACCTCCCAGGCGGCCGATCCCGCTGCGCTTGCCGGCCACGCCGCCAAATGGAATGTGTAGTTCCCAGTAATTCGTCGAATCGTTGACGTTCACGATCCCGGTGCGAAGGCGCTCGGCGAAGAAATGGGCCCGGCTGAGGCTCCGCGTAAAGACGGCGGAGACCAGACCCAGCGTGTTGTCGTTCGCCCACTCCAACGCCTCCTCATCAGAATCAAACGGAGCCAGAGGCGCGACCGGTCCGAACGTTTCCTCCCGGTTGATCAGCGAGTCGCGCGTGACCTCCGTCAGCACCGTGGGCTGGTAGTAGAGATCCGTCGCCAGGCCGACCGCGCGCGCGCCCCCAGTCCGGACGCGCGCGCCGCGCGTCAGCGCGTCCGCGATATGCCGGTCGGTCTTCAGCGCCACAGGTTGATTGTTCAGCGGTCCCATCTGCGTCCCGGCATCAAATGGGTCCCCGAGATGAATCTGCTTCGCGCGTTCCACGAGCCGGTCGGCGATCTCCTGATAGACGCGCCGGTGCACGAGGATCCGTTCCGCAGCAGAGCAGACTTGACCGGCGTTGAAGAATGCGCCGAACGCGGTCGCCTGGGCCGCGCGCTCGAGATCGGCGTCATCAAGGATCAGGGTCGGCCCGTTGCCGCCGAGTTCCAACAGCAACGGTTTCCCTGCCGCCCGGCGCGCGATGTGCTCCCCTGTTGCACTGCTGCCCGTAAACCCCACGGCATCGGTGCCGGGGTGGGCAACGATCTCGTCTCCGACGACCGGGCCAGGCCCGATCACGAGATTCACCGCCCCTGCCGGGACCTCGGCTTCCTCGAGACATTCCACCAGCTTCACCGCAACCGCCGACGTCGTGGGCGCGGGAACCCAGACAATGGCGTTCCCCGCTGCCAGGCCGGGCGCTAGGTACTCTGTCGGAATATTGAGGGGGAAGTTCCACGGGGTGACAACCGCATAGACGCCGCGCGGCTGGCGGATGGTGATGACCCGCTTGTGGCGATCCTGGACCGGGATGACCGACGTCTCAAGCCACTTGACGTGCTCGGCGGCATCGCGCCAGCCCTCGATCGTGGACTCGACCTCGGCGCGGGCTTCCGTGTGATAGGGCTTGCCCTGCTCCAGCGTGAGCAGTCGGGCCAGTTCCTCTTTGCGCCCCTCCAGCACATCCGCGACGCGGGCGCAGATCTTCGACCGATCCCACGTCGACATCTTCGCCAGTATGGCCTTCCCCTTCTGGGCGGCATCGATCGCACGCTGCGCGTCCTCTCTCGTCCCTTCCGGGAGTGTGCCGATCGTGCGACCGGTGGCGGGACTGCGGGCTTCGAATCTCTTGGCGCCGGTGCTCTCCACCCACCGGCCGCCGATGTACATGCGGAGGTCTTGCAGTTGCTGAAGCCCTTGATTGCTCATGCGAGGTGGCAACTGACTCAGTTGGGCACCACCCCTCGGCTCCCCTGCAACCCAGGAAATAGGGAACGGCCTGGTCGGAGCGAATAGCGACGACCAAATGCCTGATGTCGTCACCCTCGGCGAAACCATGTTGCGCCTCTCGGCACCTCCAGGGTTCGCACTTGAGCAAGCGCCGCATTTCACGGTGTTCGCGGCAGGGGCGGAATCCAATGTTGCCGTCGGGCTGTCCAGGCTCGGCACCAGTGCCGGATGGATCTCCCGTCTGACCGACAATCCGCTCGGACGCCGGATCGTCCAGGAAATTCGCTCCCACGGGGTCGACGTTTCGCGTGTGATCTGGACAGCCGAGGGGCGCGTGGGGACATACTTCCTCGAACCCGGCGTCGCGCCCAGATCACACCGCGTCATTTATGACCGTGCGCACTCGGCGTTTGCCACCATCAATCCCGACGACGTCGATTGGGCCTTCGTCAGACAGTCGAAACTTCTCCATCTGACCGGGATCACGCCCGCGCTGAGCGACGTCTGCCGGACGCTGGCCAATCGCGCGATCGACGAGGCGCGGCAGGGAAGCGCTCTTGTCTCCTTCGATGTGAATTACCGGGTCAAACTCTGGTCTCCCGATCAGGCCCGCGCCGCCCTGGCGCCCATGCTCGCCCGGGCCGGGGTCATCATCTGCACGAAGGACGACGGCGAGTTACTGCTCGAGCGCAGCGGCAGCGCGGGCGACATCTGTGGAATGCTCAAAGCGAAATTCCCTGCTCAGGTCGTGATCGTGACCGACGGAACGCATTGCGTCGCCGCGCATGATGGTCGACTGACCGTCCGGGAAGGTTACAGGGTCGAGTCCCTTGACCGAATCGGGGCCGGTGACGCGTTCGCGGCCGGTTTCCTTCACGGGTACATGACTGAGGGCGTCGAGCCGGGGATTGAGTACGGCATGGCGGCCGCGGCCCTCAAACACACGTACCACGGCGACGTCCCATGGATCTCACGCGAGGACCTGCGAAATCTTCTCTCTAAGGAACGCTGGCGATAACTCGCGTCTTCTTACGATTTTTCCCAGAGAGGTCCAACCGGCCGGGCTTCCACTGGGGCCCGGGAGCGCGTGGATTCCTCGGGGGTACCGGCCTCGACGCCGCGGATGCTCAGCTCGATGAGACGATCTGCGCCTTTGTCGAAGTGTCGCGTCGACGTGAACAAGAAGATCTGATGCGTCTGGCTGAGCTCACGCAGCAGCCGTGAGGCCGCAGCCCGCCGGCGTTCGTCGAAGGTCACGAACGGATCGTCGAGCAGGAGGGGAGGCTGCTTCCCTTCGGCCAGCACGCCCACAAGCGCGATCCGCGCGCTCAGATAGACGAGATCGACCGTGCCACGGCTGAGATGGGGCTCCTCCGGCAGCACCCAGTCGCCGGCGGCATCTGACCAGACCTTCACCTGGAGCGAATCCTTTTCGACCTGCAACCGCTCGTAGCGCCCCTCCGACAGAATCCTTAAGTATTCGCTGGCCTTGCCGCTTACCACTTCGCGTACTGGGATCTCCGCCTGCTTACGGGCTTCATTGAGTCCGTCGAGCGCTGCCGCGTAGACGGCGTGCTGTCTACGCGCGGTAATCAAGCCGTCCTCAGTCTCCTGCAACTGCTCTTCAAGTCCGGTCAGCGTCTCCGCATCGCCGCGCAGATGCTCCAGTTCCACGGTGAGCCGCCGCTCTCGGTCCGCCGCTCTCTTGACCTCCTCAGAGATGCGCGCGACCTGGACGTCGAGACTCTGAACCTCGAGGGGGGTGAGCCGGCGGCCCGCTTTCTCCGGCGCGCGGAGCCCTTCTTCGATCCCAAAAATATCCAGGCGCAGCTTCTTCCAGCGGTCGCGCAGAACATCGTCCGAGCCCCCGGCGCGAACGGCGGTCAAGAGGTCCCCCAGCGCCTGCCGCGCCCTGACGAGATCCTGATAGTCGCGCACGCGCTGCTCGGCCTGATCGAGACTGCCGGCGCGAAGGCGTGTGAGATGATCTGAGAAGCTTTGTTGATCCAGCACGACTTCAGCGTCGAGGTCGAGCAGTCTCGCCTGTTTCTCCTGGCGCCTCGCCATCTGCCGCCGCTCATCCTCGGCGATCTGGGATCGGCGCCAACCGCCTATCGCGGCAACGAGGCCGCCGGCAAGAGCGAGCCACCATCCGTATGGAGCAGTGGTGATACCAAGCGCGATCCCGCTGATCGCCAGCGCGATCCCCAGCACGAGCAATCCGAACCACGCGCGGCCGGTTGGAAGCGCAGAGGCCTGTTCTTCAAGACCGGCGCGCAGGTGCCTGGCTTCCTGCTCACGCATGGCAATCCGGTCCATGAGGGAACGCGCTGATTTCGTCGCGGCTTCCTCCGGCACCCCATCAGCGGTCGCCGTTTCAAGCCTGCGGTCGAGGTCGGCCAGGGACGTCAGCGTTTGCTCAATCTGCGACATCTTCTCGGCGAGCATCGTTTCCTGCTGGCGCAGCCCTTCGAGTCGCTCGACGTCCTGGAGCATCTGTCTGTTCATCTCCAGCAACGCGCGCTTGGCTTCGAACTCAGCCTCACGTTCAGCCAGCTGGCTCCGAATCTGGGTGAGCTCGCGCTGCTTCCGTTCTGCGTCTGCGGCCGCGGCAGTGAGTTGCACCACCTGGGTGCGAAACGCGACAGCACGGGTCTCGAGGGTCTTGAGGACGCCCGGGTCTTTGGCCATCCCGCGGCTACCGCGCTCCATTTCACGAATGCGCTGCTCGAGCCGGCGGATGGCCGTAGTCACGTCCTCCCCTCCGCCGCCCACGATCCGGCCCAATTCTTTGGCGATGCTCGTGAGTTGAATGCGCTCCAGTTCCGCCTGTGCCACCTGCGCCGTGGCTTCGAACAGCTCGACCGAGGGGAGACCGAGTACATCGCCCAGTCGCTCTTGGACCAGCTTGTGCGAGTCCCAGGTCTTGCCGCCGCCGCTCAGGACAATCTTCCGGGCGCCGTAGTCCTTGTAGAGCGCGAATTCGCGCCCGTCGATTTCAAACTCGAGGTAGAGCTCTGAGGCTTCGGACTCACCCCAGCTGCGCAATTCGTCACGAATCTTGGCCGACGTCCCGGCTGGGTTACCGTACAGCGCGGTCCGGATCGCGCGGCGCAACGTGGACTTGCCCGCCTCATTCGGCCCCACGATGACGTTGATGCCGGGGGCAAATTCAAAGGTTGCATCGGTGAGCCCCAGGAAGCGCTGGATCCGCAGCCGGCGCAGGATCACGCGAGCACCTCGCGACCAGACAACAACGCCGCCCCGACCTGCAGCGCCTCTTCGAGAACCGGCCGCTCGTCCTCGGCGGAAGCTGCAATGCGTTCCCGCATGAGACGGACGAACCGTCCCAGCACCGTCTGATCGGACAAATTTTCGAGTGAGGCGTCCTCCAGCCACAAATGCGTTCGGTTCAACACGCGCAGCCTGAAGAAGCGCTCTCCGAGGTCACGCTCCAGCATCTCGGTATTGATCGTGCGCTGCAGCGGCACCAACCCTGAAAGTGCGACTTCGAACACCAGCTCAGGATCGGCCGCATCTTCAATCACCCGGCGCAGCATCAGATCGTCGAGTTCGGCCGCGTTGATCTCACGCCGTTCATAGCGCCGCCGTCCGACGCGGTGTTCGGTGACACGCGCGGCGCCCGGCTCAGGAATTTCAATCAGCAGCACATGGCCGGAGCGATCCTGGTCGAACGCCAACCACTCCGGTGAGCCGGGATACCAGGCGGCCGTCGGCGGAGGCAGGACCTCCGCAGCTGAGTGCCAGTCCCCGAGCGCGAGGTAGTCTAGCCCCAGATCGCGGATCTCATGTGGATGAATCGCGTGGGGAGTCTCGACCACACCTGGACGGAACACCGATCCGTGAGCAAGACCGATCGCAAATCGCGTCGTGCGTCCTCGGGGCCAGCCCGAGAGTGGACTTCCCGTGCCCTCGGCCAGCGCCGATCGACCGATTAACGTGAGATCGAGGTCGGGAAACACTTTGGACTCCACGGACTTTCCGAAGAACGTGGCGGCAGGCGCTGCGTCCCGCAGATGAGTCATCGCGGCGACGTACTCGTCCCGCCCCATGTCATGATTCCCCGCGGCGATGGCGATCCGAATACCGGCGTCCTCCAACAGCCGAAGTTGAGCGGTCACGAACTGGATGGTGCCCTCCGACGGCTTGGGAGAATCAAATAGGTCTCCGGCGATGAGGACAAGGTTCACCCGCTCGCTGATCGCCAGCGCCACTGCACGCTCCAGCGCCGCCTGAAGGGCGCGGCGCTGCTCTGAACCGCGCTGCCCCAGCATACGAAACGGGCGGCCCAGGTGCAGATCGGCGAGGTGGAGGAGCTTGATCATTCAGATCGTCGGGTTGTCTTCGAGTTCCGGATCTCCTGTCGCCGTATACGGACAGATAGACGCGAACGCACAGTAGCGGCAGGCCTTGTAGAAATCGGGCGTCGCGATGAACTGCTGGTGTCGGATGCCCCCGGACGCGCGCTCGATGATCTCGACGGCCTTGGCCAGCAGGGCCTCATCTGGCCGGGTCCGGCCCACGAGCACCTGCTGAGGGCCGAGGAAGTGCAGTTCCATTCTGTGCGGTGGGGACCCGTAGACCTCGCGGTACGCCAGCGCGTACAGCGCCAGCTGAAGGCTCTCCCGGGCGCGCCGGTGCGCGTCCTTCTCGGTCCGGACATCCGACGTCTTGAAATCAATCAGCACGACCTCGTCGCCGCGGATGTCGACGCGATCCCACCGTCCCTTGACGCGAGTGTTGCCGACCTGGAACGAGAACGGCGCCTCGACGAATGTTGGGACTTCGAGGCTGGATTCCTGGAATTCGTAGAAGCGTCGCACGACCTCGCGACCCTCATCCAGCCGCTGGTCCTCATGCTCGCGGCTGATGAAGCCCTCGTTGATCCAGACGCGCTGGAAGTAGGCCAGCAAGTCCTCCAGCGCAATTGGCTGGCGGCGCGCTTTACGCCGGTGGTATTCACGGACCGCTTCATGCATCGCGAAGCCGTAGACCACGCGGTGGTCGCGCACGAGCGGCACGCGCAGGATATGCGTGTATTTGTACTTCAGCGGACACGTGTCGTAGTCGTCGACCTGCCGGTACGAGAGGGTGATCGGCTGTTCGGCGGGAATCACCCCCGCCAGCGTCTGCTGGCCATCGACGGGCGGCGCGAGTCGATGGATCGCCTCGATCGGCGCCGCCTTGAAAGCGTCTACGTCGATGTGCGGTTTGTCCAGGGCTTCGAGCACGAACCTACTGACTTTTCGCGGTCGCACGCCGCCGTAATCGCGGGCGCTCATGAGGTAGAGCTCGCGCTGCGCACGCGTCATGCCGACGTAGAACAGCCGGCGTTCCTCCTGAAGATGGAAGTCTCCGGCCGGCAGAATGTCCTTGATCAGAGGATCGGGCAGAGGAATTTGCTCTCCACGGTTGCGCGTGGGGAACCGTTCGGCGATACAACTGACCATGAAGACGACCGGGAACTCGAGTCCCTTGGCCTTGTGGACGGTCAGCATGTTGACCGCATCCTGATCGATGTCGGCTTCGGCCACCGCGGGGTCGTCTCCGGCGGCGATGAGATCGTCCATGTGCTTCACGAATTCTGCCACACGGTCGTAGTTCGCGATTTCGCCGTACTTGCTGACCAAGTCGAAGAACTTGGCCAGATTGGCGACACGCACTTCGTCATCGGGACTCCCGGAGGTCGCCAGCCGCCGGATGTAGCCTGTGCGTGTGACCAGGTACTCATAGAGGACCCGGCCGGTGGCGTGCTCGGAGGCCACGTGGCGCATTTCCCGCAGATCCTCGAGCAGCTTACTGATCGCGGCCTTGCTCTCGCTGGTGAGCTCCTCCCCGAGATCGGGATACAGATCCAGGTGCCGGAACACATGCTCGAGCGTCCGGTTCTTGCGGTCGGCATAGTTCAGACACTTGGCGAGATCGGTCGCAGCAATCAGATACAGCGGCGACACGCCGAGGTAATACAGGCTGAGGCTGTCAGAGGGACGTGACAGCGCGCGCAGGAACGCGAGTGCCAGGCGGATCTCCTCACGGTTGTACAATCCACGGCTGCCGGTGAAGCGGTGCGGAATCCCCTTGAGGTTGAGCGCGCGCAGGAAGGGATCGGCGTCCGCGTTACTGCGCACGAGCACGGCGAAGTCTTTGTACCGGTACTCTCCCGCCTCGACCTTTGCCGCAATGCGCGAGGCGACCCAGTCGGCTTCACTGCTGAGCGTATCCAGGTGCACATGCTCAACGTCAGGGCCCTCCGGCCCCATGCCCTGCAAACGCTTATCGAGCTGGCGTCTGAACTCCAGACGGTCGGGGTCGTTGTGCCGGATCAAACGGTACGCAGGATCGAGGATCGCCTGGTGAGAGCGGTAGTTCACCGTCAGGACGACCTGCGTGGGCTCCGGATAGACGTCGAGAAAAGTCAGGATATTGCTGATCGCGGCGCCGCGGAACTTATAGATCGACTGGTCATCATCGCCGACGACCGTGATGTCCGGCGCTGATCCGCCCGCGAGCAGCCGGACCATCTGGAATTGCGCGTAGTTCGTATCTTGAAACTCGTCGACCAGGATGTGCTTGAATCGCTCTTGATACGCGCGCAGCACCTGAGGACGATCGCGGAATAGCCGCAGGGTCAAGGTGATGAGATCTCCGAAGTCGACGAGTCCCTCTTGCGCCAGCAATTCCTGGTATCTGACGTACGTGCGTGCGACCTCGAGTTGCTGCCGGGCCCTGTCGCCCAGCTCGCGATTGTCCGGAGCCGCCTCGGCCTGGCGGACGACATCCTCGGCATAGGCCAGATACTCGGCCGGGCTCGTGTCCTCGTCCTTCGCGCGGCTGAACAGCGCAATCAGCGCTTCGATGTACCGTGTGGGATCGCCCAAGGGCCGGTAGTACTCAAGTGGAAACTCAAACAGCCGCTCGCGGAAGAAGATGACCTGTTCAGGCCGGCTCAGCACTCGGAAGTCGGGTGTCAGGCCCATCTCGAGGGCGTGGTCCCGCAGGGCGCGATCCCCGAATGCATGGAACGTGCTGATCCACACGTCGGTGTATCCGTACGGCACCAGGAAGTCAACGCGCTCCTCCATCTCGGTCGCGGCCTTCTCTGTGAACGTGAGCGCGAGGATCTCTGATGGCCGCACGCGCTTGGTCGCGATCAGCCACGCGATCCGGCGTGTGATGACGGCCGTCTTCCCGGTGCCCGCGCCCGCGACAATGAGCAACGGTCCGCGCTCATGGGTCACCGCCGTGCGCTGGTGATTGTTGAGCCCGGTCAGAATACGGTCGTCCGGTGTCTCGCCCGGCGGACGCTCCCGCGCCTCGAGCTCGAGGGTCAGCTGGCCTGCGGATCCGCTGGGTGGCGTGGGGCGTCGTTCGACCATGGAAGGATTACGCGCGAAGAACCCGCGCGATCACATCGGCAGAGAATCCTCTCCGCTGGAGCAGCGCAGACAGCCGGCGGGAGGCAACGTCGCGAGGCAGTCTGCTGTAGCGAGGTCCGCGGTCGCGCGCGACGGCAAAGGCAAGTTCGAGTTCACTCTCTCCGTGCTGTTCCATCACAGCCGCAACCGCCCGGTCGATGATCTCCCGGCTGACGCCCTTGCGCATCAGCTCGTGACGCAACCGCAGCGCTCCGGAAGGCTGCAGCGCCAGGCGCCCGCGCGCCCAAGCTTCCGCAAATCTTACATCGTCAAGCAATCCGCGCTGCGCGAATTCAGCCAGCACGTCATTCACGATTTCGGCGGGAACTCCCCGCCGCTGCAGGCCTTCAGCGAGCTCCTGACGGCTCCGCATCCGTGCATTGAGGAGTCGATAGGCAATCTCGACTGCCTCAGACTTTTCCTTTTGCCGCAGGCTCCTTCGAGTTCGTCGCAGCTTCCCGCACCTCCGCCGGCACC
>JAHZOA010000099.1 GCA_020028455.1 Armatimonadota bacterium | reverse complement strand
AAATGCGCTCCCGGTCACGATAAAGAAACGGTCTGGCTCAAGGCGCGTGATGGTGAGGTCGCATTCGATGCCGCCGCGCGTGTTGAGCATCTGGGTGTACGTGACCGCACCGGGCGGTTTGTCCAGATCGTTATCGGTGAGCCACTGCAATGCGCGCAGTGCCCCCGGTCCCTGTACGTCGAACTTGCTGAAGGAGGAGAAGTCGAAGAGTCCCGCGCTCTCACGCGTCGCGTTGTGCTCTCTGGCGATGGCCGGCGACCAGTTATGACGGATCCACCCCGTGGGGATCCACCCCACGGGCACCGGGCCGTGTGATTCGCCGTCCTCGTTGACCTTAAACCAGTTCGGCCGCTCCCATCCCGCCTTCTCCCCGAATACCGCCCCCATCGCGACGAGGCGATCGTAGGGTGGACTGGTCCGCAGAGGACGGACCGACTCGAACTCCTCTAAAGGTAGGTGCACCGTGTAGTTCCGGGCGTACACCTCGACGGCTCTAATGGCGGCGTAGGAACGGTCGGCGTAGTGCGGCCCGAAGCGCCGGATATCTGCCCTCCACAGGTCTACGCTGGGTCGTCCTTCGATGATCCACTCCGCCATCGCCTTGCCCACGCCGCCGCCGGCCGCGATCCCCGGCGTGCCCCCGGCCGCGAAGAACCCGCGCACCTCAGCGGACTCGCCCAGCAGGAAATCTCCATCGGGGGTGAAGGTCTCGGGCCCGATCATCAACTTGCGGATGCCGACGTCATTGAGCGCGGTGATGCGGACGGCCGCGTTGCGCGCCAGGGTCTCGAAGCGGTCCCAGTTCGGCACCATCTTGACGGGGTCCAGGTCGGCCGGGATGGGCTCCGGCCCGCAGCGGACGGGGTTTCCCTCGTATCCGCCCACCAGCAGGCCGCCGACCTCCTCGCGGCCGTAGAAGCGCAGGTCCGGATCGCGGAAGGTCGGCAGATCGCGCGGCACGCCGAAAGGCACCGTCATCATGTAGTGGTGCTCGATGGGAACGATCGGGACGGCGACCCCGATCATCCGGCCAACGTGCCAGGACCACACGCCCGAAGCGCACACGACGATCGGCGTGCGAATCACACCCCGCGATGTCGTCACAGCATGTACGCGGTCTTTGCGTACGTCGATGCCGGTGACCGCGGTCTGCGTGTGGATCTCACAGCCGCGGGCGCGCGCGCCGTGGGCGAGCGCGTACGCGAGCCCGCTGGGGTCGATGCGGCCGTCGGTGGGGATGTACGCCGCGCCCACGAGGTCGCGGTCGCCGATGATGGGGCACAGCTCGAGGGCCTCGCGGGGTGTGAGGAGTTCAACGTCCAGACCGAACGCCTTCGCCTGAGAGACCAGGCGGCGGATCTCTTCCATGCGCAGCGTGCTCGAGGCCAGACGCAGACTCCCTACCTGTCGCCAGTCGGGATCGATCCCGGTTTCCTGCAGCAGGCGACCATACAGCTCGACGCTGTTCATGATCATCCGCGTCAGGTTGTAGGTGCCGCGCAGCTGGCCGATGAGTCCGGCGGCGCGGTGGGTCGACCCGCCCGTGAGGGTGCCCCGCTCTACCAGGACGATGTCGCGCCATCCCATCTGCGTCAGGTGGTACGCGATGCTGCACCCGGCCACGCCGCCGCCGATGATGACCGCCTGTGCTTCGTCACGCATTGTGTCTGAATCTGATTCGCGCCAGGTCGGTCGTCAATCCTCTGGCTGCATGCAGGTCACGATAAGGGCAGGAGCAAAAATATTCTCCACCGAGGAGGGACTAAATCGATGGCTGGTCGCGACCTGTACGAATATCGCCTTGTGCACTCGATGCGCTATCAGAAATCGCCGCTGTTTTCGAGCTTCAGAAGCTTAGGGGCCACGTCGTTCCTCTGGTACAACCATCTGCTGCATGCGGTTGATTTCGAGGGGCAGACCAAAGAACAGGAATACTGGGCCATCCGCAATGCGGCGACGCTGTGGGACGTCGGAGTGGAACGGCCGGTGGAGATCGACGGACCTGATGGGTTTGTCCTCATGGATCTGCTGACGCCCCGCGACATGCGCAAGTGCGCGATCGGTCAATGCAAGTACACACTCATCACTGATGAGAACGGGTGTGTGGTGAATGATCCGGTCGTGCTGCGGCTGGGCGAGAACCGCTTCTGGCTCTGTCCTTCTGACAGCGACGTCCACTTATGGGCCAAAGGGGTGGCCGCCGGCATGGGTCTCCGCGCCAGTGCGCGGTTGTCCGATGTCTACCCTGTCCAGGTCCAGGGGCCAAAGTCTCCTGATGTGCTGCAGGCCATCGTGGGCGACCCTATCAGGAGGCTCCGCTACTATTGGTGGATGGAAGCCCAGTTACCCGGCAAGATCCCGGTGATCATCACGCGCACCGGCTGGACGGGAGAAGTGGGCTACGAGGTGTTCCTCCTGGACAACAGCCGCGCGGAGGAGATGGTCACGCTCATCATGGAGCGCGGCAAGCCGTTCGGCCTCATCCCGTCCGGCCCCAATCACGCGCGTAGAGTTGAAGCAGCCATTCTCAACAATCAGGCCGATATGGACCTCACAACCAACCTCTATGAACTGGGTTTGGAGTGGCAGATCGAGCCGAAAGGGCGGTTCATCGGGAAAGAGGCGCTTGAGCGCGTCCGGCGGGAGGGTCTCAAACGCAGACTGGTGGGATTCGAGGTCGATGCCGCGCCGGCCCCGCACGAATTCGAAGGGCCCTGGTCGGTCTACAAAGACGGGACACGGGTGGGCCGCGCGTCGGCGTTCGTTTTCTCGCCTACGCTCAAGAAAAACATCGGGCTGGCCATGGTCAAGATCGAGAACGCCGCGGCGGGGGAGCGTATAGATGTGCAGCGTCTCCCAGGAGAGACGCGCTACGCTGCGACGGTCGTGACGCTGCCGTTCATCGACCCGAAGAAGGAGATTCCCAAGCGCCGGCTGGACGTCTCTTGACGGCACCCGCGGCCGGCGTCATGCCCATCAGCATCGAAGAGGCCATCGCCCGCATTCCCCTCTTGGCAGAGGCCTCTGCACTCGCCGTCGCATTGTTGCCAGGCGGGATTTCCAACTTCAACTATCGCGTCGATGTGGATGGGGAATCGTTCGTCGTGCGGATCGCCGCCGAGGACACCGCGCTGTTTGGCGTTGACCGTCAGCGGGAGTATCGGTGCACGGTGGCGGCGAGCCAGACCGGCGTGGCCCCTGAAGTCATCACGTTCCTGCCGGACGTGGAAGTTCTGGTCACGCGATTCATCTCCGGCCGCTGCCCCTCCGCGGACGAGATGGCCAGGCCTGAGATGATGGCGCGGGTCGTCGAGTCCATGCACCGGTATCATAGCGGACCTGCCTTTGAGGGATCTTTCTCACCGTTCCGCGCTCTCGAGGAGTACCTGCGCATCGCACGTCAGTATCGCGCGCCGCTGCCCCCGGATGTCGACAGGATGCATCAGCGACTCCGCGAGATCGAGGCGGCGCTGCGCGGTGGAGCCGTGATCCGTCCGTGCCACAATGACCTTTGGGAGCCCAATCTGATCGATGACGGCACGCGCATCCGCATCGTGGACTGGGAGTACGCCGGGATGGGCGACGTCTACTTCGATCTGGCGAACTTCGCCGTTCACCACAACCTCTCCGACACCCAGGACGAGGGATTGCTGCGCAGTTATTTCGGAGAGGTCACAGACGGTGGGTTTGCCCGGCTCAAGCTCTTGAAGATTGTCGCCGAGCTCCGTGAAGCAATGTGGTACATGGTCGGGGTGAACGTGTTGCGCACCGAGTTTGATTTTCTCGGCTCTGCGACGACGCATTTCGAACGGTACGGTCATGCGCTCGACGATCGTCGCGTCCCGGCCTGGCTGGCGCAGGCGCTCCTCGGTGCGTGACGGAGGTTGGGCTTCCGGGTTTGCTGCGCTCTGTCTGGGTCAGTTCCTCGCGCATCAGACCAGCCTGACGTTCTCGGTCCTCATCCCCGTTCTCTCATCGGAATGGTCGCTCAACAGCAGTCAGGCCGGCCTGATCTTGGGTGTCTTTCAGTTAGGAACGCTGGCGGCCTACGTCGCCGTCGGATTCCTGCTGGATCGGATACGCAGCAAACCGATCATGGTATGGTCGGGGGCGCTGGTCGGTGTGGGTGACCTCCTCTTCGCCCTCGGCGCGCACGATGTTGTTTCCGGATTAGCCCTGCGTCTGCTTGTCGGGATCGTGTTCGGCGGTCTGTACCTGCCCGCGCTCAAGCAGATTGCGGAGACGGTCCCGCTTGACCGCCGGGGAACAGCGACGGGGATCTACATCGCCGTGATCGTGCTCGCCTACGCAGTGCCGTTGTATTACGTGGGGCTGCTGGCCCCGCGTATCGGCTGGCGCGTCACCATGGCCGGCGTGGGCGCAATTGAACTCCTCGGCGCGCTGGTGATGGCTTGGAGAGTTCCGAGCGTCCCCCTCCCCGCGATGCTCAAGTCATTGGGCCCATCGCGTTACATCGGTGATGTTCTTGGGAATCGCCCCGCGCGGCGGGTGATCCTCGCCTACACCGGCCACAACTGGGAGCTGTTCGGGATGTGGGGATGGTTGACGCCGTTCATGGTCGCGATGTTGCTGGCGCGCGGGAGTGTCCGCGGTGATGCGCTCGCCTTGGGCGGGATGCTGGCGGCTTCAGCGATCGGTCTGGGCGGCGCAGTGGGGGCCGTCGCTGGAGGGCGGCTCTCCGATCGGTTCGGCCGGGCAGAGACTGCGACGTTGATGCTCGGCGTCAGCCTGCTTTGTTCTCTCGTCTTTGGATGGTTGTTTGGGGGGCCGCTCGCCCTTCTTATCGGCATCGCGCTGCTGTACGGGATCACCTCGTTGGCGGACTCACCCTCCTATTCGGCTAAACTCATGGAGATTGTGCCGCGACACTCACTCGGCGGTGCGTTCAGTCTGCAGATGCTCACCGGCTGGACAGCGACAGCGTTGGCGCCTCTTGCCGTCGGCATCGTGCTGGATCTGACGAAGGCGGCGGGCCTGAGCCCCACCGCGCAGTGGGGGTGGGCGTTCGCCCTACTCGCATTGGGCCCGCTGGCGGGGCTCCTTGCCTTGACCCCGTTGAGGACCCGATCAGCCGGCTTGCCTCGTCCGGCTGCCGCGGCCGACGCGCCTGTCACTCGGCGATGAAGACGTTTTTTACTTCCGTGTACAGCTCCAGCGCATGCATGCCCATTTCGCGTCCGAATCCGCTCATCTTCATCCCGCCGAACGGGGCTTCCTGATGCACGCTGTGGTTGCTGTTGACGCTGACCACACCAGACCTGATCGCGCGTGCAATCCGTAAGGCCCGGCCGATGTCGCGCGTCCAGATCGAGGCGGACAGCCCGTAGGGTGAGTCGTTCATCATGCTCACGACTTCGGGTTCGCCAGTAAAGGGGATGGCGCAGGCCACGGGGCCGAAAATCTCTTCTTGCGCCACCCGCATCGAGTTTCGAGCACCTCCCAGCACCGCCGGCAACAGAAATGCCCCGTGCGCCAGCGCCGGGTCGTCAGGCGGCCGTCCGCCGCACAGTACTTCCACCCCTTCTCGTGTACCGAGTTCGATGTACCCACGAACCCGTTCGCGATGATTGTGGGAGATCAACGATCCGATCTGCGTTTCCTCTTGCAGCGGGTCGCCGGTGCGCAGCCCTTTCGTCTCTCCTACAAGTGCCGTGAGAGCCTGCTCGTAGAGCGACCGCTCAATGAAGACCCGGCTGCGCGCACAACAATCCTGGCCGGCATTCGAAAAGACCGCGGATACAGCGCCGGGGATCGCCCGCTCCAGGTCGGCGTCGGCAAAGATCACGTTGGGTGATTTCCCGCCCAACTCGAGAGAGACGCGGGTCATCGTGTCGGCCGCGGCTTTCATGATCTCGATGCCGGTCTTGGTTTCGCCCGTGAACGCGATCTTGCCGACGCGCGGATGACGCACCAATGCCATGCCGGTCGTTGCACCTGGACCAGTGATCACGTTGAGGACCCCTGCTGGCACTCCCGCTTCAAGCGCGATCGCGCCCAGGGCCAGAGCGGTGAGCGGCGTTGCGCTGGCGGGTTTGAGCACGGCGGTGTTGCCCACAGCCAGCGCGGGTGCGACCTTCCAGGAGGCGATCATCAACGGGAAGTTCCACGGCACGATGAGTCCCACGACCCCGATCGGTTCCCGTAGCGTGAAGTCCAGGCCGCGGTCGGTGACGGGGATGGTCTCGCCGAACCACTTGGTGGCTGCACCAGCGTAATATTCAAAGCATTCGGCTGCCGCGAGTACCTCCGCACGGGCGTCTCTGATGGGCTTACCGGAATTCAGCACTTCCAGGCGCGCCAGGGATTCGACCCGCTCTCGCAGGAAACCGGCGATGCGAATCAGCACACGTCCGCGCTCGCTCGCCGCCATGCGCGGCCAGTGCCCTTCCTCGAAGGCACGATGAGCCGCTAGGACGGCCCGATCCGCATCGTCCTCGCCCGCGATGGGAACAATGGCCACAGCCTCACCCGTGGCGGGGTTGGTCACGGAAGCCGTGCGCCCGGAGAGGGCGGCAGTTTCACGCCCATCGAGCACCAGCTGATAGGCCTGCTGTGTCACTGCCATCAAACGAGGCCTCCCTCCGCTACTCCGGGGTCAC
>JAHZOA010000255.1 GCA_020028455.1 Armatimonadota bacterium | reverse complement strand
GCGCCCGGAAGGGCTCCCCCCTCCGCAACATCGCGTAGATCGCCTTGAGCATCGCCCGGGCGACGGCCACCCGGCCCACGTTCCGGCCATGGCGCTTCGCCACCCGATAGTACAGTGCCCGGAACTGCGGCGCGCCGTTAATCGCGTGGATCGACAGCTCCACGAGAATCCACCGCAACCACTTCGAGCCCTGCTTCGTGAGCCGGCCGCGGCGGGTTCTGTCCCCGGAGGCGTGCACCGAGGGGACGAGCCCGGCGTACGAGCACAGCTGTCGCGCACTGGGGAAGCGTCGGATATCGCCGATCTCGCTCACGATCAGCAGCGCCGAGTAGGCCCCAATCCCGGGCATCGTGCAGAGCAGCTGCGCCTGCGGGTTCGCCTGGGCCTCGGTCTCAATGCGCTGGGCCACCTGTTGGAGCTTCCCCGTGAGCTGCGTGAGCAGCCGGAGGTACCCGTCCAGGGCGCCCCGGTAGCAGGGCCGCAGGGCGACGGTGGCAAGGAACCGCCGCGCCTTCACCCCGAACGCATTGCGGGTCGGGGTCCGCAGCCCATTCTTCGTGAGGAGCGCGTGGACCTTGTTCTTGACCTGGGTCCGGAGCCGGACGAGCGACCCCCGATAGCGCAGCAGTTCCCGGGTGTCCCGGACCGGGCGCGGCGGGATGTAGGCCGCCGGGAGGAGATTCGCCCGGAGCAGGTGGGCCAACGTCGTGGAGTCGATTTTGTCCGTTTTGATCCGCGCACTGGCAATCGCCTTCGTCTTCAGGGGATGGGCCAGCACGAGATCAGGACAGCGGTCCTCGATCAGCTCGTAGAGGTAGACCCAGTTGCCGGTCGCCTCGACCGCGATGCGCGTGTCCGGGCGGACCCGCCGGAGATAGCCCCCGAGACTGGACGCGTCCGTGCGGAGTTGGACCTGTTCGAGAATCCGGCCGCGCTGATCCATGCGGGTGATCATGGACGTTGCCTTGTGCAAATCGATTCCGATATACTGCGGCATGGCTGCACCTCCTCGGTTGGGAGCTGTGCCCTCCGCCCCACGCGGAGTGCGCACGGGATGCGGACCTCGAGTCCGTGTGGTCCATCGAGACCCTATCGTATCCCACCCGAGCTGTGCAGCCTTTTTCATCCTATCAGACTGGAATTTCTTCGCAGGTCACAAGCATTGCCGGGAAGCATTGCCGGGGACAGGATACGTCATTAGGCTTGGCGTTCAGGCACGGAAATAATAGGGCGGCGAGAGAGTTGGACTTATCCTCTTTTCCCTCACCGCTGCGCCCGACAGTCCGCTTTACGGCCTGCGGGTGAGCGGCAAGCCCTTGGGCGCAGCCAAAGTACACCCTCATGCAAATCGATCGTGAGCGTGCGGCTCAATTAGGCCGCGATACCGTCCGCATTCTTCACCAGGGCCGCTATCAGACTGTTCCCGGCTCCACGGTGGACATTCGTGAAGCTCTCAGCAAAGCGGTCAGCGCGACAATCTCCTATCCGCCCGAAGCACTAATTCCGACAGCCCAGCCGAGAGTATCACATACTGATATTCAAGTCGGAAACGAGACGACACTTGAAGCCGCTCAACGTTTAGTCACTGGGGGGTTCTCCGTAGCCGCACTGAATTTCGCGTCGGCCACTCACCCGGGCGGTGGTTTCCTCAACGGGGCACGGGCACAAGAAGAGTCCTTGGCGCGCTCCTCGGGTTTGTATGCGTGCCTTGTCAACAATCCCATGTACGCTTTCCATCGCGCCCGACACGACCCCGTATATACCGACTACGTCATCTATTCGCCGGATGTGCCGGTCATTCGCACGGACGAGGGGACGTTGCTTGATAGCCCATATCTGTGTTCCTTTCTGACCTCACCGGCCGTAAACACGAAGGCCTTGCTGGAGCGTAGTCCTGGGCGGCAACCCGAAATCCGACCTGCTATGGAAAGCCGGATTCGCAAGGTTCTGTCGATAGCGGCGTTGCACAAACACGACACACTGATTCTGGGTGCGTGGGGTTGTGGCGCGTTTGGGAATGACGCGACTGAGATGGCCGAGCTTTTCCATGATGCGCTGACGACTCGTTACAAGGGTGTCTTTGCTCAAATCGTATTCGCCATCACGGATTGGTCAGACAATCATCGGTTCATTGGTCCATTTGAGCGGATGTTCGGCTACAATATGCCCGGCACGTGAGCCTGCGGCTAACACTGTAGCAGCCGACGCTTCGCCGCACGCGGCTCTGGCAGTTCACAGTCTCGACGCGGCTCGCGCGGCTGATGCTGCCGTTAGGCGTCGATGAACGGGCGTGCTCGGAGGCTATCGGAACAGGTGATCATGCCGCGGCGTAACTCCCAGCCGCCGCCCGCAACTGGGTTGAAGGGGACGTCAAGCGCGGCGGAGGAGGCGGGTGGCGATGCGATGGCCGTTCCAGGCCGCAGCCGAGCGTCCACGTCCCAGTGGGCTCTCGGCCGAGATGACGGCGAGATTTCGCGGTCGGAGCCTCCGTGAAGCGAGGGGAAACTCCAGCCGCGCTTGCCTGGGTGGAACCGGGCAGGTCTGGGCCCCCGC
>JAHZOA010000098.1 GCA_020028455.1 Armatimonadota bacterium | reverse complement strand
CGCTGGCGCGCCGCCGACGGTGTCGTTCACAATTTCATGCCAGATGAGGATCTGCAGCGGGTAGGCCCGAGCCTCCCTATTCTGTACGAACAGCACAACCGGTTCATTTGCCTTCAGCCATTTACCGGCCGCCTCGACGGAATCGAAGTTCGGCTGTTCGATCGCAGGAATCCCGTCTTTCGGTGGGCCGCCGGACATGATTTCCGAAAGTGACACACTGTGCTTCGTGAAATCCGTCTTCCACGAAGAAGTATCGAAGGGAATTCGCTCGCCCTGATGCGCGGCGCGCAAATCACTCCTCCCACCATCCAAGAAGCCGAAGAGCACCATGGCAACCAGCACCATCGCGGTCGATGCCTTAAACCCTCGTGGGATTGCCATCACATCAAGGTTCTCTTCGATCTCGCAGGAAGAATGTAAGCACGGCTACATCACCCACCGGCAAGATCGAGCGTGTGCACGGCGTATCAGTGCGGTGAAGCGCGCGGTCGCCCTTCTGCGCTGAGGAACGTCGCGGCTGCTTCGTCAACCCACCAGGCGACGGTGCCGTCCATCGGCTTGACACCCAGAGCCGGACAGGTCTGGACGTCGCAGGGGCCGACCAAGGCCCGATGCAGCGCACCGGCTTTCGACCTTCCGGCAACGAGGAAGTGGACATTGGCTGCGTGATTGATCGCCGGGAGCGTCAGCGTCAGGCGCTGAGGCGGCTCCTTCGGCACCCGCACCGCCACGACGCGTCGCTTGTCTTCCACGAGCGCCTTTGATCCGGGAAACAGCGATGCGATGTGTCCATCGGGAGCCAGTCCGAGAAGAATCAAATCGAAGCGTGGCCAATCATCGTTGAACTTCCGCTTCAGAAGAACCTCGTACTCGCGTGCCGCGTCGTTTGGATCAGCGTGGCCGGTTGGCATCGGATGCACCTGCGCGGCGGGAATCGGAACGGCATTCAGCAGTGTCTCCCGTACCATCCGATAGTTGCTTGCCGGATCATCCGGAGAGACGTACCGCTCATCGCCCCAGAACAGATGCACATGTTCCCAGGGGATCTGCTCTCCATACGCGGTCCCAAGCAGCCGGTACAGTGACCGCGGCGTGTTGCCTCCGGATAACGCCAGCGCACATGTGCCGCGCTGCGCGACAGCGGACCGGATGATACCGACAGCCTCTGCTGCCGCGGCCCGGCTTAGCGCGTCGATGTCGGGCAATACGTGGGCGCCCTGCACTCCAGTCAGCTTCCTCGTTTGACCTCATGGCCGCCGAATTGCTCCCGCATCAAGGCCAGTAGGCGGTCAGCAAATGCTGTCGTGTCACGCGAGCGCAGCCGCTGCATCAGCGCAAGGGTGATCACCGGCGCCGCGGTGTCCAGGTCCACGGCTTCAAACACCGTCCAGCGCCCCTCTCCAGAATCCGCGACATAGGGCACGACGTCGGACAGTTCCTGATCATCTTTTAGTGCTCTCGCTGTCAGGTCCAGTAGCCACGAGCGCACCACGCTCCCATGCCGCCAGATCTCAGCGATCTGATCGATCTTCAGATCGAGTTCTTTCTTGCGCTTTAAGATAGTGAACCCCTCGGCCAGCGCCTGCATCATGCCGTACTCGATGCCGTTGTGGACCATCTTGACGAAGTGCCCCGCGCCGTTCGGCCCGACATGTCCCCAGCCTTTGTCTGGTCCAGGCGCAAGGGTCTCAAAGATCGGACGCAGTTTATTGACGGCATCGCGCGGACCGCCGATCATCAGGCTGTACCCTTCCGTCAGCCCCCAGATGCCACCGCTGGTGCCCACGTCGACGTAGTTGATGTTGTGCTCAGAGAGCATGGCGGCCCGGCGCATGGTGTGTTTGTAGTACGAGTTGCCTCCGTCGATGATTGTGTCGCCCGGGCGGACGAGCGGTTGGAGTGTTGCCAGCGTCTGGTCCACGGAGTCGCCGGCGGGGATCATCAACCAGATCACGCGTGGAGGCCTGAGTTTCTCCACAAGGTCTGCCAGCGAGCGCACGCCCTCGGCGCCAAACCGCACGACACGCTGGACGCTCTCTTGGGTTCGCGCGTAGCCGACCACCCGATGCCCGCCACGCACCAGGCGTTCGCTCATGTTGGCGCCCATACGGCCGAGCCCGATCATGCCGAGTTCCATCGCATCTCCTCCGGAAACTACGGGTCGTAGGTCGTAGGTCGTGGGTCGTAGGATTCCTGGCCTAATTTGGGCCTTTTCTTCGCTACGACCTACCACCTACGACCTACGACCGGAGTTCGCAAGATGCCAGGCGGCCGGAGCCATTAGGCTTCCGGCCGCCGTTAGATCTTGGTTACCTACCCTTGACCATCTCGAATGCCCGTGCCGCGGCGTCCCAGTTCACGACGTTCCACCATGCTTTGATGTAGTCAGGCCGCCGGTTTTGATATTTCAGATAATACGCGTGCTCCCAGACGTCGAGTCCAAGAATCGGTCTGTTGCCTTCCATGACAGGAGCATCCTGGTTGGCCGTCGAGTAGACCTTGAGCTTGCCACCGCGGTCCGCCACCAGCCAGGCCCACCCAGAGCCGAAGCGACTCGTCGCGGCCTGGGCGAACTGCTCCTTGAATGTATCGAATGCGCCGAAAGTCGTTCGTATCTCCTCGGCGAGTTTCCCGGATGGCTCCTTGCTACCGCCGGGCTTCAACCATTGCCAGAACATCGTGTGATTGAGATGCCCGCCGCCGTTGTTCCGCACGGCTGTCTGGACCTCTGTCGGTAGATCGGAGAGACTGCTGAGCAGGTCTTCCACTTCCTTTTTCTGAAACGCGGCGTGCTTCTCCAGGGCAGCGTTCAGGTTGTTCACGTACGCCTGATGATGCTTGGTATAGTGGATCTCCATCGTCTGTGCGTCGATGTGCGGCTCCAGGGCATTGTACGGGAACCCCAGTTCGGGCAGTTTAAACGGATACGGCATTCTACGACCCCCTCTCAGGAATCAAAGCAGGATGTCAGGGACTCCCTCAGTTTTACCCCGCTGCACTAGACTGTCAAGGCAGAATCAGCAGAAAGAAAATCACGGCGGTCAGTGCGGCAGACGCAAGACACCAACTGCAAAGCGCGCGGAGCACGGACACCTGGAGATAGGTGAGATAGAGGTACAGGAGTAGCGCCACAGCGGTGGCAACGATTGCGAGCGAAGCGACCCCAGCGTTCCATCGGAGAAGCCACGGGAGCAACGCTATATAAAGGAAGAAAGCGACCCCGAGGGCGCCATTGGGGATTCCTAGCAGTCGTCCGTAAGGACTCCGGATAACCGCTGCGCATCCGCGGCCGATGCACAGCACAGGCCCAGGGGTTACCTGCTTGGACCAGACGTATGCGCTGATAAGTGTGCCCGCGAGCCCCAGCGCCGTGAGCGCTACCGCATTCACTACGACTCTTTTCGGGAGCGCAAGCGGAGGCCTTCGGGATTCCTGATAACGATATGGCGCTGGTCCACGTCGATCAGTCCATCGTCCCGGAAGTCACTCAACGTGCTTGTCACAGTCTCCCGCGTCGCACCGATCATGCTGGCGAAGTCGTGATGCGTGAGTCGAAGCGAGAGGCGCATCCCGCGGCCGTTGGTTTCTCCATACGTCTCGGCCAAGCGCAGCAGCAGCGAGGCGAGCCGGGCCGGCACTGTACGAAACACGAGATCTGCAATCTCTTCCTCGGTCTGGCGCAACCGTTCAGCGAGGACTCTCATCACGTGCAGCATGAGCTCGGGCTGGTTGCGGATGAGTTCGATAAAGTCGCCGCGCTGCAGGGTACAGATCAGCGAATCTTCGAACGCCTCCATGTGCACCGGCTCGCCCTTCCCAACGAGCGAAAGATCGCCAAAGAGATCGCCGGGTTCCAGCAAGGCCAGGATCTGCTCACGCCCATCGGCCGAGTAGCGCGACACCTTCACCCGCCCTTCCTTGATCAGGTACACCATTCCCGGCTGCTCATCGGGACCGAGAATCACTTTCCCTCTCGATACCTCGCGCATCGTGGTCCGCTCGGCAAGAGCATGGATCTCACGCTCGTCCATGCGGCTGAACAGGTTGATCTGCTTGAGGTACCATACCTTGTCGAGCTTGCGATTCATGCGCAATACCCTCGTTCAGCTTCCCGATCCATGGAAGGGATTCCCGCGCGGCCAGCACAACCAAGACTGCTGATGCCCGCGCCAACAGTTTCATTGCGCCGTTTGCAGCAACGGCTGGAAGAACTCGGTGCGATCGGCCGCGATCCTAAGGGTGGTATTACACGCCCTCCATTTTCGCCCGCGCACGTCGACGCCGTGCGACGTTGCGCGGCATGGATGCGTGAGGCAGGCTTGCGGGTCGGAGTCGACGAGTTCGGAAACCTGATCGGGTCCCGGCCCAGCGAGCTCGGATCTGCTCTGCTGGCGGGGTCGCATCTGGACACGGTGCCACAGGGTGGAATGTTTGACGGCGCGCTTGGCGTGGTGGCGGCCATTGAGTGCGCGCGCGTCCTGCATGAAGGCGGGCGGTCGCTGCGCCACCCGTTCGTCGCGATCGCGTTCGCCGAAGAGGAAGGTTACACGTTTGGCTCAGGTACGCTGTCGTCGCGCTCTCTGCTCGGCGAGATGCCCCGGGACCAGTTCTCGGAGTTGGTGGATCGCAGCGGGCGCACGTACGACGAGTACCTGCGGGCCCGCGCGCACGGGCTCCCGCAGGCACATGTGCCGGCGCAAGTACGAGCCTACATCGAGTTGCACGCGGAACAGGGTCCGCATTTGGAGCGCATGGCCAAACAGGTCGCGTCGGTCGATCAGATCGTCGGCAGCCAGCGCACGGTCGTGACGTTCGAAGGGCGCGCGGCCCACGCCGGAACTACGCCGATGGACAGGCGCGCCGACGCCCTGCTCGGGGGAGCGGAATTCGTGCTCGCGGTCAACGAAATCGCCACGGCTTCAAATGGTCGCGGAGTCGGCACCGTCGGGGAGCTGCACGCCTACCCTGGGGCAAGAAATGTGATCCCGGGAAAGACGGCGCTATCGGTGGAGTTTCGTAGCCAGGACGATACCTGGCTCACATCGGCCCGGGAGCGCGCAGACGGCGCCGCGGGAAAAATCGCGGGCCGTAGGAAGTTGGGCGTGAGGGTGACGCCATGGACCGGTTCTCTGGTTCAGCCGATGGACTCAGGACTTCAGCAGGCAATCCTCGCTGCGATGCGCCTGGCAGGACATGATGCCGTCACGCTATCAAGTTGGGCGGGGCACGACGCCGGCATCCTGGCGCGATATGTCCCCTCCGGGATGATCTTCGTCCCCAGCACCGGCGGGATCAGTCACGCTCCAGAAGAACACACCCCCTGGCCGGCGGTCGAAGCGGGAACGCATGTGCTACTCGAGACGATCCTCAGGCTCGACGCAACGGATGGGACGGGGGGCACGCTGCCGCTGGCGTACGCGGCGCGTTAGCATGACCACGCAGGTGGGAATCGCCGAACGGATCAGGACTGCCAACGCGGAGTTCATGGCGCGCGTCGGTAAGGCAGCGCCGTCCTTGGTCCGTGTCAGGCGTGCGCAGGAGGTCATTCCCGTGCTCACCGGTCGAACGGTCCTGCACGCGGGTCCCCCGATCACAGCCGAGCGACTCTGTGGCCCGATGCGCGGCGCGATTCTCGGAGCGTCCGTCCTGGAAGGCTGGGCGAAGACGGCTGAAGAGTCGGCCAGGCTACTCGATCGAGGGCAGATCACGCTGCGTTGCGCACATGACTGGAACGCCGTAGGACCGATGGCTGGCATCATCTCCGGATCGATGCCGGTGTTCGAGGTCCGCGACCAGACTTCGAAGACGACCGCTTACAGTACGATCAACGAAGGCATCGGCGCGGTGCTACGTTTTGGCGCCTACGATCCGATGGTGATCGACCGGCTGCGCTGGATTGCCGAGATCCTCGCGCCTGCGCTCGATCGCGCGCTTCAACACTTGGAAGGGCTTGCGCTCCTGCCACTTATGAACCGGGCGTTGTCCATGGGCGACGAGATGCACCAGCGCAACATCGCCGCGACCAGCCTGCTGTTTCGGGCACTCGCGCCGGCACTGGCGAAACAGAGCGCACCCGCCAACGCACTCGCACGCATCATGCAATTCTTGAGCGAGAACGACCAGTTCTTTTTGAACGTCGCCATGGCCGCGTGCAAAGCGGTCATGGACGGAGCCCGCGGGATTCCGCTTTGCACCGCAGTCACAGCCATGAGCCGCAACGGTGTCGAGTTCGGGATCCGGGTAAGTGGGCTCGGGGAAACCTGGTACGTCGCGCCGTCCCCCGTTCCCGACGGTCTGTACTTTCCCGGCTACGCAGCCGCCGACGCGAACCCGGATATGGGCGACAGCGCGATCGTCGAAACCGCCGGGCTCGGAGCCTTCGCCATGGCCGCCGCGCCGGCCGTCGCGGGATTCGTCGGTCTGGCATCGGCTCGCGAAGCCATCGCCACGACGCAGGCTATGAGCGCGCTCACGCTGGGACCAAGTCCACACTTCAAGATCCCTGCGCTGGACTTCGCGGGCACCCCGACCGGCATCGACATCCGCCGGGTCGTCGAGGTGGAGACGACGCCGATCATCAATACCGGCATTGCTCACCGGCGGGCTGGAGTGGGGCAAATCGGCGCAGGCATCGTCCGCGCCCCCCTCGA
>JAHZOA010000097.1 GCA_020028455.1 Armatimonadota bacterium | reverse complement strand
CGTTTACCTCGTATTCCTCGGCAAAGATTCCGGACCGCAGGCCGGCTGGTTCCTGGCGTCACTCGAAAAGGAGTTTGTCATACGTCGGCTTAGGGAAGCTTCGCAAGCCGGGGTTCGGGGTTAGGGGTTCGGGGTTCGTCTAACAAACAAGATCAGAGGCTCCCGAACCCCCAACCCCGAACACCGAACCCCGTTGGTTTCTGAAATGGAAGAGATCAACATCCTAGTCTTCTCCCACGTCGAAGAGCGCCATCTCGCCCGGATCCGCGAGGTAGACCCGCGCGTTCGCGTGACGGCTGTTGACCGCCAGCGCGGCATCGAGCTTGCCCCGTCCGCTGAGATTATGGTGGTGGGATGGAACGTGCCGGAGGACGCCGTGCGGCGTGCGACCAAATTGCGGTGGATCCAATCGGTAGGAGCCGGCGTCGATTCCCTTATCGTTCCCGAGATCATGTCACGCGAGATCGTGCTGACCACCAGCAGCGGGATCCATCAATCGGTCGTGGAGCACGTCATCGCCGTCATGCTGGTCTTCACGCGCCGGCTCCATCTGGCGCTCCGTGATCAACTGCGGCGAAAATGGGATCGCAGCCGGGCATCCGGCGAGGAACTGCTTGGGAAGACACTGGGCATCCTGGGCCTGGGGACGATCGGCGCAGAGATCGCTCAAAAGGCGCACGCGTTTGGCATGCGGGTCATCGGGATGAGACGAACGGCCGCGCCGGTACCGGACGTGGACCAGGTGGTGGGCGCCGACGGTTTGCGTACGATCCTGCGGGAGTCCGACGCGGTTGTCGTGGCCCTGCCGTTGACGCCGCAGACGCGGGGTCTTGTCGGCGAGGACGCGTTTCGAACGATGAAGCCTTCGGCGCTCTTCATTAATGTCGGCCGAGGCCCAATTGTTCAGGAACAGGCGCTGATCTCCGCGCTTCGCGAGGGGCGTATCGCGGGTGCAGCGCTTGATGTGTTTGAACGTGAGCCGCTTCCGGCCGACAGCCCGCTCTATGGATTTGAGAACGTGATCATTACCCCACATGTCTCTGGAACATCGCCGGCCTACATGGATCGGGCGGTGCCGCTTTTCTGCGAGAACCTTCAGCGTTATTTGCGTGGGGAGACCCTCCGGAACATAGTCGATAAGGAACTCGGCTATTGAGTGAAGAAATCTGATAAGTGATCCGGGAGTGGAGGTCCAATTGTGAAATCGTTTCCGCCTGAGAAGATCCGAAATGTTGTCGTTGTCGGTCACGGCAGCACGGGAAAGACATCGCTCGTCGAGGCGCTGCTGTTTCTTGCAAAGGCGACGGAACGGTTGGGCAAGGTCGACGACGGCACATCGGTCACCGACTTCGACCCTGAAGAGCAGCGTCGAAAGCACACCATCAACGCTTCCCTCGCACCACTCGAATGGAAGGACTATAAGGTCAATCTCATCGACGCTCCGGGATATCCCGACTTCGTCGGGGAGGTCGTGGGCGCGCTTCGAGCCGTCGAGGGCGCAATTGTGGTGGTCGACGCCGTTTCGGGAGTCCAAGTGCAGACGGAGGTCGCGTGGGGCCACGCCGATCGCGCCGGCGTCAGCCGGGTGGTCGTGGTCAACCGGCTCGATCGCGAAAACGCCAGCTTCGATCGAACCATGGAGTCGCTGCGCAGGAAGTTTGGCACGAAGGTGGCGCCAATCCAGATTCCCATCGGATCGGAGGCGTCATTTTCCGGGGTCGTCGATCTCCTCGAGATGAAAGCCTATTCGTTCCAGAATGGCGAATCAGTGCCGGGGGATTTGCCCGGCGAGTTGCAGGCCGCTGCAGCCGCGGCGCGCGAGAAACTCATGGAGGCTGCGGCTGAGACCGACGACGCGCTCGTTGAGAAGTACCTGGAATCGGGCGAGCTAACTCAGGAAGAGCTTACGCGCGGCTTACACGAGGGCGTCAAATCCGGTTCACTCATCCCGGTGATGTGCGCGTGCGCCACCAAGACTATCGGGATCCCTCAAATTCTTGAAGAGATCGTCACCCTGCTGCCTGGCCCACTCGAGCGCCCGGAGGTCACGGCAACAGATGCGCGGACGAAGCAGCAGGTACCCGTCGCGCAAAAGCCGGAGGGGCCGCTGGCCGCGCTCGTGTTCAAAACTGTCGCCGATCCCTTCGTCGGAAAGTTGTCATACTTCAGGGTCTATGGCGGCACATTCCGATCAAACGCCGAGGTCCTCAACTCGACGAAGCAAAAGCCCGAACGGGTCGGTCAACTCTTCTTCGTTCGAGGTAAGCAGCAAGAACCGGCAGCCTCGGTAGGCGCCGGCGACATCGCCGCAGTGGCGAAACTTGTCGAGACCGCGACCGGCGATACGTTGTCTGCGAAGGAAGCGCCGGTCATCCTGTCTCCGGTGGAATTCCCCAGCCCCGCGATCTCCATGGCGGTCGAGCCAAAAAGCAAGGGTGATGAGGACAAGATGGGCGTCTCGCTGCACCGCTTGGCCGAGGAAGATCCAACGTTCCGGGTGCACCGCAACTCCGAGCTCAAGCAGACTGTGATCTCCGGGATGGGTGAATCGCACTTGGAGATCATGGCGGAGCGCCTCCGGCGCAAGTTCAGCGTGGATGTGACGTTACACCTCCCCCGCGTGCCGTACCGCGAGACCATCAAAGGGAAGGGGAGGGCGCAGGGGCGCTACGTCAAACAGACCGGTGGCCGTGGACAGTATGGCGTGTGTTCCCTCGAGATGGAACCACTGCCGCGCGGGACTGGGTTTGAGTTCGTGGACAAGATTTTCGGCGCCGCCATTCCCAACCAGTTCATCCCATCGGTTGAGAAGGGCGTGCGTAAGTCAATCGAGGAAGGTGTGCTGGCGGGCTATCCGGTCGTTGACGTAAAGGTGGTGCTGGTGGACGGAAAGTACCACGACGTGGACAGTTCCGATATCGCGTTCCAGATTGCCGGCTCCATGGCGTTCCGCGACGCGGCGACAGCGGCGGGCCTCGTGCTGCTGGAGCCGATCGTAACCCTCAGGGTGCACGTGCCCGAAGAACAGATGGGCGATGTAATCGGCGATCTCAACGCCAAACGCGGCCGGATCCTCGGCATGGAACCGCAGGGGGATGGAACGACGGTCGTTCAGGCCACGGTGCCTCAGGCCGAACTGTTGCGATATGCATCCGGTCTCAGGTCGATGACCGGCGGCCGCGGGACCTTCGAGACGTCGTTCTCCCACTACGAGGAAGTGCCACCGCACGCGGCCGAGAAGGTGGTGGCGGGCGCCAAACAGCAAAAAGCGGAGGCGGCGACCAGGTAGCCGGGTGTGGCCTGTCCCGGTGGCGACGGAGCCCTTCCCCGACTGAAACTGATACGGGGACCCCTTTGGCCCCGTCACCACCGGTCACGGCCATCAATTGCGGAGGTCTTCTGGTCGAAAGGAATATTAAGCGGGTAAAGCGCGTTCGGCAGGAAGGTAAGACAGGTTTCCGAAGGTAGATTATGTCCAGCACGTGGAGGGCCTTATCCATTGCGGATAAGGCCTTTTGAAGTTCCCCGCGGGGAATTTTCCGGAGATGTTCTCCGTCCTAAAGGTGTCCTATGCGCGGACGGCTCTCGAGCGACATAAAAGAAGAGATCAGAGCGCGGGTCGACCTGGTAGAGCTCGCCGGTGAGCATGTTGCGCTGAAGAAGACCGGGCGCTACTACAAAGGGTTGTGTCCGTTTCATCAGGAGAAGACGCCGTCGTTCCATGTCGACCGGGAGAAGGGGCTGTGGCACTGTTTTGGATGTTCGCTTGGGGGCGACGCGTTCGACTTCGTAATGAAGATAAGCAATCTTTCGTTTGGCGAGTCCGTCGATACGCTGGCGCGACGCGCGGGCGTGAGGTTGGAACGGACGCCCGACGAGGAACGCAAGGCATCAGAACGGGATCTACTGTACCGCTCGCTGGATGCGGCGGCGACATGGTATCGCGAGCAGCTTCGCCATCCGGAAAAGGGGAAGGCCGCGCGAGAGTATCTCAAGCAGCGGGGTGTGGATGAGCAGACGGCGGAACGCTTCCGTCTCGGCTACGCGCCCCACGCATGGGACGAATTATTCAAGGCGCTCCGCAGCAAGGGCTATGCGCCGTCGCTGTTGGAGAAAGGTGGACTGGTCAATCCGCGTCCCAGTGGGGACGGACACTATGACCTGCTGCGGCACCGGCTGATCTTTCCGATTTTTGATCTCCAGGATCGGCCAATAGCATTCGGCGGGCGCGCGCTCGATCAGGCCGAGCCCAAGTACTTGAACACCAAAGAGACGTCGGTGTTCAACAAAGGCCGGACACTATACGGACTCAACCTTGCCCGCGAGGCAATCCGTCACCTTGATGAGATGATCGTGGTCGAAGGCAACATGGACGCGCTGACATGTCATCAATTTGACATTGCCAATGCCGTGGCATCACTCGGCACCGCGCTGACACTGGACCAGGTACTGGTGATGAAGCGATTCGCGTCAAAGGCCGTCATTGTGTATGACGCCGACGCTTCCGGACTCCGGGCAATGGAGCGCGCCATGGGGCTGTTTGAGGAGGCGGAGGTGCCCGTGCGCGTTGTGGTGTTGCCCTCAGGCGACCCGGATGGGTTTGTGCGTGAAACGGGGGCGGAGGCATTCCACGCCCTGGTGGAACGGGCCCTGCCGGTGTTTGAGTACCAGCTCACGATGGCAATATCGCGCCACGACCCGAAATCCGTTGAGGGCAAGGTTCGGATCTCCGACGAGCTGATTCCGGTCCTTGCGGCCGTGCGCAATCCCATCCGGCAGGCAGAGTACATCCGGGGTATGGCCGAGCGGCTGGACCTGCGGGAGGATGCAGTCCGGCAGCGCCTTCGGCGCACCGTGCGCGGAGGGAGCCCCGCGAATGAGCCGCCGGCGCCGGCCGGGCCAGATCGGGCACGACAACAGGCGGAACGGATCCTGCTGCATTTGATGGTGCTCGAGCCGGATCTGCGGCCGGCGGTGGCCGAGCAACTGTCGGTGAAGGATTTTGTCGAACCACGCCACCGGGTCCTGGCAGGCGTCCTGCTGGAGTCTAGTAGCGGCCCCGAAGTGTTACAGGAATTGATAGAGGATGAGGAGGCCAAACGGCTGTTGATGCAATTGGTGTTCGAGGCTCCGCCCGTGGAGGAAAAAGACAAGCAGCGGGCAGTGCAGGAGTCGATGGACTACTTGACCCGCCGCATCCCCGGTGCGGAACGGCGGGAGATGCTGGGCCGGCAGATCGCCGCGGCCCAGGCGGCCGGGGACCTAGAGCAGGTTCGACGGTTGCAGATGGCGTACCTAGAACTGGTTAAGCAGAAAAGCCATGGCTAAGAAAAAGGCCGCGCCAGACGCGGCAACCACAACCGAGCCGCAGGAGATGCCAGAGCAGCTGAAGGCCCTGGTTGAGACGGGCAAGAAGCGCGGGTATCTCACGCACGACGAGATCCTCGAGCAGTTCCCGGAGGCTGAGCAGAAAATTGAGCTCATCGACCGGGTGTACCAGGCATTGCTCGAACAGGGGATCGATGTCGTTGAAGATGCTGAGGAGGCGAAGCCCAAAGGCAAGGACGAGGAGGAAGAGCCGCTTGTGCCCGAGGGTGTCGCGATCGATGACCCGGTTAGGATGTACCTCAAGGAGATCGGGAAGGTCGCGCTCCTCTCCCAGGCACAAGAAGTCGACCTGTCCCAGCGGATGGAGAAGGGCGACGAGGAAGCCAAGCGCCGCCTCATCGAGGCCAACCTGCGGCTGGTCGTGAGTATCGCCAAGAAGTATGTCGGGCGAGGAATGCTCTTCCTCGACCTGATCCAAGAGGGCAATCTGGGCCTCATCCGGGCAGTCGAGAAGTTCGACTGGCGCAAGGGTTTCAAGTTCAGCACGTATGCCACCTGGTGGATCCGGCAGGCGATCACCCGCGCGCTCGCGGATCAGGCGCGCACGATCCGCATCCCGGTGCACATGGTGGAGACGATCAACAAGCTCGTCCGGATCCAGCGCTCGCTGCTGCAGGAGAAGGGTCGCGATCCCACCGCTGAAGAGATCGCGCAGGCCATGAGCCTGGCTCCGGAGCGCGTGCGCGAGATCATGAAGATTGCACAGGAGCCGATCTCGCTGGAGACGCCGATCGGCGAGGAAGAGGACAGCCATCTCGGCGACTTCATTGAGGATCAGGAAGCGCTGGCTCCCGCCGAAGCCGCGTCCTTCACCATGCTCAAGGAGCAGCTGGAGGACGTGCTCGAAACCCTTACGCCGCGCGAACGAAAGGTGCTGAAGCTGCGCTTCGGGCTTGATGACGGACGGCCGCGCACGCTGGAAGAGGTGGGGCGCGAGTTCGGTGTCACCCGTGAGCGCATCCGGCAGATCGAGGCGAAGGCGCTCCGCAAACTGCGTCACCCTTCACGTTCAAAACGTCTGAAGGACTTCATCGAATAACAACGTTGAAGGTTGAATGTTGAAGGTGCCGGAGGGGTTGCTGTGACCTTCGACCTTTAACCTTCAACCTTCAACGCTTTTGGAGTGTGCTATGGAGCACCACGTCAAGGACATGGGGTTGGTCAAAAAGGGCCGGCAGCGGATCGAGTGGGCCGACGCAGAGATGCCTGTGCTGGCAAAGATCCGCGACCGGTTCAGCCGCGAGCGGCCGCTACACGGCCTGCGGATCGCGGCGTGTCTTCATGTGACAACTGAAA
>JAHZOA010000096.1 GCA_020028455.1 Armatimonadota bacterium | reverse complement strand
CCGCGATTGCTGGTCGCGAGCGCCGAGAGACGGGCGAACCAACCAGCGACGTCGCCGACATCGGAAGCAACCCAAAGCGTCCCCGCGCCCGTGTGCGCAACGATCTGCGGCGTGGGAGACCAACCGTCGATCGTCGAAATGGCTCCGCCGATCGCACCCAGAGGAAGCGTCAGTCTGTACAGCGGGCCTGACACGATGCTGGTGAAGTCACAGATGGATTTCCATAGCGTTTGATGCTGCGAATCTTCCAACGCCTCGGCCGACATGCCCGCGCCCTTTGCCATGGTTCGGAGGTCGTTGAGATGTCGCTCCACCGCTTCCGAAAAACCTTCGACCCACACGAGGACGAGATAGTCTGATTCCTGTTTCCTGATTCCTGATTCCGCCGTAAGTTGAACTGCCGCTCGCGCGTTGACCAGTGTCACCGCGCACGGCAGCAGTGCGGAAGCCTCAATCTGCTCCACCATCTTCAGCGCCTGCGCGATTGTGCCTGAGGCGAGCACGCTCGCCGATCGCTCCGGAACCGGCGCCATCCTGAGCGTGACCTCGGTGATGACGCCGAGGGTGCCGAGCGAACCGGTGAACAGTTTGCACATGTCGTATCCGGCGACGTTTTTGACGACCTTGCCCCCGGATTTCACCTGCTCCCCGGTGGCCAGCACGCACTTCATGCCGATCACCTGGTCACGCACGCCTCCGTAGTGCATCCGGCGGGGACCGTTCGTATTGGCTGCCACCACACCACCGATGGTCGCCTCCGCGGTCTGCGGAGGATCGATCGCAAGGAACTGATGCCGCCCCGCCAGGATCTGCTGAAGCTCTGCCACTCGCATCCCCGCCTGCGCCGTCGCGGTGAGGTTTGCGTCGTCATGCTCGATCAAACCAGTGAAGCGCTCAAGGCTGAGCACCACGTCGACGCGAGATGGCCGGTTGCCGAGCCCGATGCTCGTCCCCCCGCCCCACGGCACCACTGCTGCATGATCCTCAGTGCAGATCTTGAGCACCTCGCTGATCTGCGCGGCATCCTGCGGCGCGACTCTCACCGAGGGAACCATGCCGTCCACGGTATGAGCCCTCAGCGCCGCGGCATCTTGTTGGACAGCGTGCCGGCCAAGAATGGATTCCAGGCGCGCGGTCAGCGTGTCCGCAGCGGTTTTCATATCGTTTCCTCGTTCCCGCGTTCCCCCGTTCCCGCGTTCCCGTAGGCCTTGTCGAGTAAATCCATCAGATGATACACGGGAACATTGGGCCCAAACTTCTTCCCGCCGAAGCGGAGCTGCAGCATGCAGCCGGGATTCGGCGCCACCACCGCCTGCGCACCCGTATGATCCACCATCCGCATCTTCTCGGACAGCACCGTCTGGGACATCTCGGGGTGCGTAATGTTGTAGATCCCTGCGCTGCCGCAGCAGCGGTCTGAGCCATCCATTTCCACAAGTCGCAGCCCTGGGATACTTGCCAAAAGGATCCTCGGCTGCGTGCGAACGCGTTGCCCATGAGCGAGATGGCACGGGTCTTGGTACGTGACGGTGAGATCAACGCGGCCTTGCGGGGGAACGACTCCAAGCTCGGCAAGAAACTCGGCCGCATCCTTTGTCAGACGCCCGAATTGCTCGGCCTTCTCTTTGTATGCAGGATCGTCGTGAAGCAGATGACCGTATTCCTTCATGGTGGCCCCACACCCGGCTGCGTTGACTATCACGGCATCTACACCGGACCCAAGGAAGATGTCGATATTTCGGCGCGCCATCGCCTTCGCCGCCACCGTCTCCCCGTTGTGCACGTTCAGCGCGCCGCAGCACCCCTGCGCGTTTGGGATCACGACCTCGCAGCCGTTCCTGCGCAGCACGCGAACTGTGGCCTCGTTCACATCTGCAAACAGCACGCTCATCACACAGCCTGAAAGCACGCCTACGCGAGCGCGCCGGGGACCGATGGCTGGCAACACCTCTGCCTTAGGCGAGAAGAAACGGTCGGGCACCTGCGGCAGCATAGCCTCCATCTCGCGCAGCCGCCTGGGTAGGAGCGGGCGCACTAACACCGCGAGGCCGCTGCGCTGGTAGAGGCGCAACCCTACGGCGACCCACCGCAGCCGCCGAAGCGAGGGTAGCAGGCGTCTGAAGGCAAACATCTGGACCGCCCGCGCGAACGGAGATCCGGGAGGACCCAGCACCTCCCGTGCCGCCTCGGCGATCCGGCCGTACTGCACGCCGGCGGGGCAGGCCGTTTCACACGCACGGCACATCAAGCACAGATAGATGTGTTCGCCAAAACGCTCATTGGGCTCGATGCGCCCCTGAGATGCAGCTTGGACAAGATGGATTCTGCCGCGCGGAGATTCAGGCTCGAGAGAAGTCACGCGATACGTGGGGCAGTGATTCAAGCACAGCCCGCAGTGCACACACGCGTCGAGCTCCGGGATACTGAGAACGGAGGTCGCTTGCCTCGTTCCCGCGTTCCCACGTTCCCGCGTTCCCGTCGTTAAATCCATAGTCCCGCCGGAATCTTCGCCGGCACCAGACGCATCTCGGCGCAGGTGATCGGCGTCGGGAACACCTTGGCCGGATTGAACCGACCGTCGGGGTCAAATGCCTTCCGCACCTTTGCCATCGCATCGAGATCCTGCTGCGAGAACAAAAGTGTGATCGAATTCCGTTTCTCGAGCCCAACCCCGTGCTCGCCGGTGATGCTGCCCCCCGCTGCGACGCACGCGCGAAGGATGGCGTCGCTGGCCTCGATCACGCGGTCCAGCTCGCCGGGGGTACGCATATCAAACAGGATATTTGGATGGAGGTTGCCGTCCCCGGCGTGAAACACATTGGCGATGCGCAGCCCGAATCGCGTGCTGATCGCGGCCACTTCCCGCATGATCTCGGGAAGCCGGCTGCGCGGGACGACGCCGTCCTGCACGTAATAATGGGGGGCGAGGCGCCCCATCGACCCAAACGCTTCCTTTCGTCCTTTCCACAAACGCTGACGTTCGGCCGCATCCTGCGCCACCTTTACCTGCCGGGCGCCCGTTTGCTCGCAGATTTCACGTACGAGCGCCACCGCCCGGTCGCAATGCTCTCGGACGCCTTCGACCTCCACGAGGAGCACGGCTTCGGCGCCTTTGGGATAACCCAGCGACGATCCCATTTCGACCGCCTCGATCGTGACTTTGTCCATCATCTCAAGCGCGGCCGGAATGATCCCTCGTCCGGTGATCTCCACAACCGATTGCGTGGCGGCATCCATGCGGTCGAACACGGCGAGGAGGGTTTGAACGGCTTCGCGCGTCCGCATCAATCGGACGAGCGCCTTGGTGACGATTCCCACTGTCCCTTCTGACCCCACGAAGACGCCGCACAGATCATAGCCCGGGGTGTCCGGGACTGCGCCCCCGAGCCAGACAACTTGTCCGTCGTCGAGCACGACCTCGACGCCCAGCACGTGGTTCGTGGTCACGCCGTAGGCCAGCGTGTGCGGACCGCCTGAGTTATTGGCCACGTTGCCGCCGATCGAACAGGCGGCCTGGCTGCTGGGATCAGGCGCATAAAACAGGCCATGGCTCGCGGCAGCCTTCGTGACGTCGAGATTAATGACGCCGGCTTCCAGCAGCGCAGTGCGGTTGCGGGGGTCGACCTCGAGGATCCTGTTCATGCGTGCCAGTGAGACGACGACGCCGCCTTCGGCCGGCACGGCGCCGCCCGCGAGCCCGGTCCCGGAACCGCGGGGCACAATCGGGACGTTCGCCCGTTTTGCCGCGCGCACGACCGCGGCGACCTGGGCAGTATCGGCCGGCAGGGCGACAACCTCCGGCATCACCTGAATGATTGAGCCGTCCCGCTCGTACACGATGACATCCTCGGGCTCAACGAGGACATATTTCTCTCCGAGGGCCTCGCGCAGTTCGCTGTGGAGTGACACCGTGATACCCATTATATGCGTCTACCCTGTCTACCCAGTCTACCCCGTCTACCCAGTCTGCATACTCCAGAATT
This sequence comes from Armatimonadota bacterium, assembly GCA_020028455.1. Taxonomy (GTDB): domain Bacteria; phylum Sysuimicrobiota; class Sysuimicrobiia; order Sysuimicrobiales; family Kaftiobacteriaceae; genus JACPRY01. The sequence continues at coordinate 2,710 of JAHZOA010000096.1, read as the reverse complement.
AAGACCAAATCTTGTAGACGGGGAAGACGTTTTTGCGCAAGTTCACGTCAATAGGAACACTTTTACGCGAGTGGGCCCGTGTGCGCCTCGCACCGGAGTCAGTTCGATGTCGGCAGTGCGGCTTGGTCCTGTGATAAACGTCAGTGCGGAGGGCAGCGGGCCGGTCCGTGTCAGCACGTCACCGAGGGACGCGACGATGTGCGCAGCCGGAACCACAGCAATGTGCACGGGAGGAAGTAGGGAAGTGCTGCGCGGGTGCGCTGGTGAGCAATCCAGGACCAGCGTACCAGTGAGCGCGATCGCAAAGTCTGCGATGGTGATTCCTGCATCCGCGCCGGCAACGGTGTCGCGTGCGTGATCCCACGGGTCCAGCACCTGGAATGGTGTGGCGCGCAGGGCCGCCCTGACCTGCATGAGCAGCCGGTCTTCCCACATGGCGACGCGGCTTACCCCAGTCTTCGTCAACTCATCGATGATCGCGGTCGCCAGCGTCACCGGACTGGCGGTCTCGATCTCTGTACCGACGGCGGTGGCTCGCTCGATAAACAAAGACACGAGATCAGACGGCTGCGCATCGGGCCTGGACGATTCGGGCAAAGGGATCGCCGGATCCGCGGCCTGCCGCAGGCGGGTCAGGATCACTTCTCGAGCCGTCGTCATGATGTTCGTTCTCTGAACGCCTTGGCCGCCGGCCTGGGAAGCTCTCGAAACGCCGACCACCTCGAGAACGGATATGGCAGCGGCAGGCGAACAGCTGACGTGAAACGATGGACCGCTCTGGCGACTTTGCCGGCGACGGCGAGGCGCCTCGCGCTCTTCATCGCGTTCACCCATCCCCACACGAAGAATCGCTCCGCAACAGGTGCTCCCTGCTGCCGGACGACACGGGACCGCAGCTCCAGTAGAAGTCGAGGCAGCTCGATCTTTACGGGACACACCTCGCCACAGGCTCCACAGAGAGATGAAGCGAAGGGCAGATCTCCCGCCACGTCGAGGCCCTGGAATAGCGGGGTCAGCACCGCCCCGATCGGTCCCGAGTATACCGAACCGTAGGCGTGGCCGGCAGTGCGCTCGAAGACCGGGCACACGTTGAGACACGCTCCACAGCGGATACACGCCAGCGATTCCCGCATGCTGCTGTCGGCGTGGATGGCTGTGCGTCCGTTGTCGAGCAATACCAGGTGCAGTTGCTCGGGGCCATCGGCCTCGCCGACGCGTCGCGGTCCCGTGAGGAACGAGACGTAGCTACTCATGCGCTGGCCGGTGGCGCTGCGCGGCAGCAGCGTGAGGAACACATCGAGATCGGCCAGGCGAGGGATGACCTTTTCAATGCCCATGACGGCGATATGTGTCCGGGGCAGCGTCGTCGTCAGACGCGCATTGCCTTCGTTCTCCACCACGACAACCGTGCCGCTCTCTGCGACGGCAAAGTTCACCCCGCTGATCCCGACGTCCGCTTCCAGGAATCTCCGCCGGAGCACCTCTCGCGCTACCATTGTCAACTGCTGCGCGTCGTCGTAGCGCGGCACGCCGAGCTTTTCCGACAAGAGCGCCGCGATGGTCTCCTTCGACTTGTGCACGACGGGCGCAATGATGTGGGCGGGCTGCTCCCCGGCGAGTTGCACCAGATACTCGCCGAGATCCGTCTCGGTCACTTCGCATCCGGCATGTTCGAGCGCCTTGTTGAGCTCGATCTCCTCGGTTGTCATCGACTTGCTCTTGACGACCTGCCGTCCGCTCGACTTGACGAGCTGCGTGATGAGGCTGCGCGCCTCGTCCGCGTTACGAGCCCAATGCACGACTCCGCCCGCTTCCGTCACCTGCCGCTCCAGCTGCTCCAGATATCTGTCGAGGTGGGCCAGCGCGTGCGCTTTCACGTCGTGGGCGTATTGCCGCAGCGCCTGCCAGTTCGGAATCTCCTCGACGGCGCTGTTCCGCAGCCCCCGGAACCGGACCATTGCGGACCGGAGCGTGGCCTGCAGACTGGGGTCACCCAAGGCCTTCTCTGAGTTTTTCTCGAAATCGATTCGCGCTGTCATTGGAACTTCGTCTACATGGTCTGTTGGTCTGCTTGTCTTCTGGTCTTCTCCCAGGCCTAGGACTAGTCTTCTTGTCTCCTGGTCTGATGATCTCTTGAACTCAAGACTGATAGACCAAGAGACGAATAGACTAACAGACCAGTATTGGCAGAGCGTGAAGACCAGAAGACTCGGAGACCCGCAGACTTTCTAGACGACTTCATTGTGACGCAAGAATTTCGGCAAGGTGAAGAGACCGGATCCTGCTCCGTCGCCGGCGGAGGCCGCCGTCTATCTGCATCAAGCAGCTCGCATCCGTGGCGGTCACGACCTCCGCGTCAGAAGCCTCAATCGCCCGAATCTTTGTGTCGAGCATCGACCCCGACAGTGCCGAAAACTTGACCGCGAACATGCCCCCAAACCCACAACACTCTTCCACACCGTCGAGCGGCCTCAGCTCGAGGTCTCGAACACGCGAGAGCAACTCGAGCGGTTGATGTCGAACACCGAGTCCCCGCAGCCCGTGGCAGGATGCATGATACGTGACGCGGTGAGGGAATCGCGCCCCGACATCGCTTCGGTGGAGCACATCAACCAGGAATTCAGTGAGCTCGTAGGTGCGCTCTCCCGCGTGGTGCGCGCGGGCCGTCAGATCCTGATCCTCTTTGAGCATCACGGGGTAGAACTCGCGC
>JAHZOA010000254.1 GCA_020028455.1 Armatimonadota bacterium | reverse complement strand
GCGGGTTTGCCGTCGTTAAATTGCGCGAACCCCCAGCCGCCGGTCGAGGCGTATGTTCTTGAGTCCTTGACCATAAACTGCACCCCGTTCTTGGGTGGCCCGGCCACGAAAGATTGGAGACGGCCAAAGGCTTTGCTGCTTTCCTCCAATGGGTCGTAACTCCAGGCGAGCCGGGCAATGATGGTGCCGTCCGGGAACGGAAGCTGCCCTTCCCGGTAGGCCTTGATCGCTACGTCGTTGCCCAGAATGGCGCGCAGATCGTTGAGGTCGCCTTCTTCGTGGGCCACGGAGATCAACCTCCAGTCGCGGTATCCGGGGGGGATTTTGACTCCGAAGATCGGGGCGGCCTCTCCATCGGCCTGTCCAGATGCGGGGGCCATGGAGGCGACCACGCCGGCCAGCGCTACACCTGCAACCAGCACGAAAACAATCCGTCTCATACGGTGCCTCCTTCACATATGCGTCAGTGAACCCAGGCGTCATCTGGCAATCCCGGATCAGGGTTCAGAACAGGCGTCAATCTTCATGACACATGGTCCGAATGCGGGAGCGGACGGCCACAAAGTTATCGATATTGGACTTGGCCGATCACCAAGCGTCGCCCAAGCGACAAACCGGCTCGATGCTCAGCTCCTCGACAGAAAGGCGCGAACGGCTGTGATCGTGGCCGAGGGCGCTTCCTCCATCAACCAGTGGCCGGCATTCGGGACGACGAGTTCGGTCACGTCCGTTGCCGCGTTGCGCATCACCACCGCCTCGTTCGCACCGAACGACTTTTCGCCGCCGACCGCCAGCACGGGCATGCCGAGCTTCGTTACCATCGCAACCTTGTTGTCCTCAGCATCCTGCCGGATGGCATTGAACTGGGCGAAGGCCGCACGCATAGCGCCTGGCCGCGCATAGAGCTGCGCGTAGTGTTCTCGGGTGGCTTCGTCTATTTTCGTGCGGTCGCCCGCGAATTCGTTCCAGAAGCGGTCGAGATAGATGCGCTCACGCCCTGCCACGAGCCGCTCCGCATCCGGACCGCCGAAATCAAAATGCCACAGCGCCGGCAGCCGCACGATGGAATCCCAAGGCGGAATGCCGGGAATCGGTGCGTCCATCACGACGAGCTTCTCGGTCTTTTCAGGGTACCGCGCCGCATAGGCGTAGGCGACCATCGTGCCGATATCGTGCCCGACGATCACCGCTCGGTCGAGGCCGAGCGACGTCAGCACAGACCGGATGTCGGCTGCCTGCGTACGCTTGTCGTAGCCGCCGGGCGGCTGCGACGAGAGCCCCATGCCGCGAAGATCGGGCACGACAACCGTGTGGTCGCGCGCGAGGTCGGCCGCGAGCGGCGCCCACATGTCGCCCGTGTCACCGAACCCGTGCAGCAGCACGACGGGCGGCCCCTGGCCGCCGACGCGGACGTGAAGCGTCGCACCCTCGGTCTGGATATCCTGCGTGCGGAACGAGGCTGGAAACGATTGAACTTGTGCCGCTACAGGCCATGCCAAGGCAACTGCGCCGAGCGTGCCAAGAACGAACCTGAGCATGTTCTCTCTCCCATTGTCGGTAGGCCGATCACCATTCTTGACGCCCAAAGCTGGCGCTCAGCCGCTGCCGAAAGCGGGAGCGACGTAGGAGCGGACGCTGGAGGCAGTCGGCTGCAGTGCTTGGTTAGACGCGGAATTGGTTACTGGCTTACGCTACACGGCCAGCTCTCCTGTGAATTCACGAGTGAGGATCGCCATTAATAGGCCGTCAATGAAGCGCGTCTCCCCCCAGCGACGGCGATATTCCTTCACGAGCCCTTCCTGCCGCAACCCGCACTGCACAAAGCAGCGGTGCGCCCTCTGGTTCTCCACGTCGGTATGGAGGTAGATGCGCCGGAAGCCCATCTGGCCAAAGGCATGCCCGAGAGTCGTCCGCACCGCGTCGGTCCCGTACCCTTTGCTCCACTCCCCCTTCTCGCCAATGAACAGGCCAAGCTCGGCGGCGTCTGCCCTGAAACCACGATGGAGGGCCACGTTCCCCAGAAGATGGCCCCCATGTGTTTCAATCGACCACACCAGCTGGTTGGGGTCCTGTTTCGTGCGCTCGTACCAGGCGTGCTCCGCCTCCAAAGTGGCGGGAGGCCCGCTCTCAGGCATGGCCAGCCACCGGTTGATGTCTGGGTCATTCAGCCAGCGCAGGAAGCAGGGTAAGTCGGTCTCCGTCACGGGCCGTAGCCGCACCAGGCGGCCTTGCAAGACCACTGCAGGAAACATGATGAGCCTCCTCTAGAGCCCCCAGAAGCGCCCGTAGTCCCAACTCGAGCTGCTCACAAGCGTCTCTTCGCACTTGTACACGAGGTGAGCGTCTCGATGTGTTCCCAACGATCTGGCAGAACGTTCACAGCGCTTCTCGATGGTGTCAGCCTCCGCCAAACGTTACGCTGCCAGCAATGACTCTCGACTCAGGCGGCCTGACGCGACGGAGTGTACGCTCTCGTATGGTGATTTGAGTTTATCCCGATTAAACCATCGGTTGCCACGGGGTCAGGCGCACCCGGACGTTGTGCAGGGCACAGCAGAGTTCCATCACCAGATCACGGACA
>JAHZOA010000253.1 GCA_020028455.1 Armatimonadota bacterium | reverse complement strand
GACCCCCTTACGGTTCCCGCTCGCCAGACCCGCAGTAGATGCGCCCTGCGGGTGAAACGTTGCCGTGCCCGTGCCGGCGATAAGCAGCAGGACGATAAGTGTTCCGTAGGATGGCGCGAGACCCATCGAGCCCATGGCCAGGACAGTCAAGGCCGGTCCCAGTGCGACGAAGATCCGCCGGCGCATCTGGTCGGCGAACATGCCGAAGACGGGCTGGGACATCGCCGCGGAAGTGTTGAGGATCGTGGCCAGGAGCCCTGCCAGCGTAAGCGACAGATCGAATCGCATGACAACCAACGGGAGCACCGGCGCCAGAAAAGCGACATAGAAGTCGTTCAAAAAATGAGCCGTCGTTGCAGCGGCAAGCAGCGGGAAGTTCCACCCCGGATCCCGGGAACGCGGGAACGCGGGAACACGAAGTTCTTCTATCGTAGCTGCGTTGTGAACTGAATCGTCTGCGCTTGGCCACGATTGGAACGGATGCGGGCTTCGACCGGACCGCGGGCAGCAACCGGCGCTCGCCCACGGCCATCGAAACGTCATAGTGCTCCTTCTCAAACCCAAAGGATCCCGCCATGCCGCAGCATCCAGAATCCACCTCTTCGACCTTGAAACCCGCGGCGGTGAGCACGGCCCGCGCAGCAGCCGTCCCGGCGATCGCCTTTTGATGGCAGTGGCCGTGGAACAGCACCGTGGAGCCGGACCCGTGGCCACGCAGCTGGAGCGGGGCCTGCTGGTGCTGCGCTGCTAAAAACTCGTCGATGAGCAGCGCATGCTTCGCCACCGCTCGTGCCTCTTGGCCGGCTACAAGATCTGGAGTCTCATCGCGGAACGTGAGGATACAGCTCGGCTCGCAGCCGACGATCGGGATCCCACGTTCCGCAAGCGGCAGCAGCGCGTCGACGTTTCGCCGCGCCGCCTTCTTCGCGGCGCCGATCATGCCCTTGCTGATCATGGTGCGCCCGCAGCAGCCCGCTTCTGCCAGGATGACGTCGTAGCCGAGCCGTTCGAGCAACTTCACCGCGGCCTTCCCTATCTCTGGATAGTTGTAAATCATGAACGTATCGGGGAAGAGGGCGACGGTGCCCCTCGAATGCCCCTCTCCCCGAACCCCTCTCCCCACAGGGGAGAGGGGTGGGTGAGGGGTCGCGTTCTCGCGTCGTTTCCACCACTGCAAAAAATTTGGTCTCGCAAAAGGGGGCAGCGACCTGCGCGCGTCAACCCCGGTGGTCCGATCGAGAACCCATCGCATTGGCGCACTGCGCGTCGCCCAGTTAGACAGCGGAGCAGCGGCGCTTGCCCACCGGGCCATGGTCCGGAAATTCCCGAACAGCCTGGCTCGCAGCGGCATCTGAGCCAGGAATTCGTACTTGAGTTTGGCCATGTCCACGTTCGCGGGACATTCCGCTTTGCACCCCTTGCACTCAAGACACAAGTCCAGCGCCGCGTACAGGCGGCGCCCCGTCAGCTCTTCTGGAGGGAGTTGGCCCGACAGCACGGCGCGAAGCAGGTTCGCGCGGCCCCGCGTACTGTGTTCCTCCTCCCTCGTGACCATATAGGATGGACACATCGTGCCTTCGGTTTTCTTTCGACAGGCGCCGAGGCCGCTGCATAGCTCCACGGACCGTGCGAAGCCGCCATCCTTTGACCAGTCAAAGTGCGTCGCCACGGGAACCGTCTGGTAGGCGGGACCGTAGCGCAATGAGCTGTCAATCGGTGGACCGTTGACGATCTTTCCTGGGTTCATCAGACCCAATGGATCGAACGCGCGCTTCACATCCGTGAAAGCTCGATAGATCTGCGGCCCAAAAAATCGTTCAACAAACCACGACCGCACGAGACCGTCGCCGTGCTCTCCGCTCATTGTTCCGCCGAACTCGATGACCAGATCGCCCACGGCCAATGCGATGGCCTTCATCTTCTCGATATCGTGGCGGTCTTTCAGGTTGATCAACGGTCTGACGTGAATGCACCCGACGCTGGCATGAGCATAGAATGCCGCGCGCACGCCGTGATGATCGAGGAGCGCCTTGAACTTCCGCATGTACGGCGCCAGCCGTTCGGGCGCGACAGCCGTGTCTTCCACAAAAGTGATCGGCTTGCTGTCGCCTTTCATCCCCTGCAGCAGGCCCTGGCCGGCACGGCGGACTCTCCAAATGTTCTCCTGGTCGGCGGGTGAATGTGCCTGCGTAAACGCGTAGCCCTTCCCGGCTGACCGCATCGCAGACTCCATCGCTGCCAGACGGCTTTGTAGCTCATCGCGGTCGTCTCCTGAGAACTCGACAAGCAGCAGCGCGTCGGGATCCCCCTGCACGAACGTCATCCGGCGGGCGTGCTCCAGCTGGGCCCGAGTCATCTCTAAGACCATACGATCGATCAGTTCAACGGCTGAGGGGTTGAATTGGAGAATAATCTGTGTCGCTTCCAACGCTTCGAACAGGTCCGCGAAGTGGACGACACTCAGCGCGCTGTGGCGGGGATTTGGCACGAGCCGGACCTTCATCTCCGTGACAATCCCAAGCGTGCCTTCCGATCCGACGATGAGCTTACGCAGATCAGTTGGGTCGTTGAGCAACGCGTCGAGGTTGTAGCCGCTGACCCGGCGCAGGATCTTCGGGAAACGGCGGTCAATCTCGTCGCGGTTGGCGTTGACGGCGGACGACACCGCGCGGTAAATCTCGCCTTCACGGCTCGTACTCGCGAGTTTCTTCTTGGCGTCTTCTCCGCTCAGCGGTTGCAGGGTTAACTCGGTGCCGTCCATGCACAGCGTGCGTATCTCCAGGGTGTGATCGACCATCTTGCCATACACGATGGAGCGGGCGCCCGCGGAGTTGTTGCCGGTCATCCCACCGAGCGTGGCGCGGTTGCTGGTCGCCGTATCCGGCCCCAGGCGTAGGTCGTACTGGCGGGCCTCGATGTTCAACTCGTCCTGCACCACGCCGGGTTGCACGCGCGCCCACGGGCCTGCGGGGTTCACCTCGAGAAGGCGGTCCATGTATTTGGAGCAATCGAGGATGATGGCCGCCCCGATGGATTGTCCGGCCAGACTGGTGCCTCCGCCGCGAGGAAGCACCGGCACGCGCTCCTCCGCCGCGATGTGGAGGGTAGCAACAATATCCTCCTCATCCCGCGGAATCACGACACCGACAGGCATGATCTGGTAAATGCTGGCGTCGGTGCTGTAGAGGACACGGGAGAATGAGTCGAAGCGCACTTCACCCCGCACCGCGCCCCGGAGTGCGCGGACAAGGCGATCTGTCTGCTGTTCGCTGACTGCGGTCATTGGTCGTGGGTCGTCGGTCGTAGGTAAGCAATTTCCACGACCCACGACCTACGACCTACGACCGAAGTTGTGAGCCTAGTCCGGGAAGTAAACTTCGTTTACGTTGCTATAGCTTCCGCCTGGCCGTGGTCCGCCGCTGATTACATAAATGCGGTTCTGAACTGCCACGGCTGCAAGGCCATGGCGCGGTGTAGGAAGCGGCGCCTTCGCTGTCCAGGTATTGCTCGCAAGGCCATACGCCTCGTTTTCGGGATACGTCGTTGCTCGACCCAGTTCACCGCCGAAAACGTAAATGAGGTTCCCGAGGGCGGCGGCGGCGATCCCGCTGCGCGGGGTGGGTATTGGCGCGCCGCGGGTCCAGGCATCTGCGCGGGGATCGTAGATTTCCGTGACGGGGATGTTCTGGCCGCGCGACCGGCCGACGAAGGTCACGATGCGTTCGCCGAAAGCGACTGCCGCGTGATGGTTGCGCGGGGTCGGAACAGGCGCGCGCCGGCGCCACACATCAGTAGCAGGATCGTATTCCTCGTTCGCTGAGGTATCGTTGCCCGGCCGTGATTCTCCCGCAATAGCGTAAATCTTCCCATCAAGCACAGCCACCGCCAGCGCGCCACGCGCGGTCGGCATCGATGCGCGCGTTCTCCAGGCATTGCCGG
>JAHZOA010000095.1 GCA_020028455.1 Armatimonadota bacterium | reverse complement strand
GGAATCGGCGCGTTTGCGATGGCGGCCGCGCCCGCAATCGTGAAGTTCGTGGGCGGCACCCCGAAGATGGCTCTCGAGTCGACGATGGAAATGTATGAGCTCACGGTGACCGAAAACCCCGCGTTCGGCATCCCGCAGCTCGATTTCCGCGGCACACCGACCGGCATCGACATCCGGAAGGTCGTCAAGACCGGAATCCTGCCGCGTGTGAACACCGGCATCGCCCACCGCAAGCCCGGGATCGGCCAGATCGGCGCCGGCCTGGTGCGCCCCCCGATGGCCTGCTTCGAGCAGGCGCTTGAGGCATTCGCCGAACTCGCCGGGAGAGGATAGAGCGCACAGGGAAGGACCTTCTCTGTGTCGTACAGGAAAAGCAAGTTCTCGAAAATAGGAGGCAGTGTGATGCACAGTTCAGATGTTGGCGTCCCGCGGGCGCGGCGGCTTGCGCTCGCTTTGGTCGCCGTGCTGGTCGTGCTTGCCCTCACCCAAGTCGAAGGTACAGCGCAGGCGCCCCGCCACGGCGGCACGCTGGTGTACATATCCACGGCGCAGCCGCCGTCGCTCGACGGCCACCGTGAGACGACGTTTGCCATGCTCCATCCCGTGAAGCCGCACTACAGCTACCTGGTAAAGTTCGATACGCAGAACTACCCGAAGGTCGTCGGCGATCTGGCCGAGTCCTGGACCGCGTCGAAGGATGGCTTAGTCTACACGTTCAAGATCCGGTCAGGCGTCAAGTTCCACGACGGCTCCACGCTCACGTCTAAGGACATCAAAGCCACATTCGACAGGATCATCCTTCCGAAAGGTGACGTGGTCAGCGCCCGCCAGGCAATGTACCAGAGTGTGAAGACCGTGGAGGCGCCCAACCCGCAGACGGTCGTCTTCCGCCTCAAGTACGCGACGCCGGGGTTTGTGGAGAAGCTCGCCTCGCCGTTCAACTTCGTCTATAAGGCCGAGATCCTGGAGCGCGACCCCCACTGGTACGAGCGCAACGTCATGGGCACCGGTCCGTTTCGGTTCGTCGAATACGTGCGGGGATCGCACTGGGTGGGCCGGCGCTTCGAGGACTACTGGGAGCGGGGGAAGCCCTACCTGGACGGATACCGGGTGCTGTTCATCGCCAGCCGCTCTTCTATGCTGGCCGCGATCAAGAGCGGCCAGGCGCTTACCGAGTTCCGCGGCGTGTCGCCGGCGGAGCTGGCCGATATCGTCAGGGCCTTGGGCGAAAAGGTGGCGGTGGGGACTGCGGCTTGGCAGTGCAACAACACGGTGGCCATCAACACGAAGAAGAAGCCCTTCGACGACGTCCGTGTGCGCCGGGCCCTGACGTTGGCCGTCGACCGGTGGGGCGGGTCCCAGGCGCTCTCGGAGATCGCGTTCGTCAAGCCCGTCGGGGCGATGATGCGTCCGGGAGGCCAGTACGCCATGCCGGAAGCTGAGCTGACAAAGTTGGCCGGGTACGGACGCGACATCGCGCAGTCCCGCCAGCAGGCGCGTGCACTGCTGCGCGAGGCGGGGGTCCCGGAGAACTTCTCCTTCACGCTGAAGAACCGCGACATCTCGATGCCTTATGAGGCCGTGGGCGTCTACCTAGTCGACCAGTGGCGCCAGATCGGACTCAACGTCCGGCACGAACAGGTCGAGGCGGGCCGGTACTTTGCAGACCAGCGTGCCGGGAACTATGACCTTGTCGTTGATTTCGCCTGCGACTTCATCGACGATCCCGACGTGCAGCTGTTGAAGTTCCTCTCTGCGGACGTCAGCCCGGTCAACTACGGAGGATACGTCGACCGGCAGCTCGACGCCCTCTACGTCCGGCAGAGCCGCACGGCGGACAAGGCGCAGCGCGCCAGATTTGTGCACGAGTTTGAGAGGCGCGCCCTGTCCGAGCAGGCCTACGGGTTCTACGTCCTCTGGTGGCAGCGGATCATCCCCTATTGGAAGACGCTGCGCGGATACAATACGACTACGAATCACTATGTGGAGCCCGACCTAGCCGTATACTGGCTGGCGGAATAGGATCACCCTGAGGGGCGGGCCGCCGCCCGCCCCTCGACCCCTAGGATATGACCCGCTATGTGCTCACGCGGTTCTTGCTGATTCTCCCCACCCTGCTGACCGTCGCCGTCCTGATCTTCATTCTCGTTCGGATCGTCCCGGGGGACATCGTCGAGTTGCGGCTGGTCTCCGGGGGTAGCTTCGTGACCCCCGGGGTGATCGAGGCGGAGCGGGAGCGCCTCGGGCTGAACAAGCCCCTGTGGGACCAGTTCATGGAATGGATGATGGGAATCTTTCGCCTGGACCTGGGACTCTCGATGTGGTCCGGGAATCCGGTCATCCAGGAGATCGCCATCCGGCTGCCGCTGAGCCTCCAACTCGCGGTGATGGCCAGCCTGATCGCCACGGCGATCGCCATCCCACTCGGCACTCTGGCCGCGCTGCACCGGGGCCGCTGGATCGATCAGGTGGTGCAGGTGATCAGCGTCGCCGGTCTCGCCGTGCCCTCCTTTTGGCTGGGCATCCTCATCATCCTCGTCCTACTCGGCGTTTTCGGCTACCTGCCCCCGCTGACGTTCACGCCGCTACTGGAGAATCCGCGGGCGAACCTGGCCCAGCTCATCTGGCCAGCCCTGGCCGTCGGCTACCGCTATTCCGCGGTGACCACGCGCATGACACGGTCTGCCCTGTTGGAGGTGCTCCGCGAGGACTATGTCCGGACAGCCTGGGCCAAAGGGCTGGCCAGGCACGTGATCCTCCGGCGCCACGCCCTGCGGAACGCGCTGCTGCCCGTGGTCACCGTGATCGGCCTCGAGTTCGCCTTTCTCATAGGTGGGCTGGTAGTGACTGAGCAGGTGTTCAACCTCAACGGCGTCGGCAAACTGATCGTGGAAGCCATCGGCCAGCGCGACTACACCCTGATCCAGGGCCTGATGTTGCTTGTGGCCCTGGGCTACGTCCTGGTCAACTTCCTCGTTGACCTCCTCTACGCATGGCTCGATCCCCGCATCACCTATCAATGAGGGGGACGGCGTGTCCTAATGGTGGAACATGCTCTCGTTGAGCGCGTAGCCCCGGCGGCCCGCCGGCGCAGTCATCCTGTGGCGCGCTTCTTCCGCCGCCATCCCCTGGGAGCGGCCGGACTATTCCTGATCTTCGTGCTCTTGGGGCTGGCGCTGCTGGCTCCGTGGATCGCTCCTTACGATCCTGTGGCCAACGATTTTGGGGCTATGTTCCGACCTCCCAGCTTCCGTCACTGGTCCGGCACGGACGCCTATGGCCGGGATGTGCTCAGCCGGGTTATCTTCGGGGCGCGCACGGCCCTGGTAATCGGCTTCGGCGCCTCCCTGATCGGCGCCACACTGGGCGCGGTGGTGGGCGTGGTTAGTGCCTACTTCGGCGGCAAGACGGATCTCCTCGTCCAGCGACTCGTGGACGTCATGCTGTCGTTCCCGATCATCATCGTCGCCCTGGCCATCGTCTCCATAATTGGCACGGGAACCGACAAGCTGATCGTGGCCATCGCACTGTCGTTCGTGCCCCGGGTGGAGCGAGTGGTGCGCGGGAGCGCTCTGGGCGTACGGGCTATGACCTACATCGAGGCGGCGCAGGTCATCGGGGCGGGATCCTGGCGGATCATCTTCCGCCACATGGCGCCCAATGTCGTGGCACCGTATCTGGTGATGCTCACCGCCTCGCTCGGGCAGGCCATACTCCTCGAGGCCTCGCTCTCCTTCCTGGGACTCGGCGTTTCCGAGCCGACGGCGGCCTGGGGCCTGATGCTGCGGGGGGCGGCCGTGGATTTTGCCACGCGGGCGCCGTGGATGGCGATCTTCCCGGGTCTTGCGATCACGCTTACCGTCCTCGCGGTCAATGTGCTTGGCGATTCGCTGCGCGACGCGCTCGATCCGCGGCTTCGCACATAACAGGCTGTCATTGCGAGCGCAGCGAAGCAATCTGATCTCGACCCTGAGATTGCTTCGGGCCTCTGGCCCTCGCAATGACAATGTTGAGGAGGAACGATGATGAAGTCGTTTGACCTGAGCAAGTGCAGGGTCCTGGACCTATCGCAAAATTTCAGCGTCGATTCTCCACCATTCGCGTATTACGAAGGTCCGAAGATCACGTGGGTGAAGAAACTCGCCTTCGAGGGCGTCAACGCGCAGCACATTTCATCGACGAATCACATCGCCACGCACCTGGACTCGCCGCTGCACTTCTTCGATCCCGGCCCGGACGTCTCGGGCATCGCGCTCGAGCACCTGGTTGGCCCGGCCTGCATCGTCGATCTCCAGCAGTTCGGGATCGGTGATTATGACATATATGGCCCCGACCAGTTCGAAGCGTGGGAGAAGAAGCACAACATTAAGATCGAGCGCGGTGACATCCTCGTGATTCACACCGGTTACCACGCGTACTACAACGAAGACTGGTCCCAACACACGAAGCGGCAGCACCCCGACGCGCGCCCGGACCTCCCTCGCGCGTTTCTCAGACATCCCGGGCCGAAAGCCGAGTTTTGCACATGGGTGCTCGACCGCGGAATCCGCTGGATGGCGATCGACGCCATCAGCACCGACCATCCCTTCAACACCAAAGTCCGCGACGCGCGGCGCGATCTGATCCCCGAGGTCGAGAAGAAGATCGGGATGTCGATGGACAAAGCGTTCCCCTGGCCTGCGGAGTACCAGGCGACACACACATTGTTGTTTCCGAAGGGCGTCTTTCACGTGGAGAACGTTGGCGGCGATGTCGACCTCGTGCTGAACCAGCGGGTGTGGGTCGGCGCGTTCCCGTTCCGTTTCAAGGGCGGAGAGGCGGCATTCTGCAGGTTCGTGGCTTTCGTGGAGCGCTAGATGTCCTAAAATGCAACCTTTGGACGACCTCCTTGTTGTCGACCTCACACGCGCCCTCTCGGGTCCATTCTGTACGCTCATGCTGGGCGATCTCGGTGCGCGCATCATCAAGGTCGAGACGCCCGACGGCGGGGACGATACGCGCGGCTGGGGTCCGCCCTTCGTCGGTGCGGAGAGTGCGTATTTTCTCACGATCAACCGCAATAAAGAGAGTCTAACGCTCAATCTCAAAGACGAGCGGGGCAAAGGGATCTTGTTACGACTGCTCGCTCGTGCCGACGTGCTGGTCGAGAACTTTCGCCCCGGCACGATGCACCGGTTCGGACTCGATTACGACACGCTGCACGTCGAGCATCCGCGTTTGATCTACGCATCGATCTCCGGGTTTGGCCAGGATGGACCTTTCCGTGAGCGGACTGCGTACGATCTCATCCTTCAGGGGATGGGTGGGCTCATGGGGATCACCGGCGAGGCAGGCGGGACGCCTGTGAAGGTCGGCGTTGCGATCACCGACATCTGTGCGGGAATGTACGCGGCGTATGGTATCTTGGCCGCGCTCCGCGCGCGCGAACGCACAGGGCGGGGACAACTGGTGGACAGCGCGATGCTCGACGGGCAGGTCTCCTGGCTGACGTATGCGGGCGGTATCTACTTCGCTACCGGCGAGAGCCCCGAACGCCTGGGCAACGCTCATCCGACGATTGTGCCGTATCAGGCCTTTCGAACAAGCGACGGCTTCATCAATGTTGCGGTTGGCAGCGAGGCGATTTGGCGGCGGTTTTGCGAAGCCGTCGTCCCCGACCTACTCGATGACCCTGGCTACGCGACAAACCGGGAACGCGTGGCACGGCGAACAGAGCTCATCCCCCGGCTGGAGCGCGTCTTCGCTACCCGGGCGACGCGCGAGTGGACCAAGGTCCTGGACGCCGCGGGTGTGCCAAACGGTCCCATCCTGACCGTCGCAGAGGCGCTATCTCAACCTCAGGTACGCCACCGTCAGATGGTCGTTGAGGTCAAGCATCCCACCGTGGGAAAGGTGAAGCAGACGGGCGTCGCGGTGAAATTATCCGACACACCGGGATCTATCCGGCTGGCGCCGCCCACGCTCGGACAGCACACGGACCCCATCCTACGGGAGCTAGGTTACTCGACCAACGAGATTGAAGCGCTGCGTGGCGAGAGAGTGATCTGACGAGGCGTGTTTGGGGTCTTACTGGCGTCCGAACAGTCTGGCCTGCGTAATGGCGCCGCGCTCGGAGATCACGTACAGAGCGTCGAGGCCCCGCGGCAGGCGGTAGGCGGCCTCGATTTCCTCATCGCCGAGCAGGATCGGCACCCGAGTTCCTGCAGTGGCAGAGGCCAGCCTGCGGACGGCCATGCGATTGGGATTGGTGATCACGATCATTGGAACGTAGCCCGGTTGGGCGCTGAACCGGTTCAGGAATGCTTGGATCGCAATCCGGCCGCTCTCATCGAGTGATGAGACGACCAGCACAGCGAGGCGGCGCCCTCTATAGTCGGATAGCCGGTAGATCACACCTCTCAAATCCTTCACAACGAATTGCGGCGCGCGCGCTCCGATTTCGAGCAGCGGTGCTGCCGATGCTGGCCGAAGTGGTCCTGCTGCGGGTTGCGCCGGTTTCTTGGCTGCCGTGGCTTTCGCCTTCGCGGGTTTTGCCGGATGCTGCGTAACGGGCTTGTGTGGCACGGGCGCCGGTTTCTGTGCAACGGCCGGCCGCGTCTGTGCCGGCGCCTGCGGTTTCGGCGCGGGCGGGGTGGCGGTTGGACGCTTCTTCGGCGGAGCAGAAGGTTGGCCCATGATTTCTCGGCTCCACTGCACCGCTCTTCCCACAGCGTCCTCCACCG
>JAHZOA010000252.1 GCA_020028455.1 Armatimonadota bacterium | reverse complement strand
GTCATACCCCTTCTCTTTGAACGTGACAACCTGTGGGAAGATCGGGCTGCGCCGCTCGCTGGCGACGACGAACGGCACCATGCGACGGGCCTGGAAATGTTGGAAGAATTCCGACATGTTCCCCACGACCATCTCCGCATTTCCGCCCAGGAACGCCAGCACGGCCGGACCGCCGCCTTCATGTGGGATGTACTCGACGTCGATCCCGGCTTCTTTCTCCCACGCGAGTACGACGAAGCTGTCGATGCCGCCAATCGCCGACCCGGCGACCCGTACTCTTCGCGGGTTGGCCTTCGCGAACGCGATGAGCTCCTCCATCGTCTTCCACGGCGCATCGGGCTTCACCATCAGCCATTCCTCTTCCCCGTGGATGCGGGCGATCGTGTCGAACGCATCCCACTTCAGCGTGGGCTGGTTGGCAATGATGGGCGTGATGATTGAAGATCCGGCGTGGGCGAACAGCAGTGTGTAACCATCCGCCGGCCGGCCGGAGACATATGCGTTTGCCGCGGTCCCACCTGCTCCGGGACGATTCTCCACGACGACAGGCTGCGGCAAGATCCCCCGCGCGGCCTCTGACAGAGCACGAGCGAAGACGTCGGCGCCACCCCCGGGCGCAAACCCAACGACGAATGTGATCGGCCGCGTTGGGTAGGCATCCGGGGCGCTGAGTCCAGGTGCCGTCACCATCAGTAGAAGTACCACCAGTGCTAGAAACAATCTCATGTCCCCACCTCCATTCGAGATATCACGAACCAGCCGGCGCAGTCGCCGGTGATACTGGTGTCTTGCGCCTGCGTCTGTAGTTCAGAAATACCGGATAGAGCAGAACCCCGATCGTTGCGAGCAGGAACACCGCCGAGATCGGGTGAGTCACGAAGATCGCCCAGGACCCGTGAGAGATGATGAGCGAGCGGCGCAATTCGCTCTCCACCATGAACCCAAGCACCAAACCTAGAACCGTGGCCGCGGGCGGAAAACCGGTCACGCGCATCCCGTAGCCGATGACCCCGAAGATCAGCGCCAGGATCGGATTCAACACGAACAAATCCGCCGCGAACGTGCCGATGAAGATGATAGCGAGAATTGAGGCCACGAGACTGGGCGGCGGAAGCCGCAGCGCCAGCAGGCACGCGCGGAGGATCACCACCCCCACGGGAATCATCAATAGATTCACGAGGATCAGTCCGGCAAACAGAGTGAAGACCAATTCAGTGTGCTGCGACATCAGGAATGGGCCGGGCACGATGCCGTGGAGGATCAGTGCCGCGAGCATGATGGCCGCAGAGTTGGATCCTGGGATCCCAATCGCGAGCGTGGGAACGAGGTCGCCGCCCTGCACGGCATTGTTTGCTGTCTCCGGCCCGGCCACGCCCTCCATTGAACCCTTTCCAAACAATTCGGGCCGTTTCGACCACCGGCGCGCCTCGTTGTACGCCACGAACGATGAGGCGGTCGCCCCCGCGCCCGGCATGACGCCCACGATGAGGCCGACGACGGTGCCGACGATTGTTGCGCGCCATACCTCCTTGAACTCGGCCAGCGTCGGAAAGGCCGTGCGCGCGTCCACGACCGCGGGCGTCTCGCGGCGCGCGGGGTGCGCCAGCTGGTGGAACATCTCGGAGACCGCGAACAGTCCGATCATCGCCGAGATGATGTCCACCCCGGACAGCAGCTCGCGACGGCCAAACGTCAGCCGGAGCGATCCCGTCAAGGTATCAAGACCCACCGTGGTCAGCAGCAGGCCGAAGGCTCCAGCCGCGAGCCCTTTCAGCATGCTCTTCCCAGATAGGCCCGCGATCAGCGTGAGGCCAAAGAACGCGAGCGCGAAAATTTCCGGTGATCCAAACGCCAGGACCAGGTTGCCGAGGGGCACGACGAGCGCAATCAACACGATGATGCTGACGAGGCCCCCGAACGTACCGCATACGAGTGAGATGCCTAGCGCTTTGGCAGCTTTTCCCTGCCGGGTCAGCTCATAGCCATCGAGGAGCGCGGCGGCGGAGCCCGGTGTCCCGGGCATGCGCATTAAGATCGCAGGGATGGATCCGCCGTAATTCGCGCCGGCCCAGACTCCGGCCAGCATGATCAGAGCGGTCGCCGCATCCATGCTGAAGGTGTATGGCAGTGCCAGCGCCATCGCAACTGCGCCGCTGATTCCGGGGATCGCGCCACCGATAATGCCCCACGCGACACCGGCCGTCATAATCAACAATCCGGGTCCGGCCAGGGCGTGCGCAAATCCCGTTAGGAGGTGCTCAAATATCCCCATCATTCATCGAGACAAAAGGGGAGCTAATATGCCCTCGGGCACCGGAATCCTTAATCCGTACTTGAACGTGAGGTAGAGTACGAGCGTCACGAGGGGTGGACCCACCAAACGCGTCAACGAGAACGGTCCTGCGTCGGCCGCGGCTTCATCTTCGGGATCCATGTCGCCGAGAAGCCCGGGCCCTGCCGGTGCGCTGCGGAAGAGCAGCATGCCGGCTACGAGCAACACACCGCAAATTGCGATTCCTGCGCCGAGCGCAACGGGAAACGTCCGGGGACCCAGTGGATCGGTGGCGACCCCCAGCGGGATCTTCAGTCCGACCGCGACGACCGCGGCGCCGAAGGCGACCAGGACTGCGGCTGCAATGACGTCTTTACGGACGACAGCGCTATCCATGCAACCGTCCCGAAACAGTGGGCGTCGCAGGTTGCGGCGCCCTGGCCCGCCGGTCGTCCCGGACCTGCCGGACGATCGGCCACAGCAGGGTGAAAAGCGCAAACAGCAGCAGCAACCCCGAGATGGGGCGGGTGAAGAACACCCAGGGATTTCCGAGCGAGATGAGCAGAGAGCGACGAAGGTTCGCTTCGACAATAAAACCGAGCACCAGGCCCAGCACCACGGCGAGAATATTGAAGCCGAAGCGCCGCATCCCGTAACCGATCAACCCGGTAACCAGCACCACCCACACTTCCACCATGCTGTTGCTGATGGAGTACGCGCCGACGAGCACGAGCGCCAGGATACCGGCGTACAGCAGCGGCGGCCGCACATTGACGATCGCGATCGATGGCCTGAGCGCCAGGAACCCAAGCACGAGCATCATTACGTTGGCGATGAGCATCCCGACGAACAACCCGTAAACGATTTGCGGCGTGCGCTCAAAAAGCTGCGGTCCAGGCTGGACGCCGTGCAGCAGCATCGCCGCGAGCATGATCGCCGCGCCGTTAGATCCGGGAATCCCGAACGTCAGCAGCGGAATCATTGCCGTCCCGGTCACGACGTTGTTGGCCGTCTCAGGGGCCGCGACGCCTTCTAGGGAACCGTGGCCGAATTCCTCGGGATGCTTTGACCACCGCTTCGCCTCATTGTACGAGATGAACGCGGCGATGGCCCCGCCGCCGCCGGGCAGCAGACCCTCGATCGTTCCCATCACGATTCCGACCGCGGTGGCCATGCGGAGTTTCCATAGTTCGACCAGCGTAGGGAGATCGGTCTTGAAACGGCCGCGGACGCGCTCCCAGTCCACACCCTCGGAGATCTGGTGAAAAATTTCTGAGACGGCGAACAGACCAATCATTCCCGCGACAAGCGCCACGCCGCTCAGCAAGTCGATCGTCCCGAACGTGAAGCGCGGAGTACCGGAGAATGGGTCTGTGCCGGCCGTGGCGATAATGAGCCCGAGCACAGCGGAGATTGCCCCTTTCACGAGATCGCGGCCGACGAAGCTGCTGATCAGCGCCAGACCGAACACCCCCAGCGCGAAGTATTCCGGGGGCCCGAATGCGAGCGCGACCTTCGAGAGCGGCACGGCAAGCGCCACCAGAATAAAGACGCTCACGATCCCGCCGATCGTCCCCGTGATGAGCGAGACCCCGAGCGCCTTACCGCTCTTTCCTTGCTTGTGGAGCGCGTAGCCGTCGATTACGGTCGCGGCGGCGCCTGGTGTTCCAGGTGTGCTGATCAGGATGGCCGTAATGGAGCCGCCGTACATGGCGCCGATGTAAACGCCGGCCAGCATCATCAGCGCCACCGCCGGGTTCATGCCAAACGTCAGCGGCAACAGCAGCGCCATCGCGATGGAGCCGGAGATGCCCGGCAGCGCTCCGCCGATGATGCCCCACGACACGCCTATGAACATCATCAGCAGTGACAGCGGCTGGAACGCAATCTCCGCCCCGAGGGCGAAACGTTCAAGCATTTACGGGAGCAGCACCTTCAACATCCGTGCGAAGACAATGTACAGCGTGGCCGTTACTCCGACGGCCGTGCCCGCCACTGTGCTCCATTTGCGCAGTCCGAGGAGCCAGATCACGGCAGCCAGCAGCACAGGTGTGGCCACGAGAAACCCGGCGCGCGGCAATGCAACCGAATAGCCGATCATCAACGCGAGCGTCCCGAGGAACGCACCGAGCCGCATCGCGGGCGGCGGGGTGGGATCGGACCGCCTCGACAACGCCCGTATGACGAGCATGACCGCCAGCACCGCCAGCACTCCCGCCAGGAGCCTCGGAAAGAACGAAGGCCCCAGGCGGTCCGAAGCGAATCCGCGCGTGATCGCAAATGACTGCTGGAAATACACTGCCGCAACGACCAGCAGTCCTAAGCCGATGAGCAGATCGGCCCGCCTCATGTCAGTCCCTAGTTGACGACTCCGATCTCCTTCATGTAGCGCCGCAGCGTCTGGTTCATCCTGTGTAGATAGGCTTTGTATTGCATGTGGTCCATATAGCTCGGCAGCAGATGCACCGACGTGTAGTACCCGCGGTACGCCGGACGGGCCAGCGCCAGTTTGACCGCGCGCTCCCAATACGCGACCGCGGCCGGGTCCATGTTCCTGGGCCCGAGCAGTCCGCGGAACTTCTCGACGACGATCGCG
>JAHZOA010000017.1 GCA_020028455.1 Armatimonadota bacterium | reverse complement strand
TACATATCAATTCGGGGCAATACAGATGAGTGGTTGACGAAGGCGCCCGCCCGCGTCACCGATGCGATCAGCTGGACCGCCTCTCGCCTGAGCGACGACGACCGGCAGTTCCTCGCGGAATTGCCTTTTCTCTGGCGGCAGCAGTCGGCAGCCGGAGATCTCGCGGTCATACATGCCACGCCGTGGAGCATCAGCGACGTGGTTTCGGTAGATGCCGCCGAGCCACTGGTGGCGCGCGTGTTCACCGAAACCAAGGCGTCTGCTGTTGTCTATGCGCACATCCATCACGCATACGTGAGGGAATTTCACGGGAAGATCCTGGCCAACTCGGGCAGTGTCGGTCTGCCGTTCGATGGAGATCAGAGAGCCGCGTTCATCGTCATGCGGCCGGATTCACAGCGATGGAGAGCGGAAATCGTGCGGGTCGACTACGACGTCCAAGCGGCAGTTCGCGATGCTCGCAATACCGATAATCCCGAACGAGATCGATGGGTCCAGAGGATTACAAAAGCGGCATTTTGACCCGCCTGGGTATCGAATTCTAGCTCGATTGCTGTAAAATAGCCAAATTAGGGGTATTTCTCCATTGGGCTCGTCCTGGCGCCATATTTCGTGCCAATCCATTGTGTATTCGGTGGTCTGTTCGCCTGTTCCGGCGTAGGACTCTACCTTGATATACTTGAAGGGCTACACTGTCTAGTCTCCTGAGTCTACCGGGTCTACCGTGTCTTCCGAGTCCCAGAAATCTTGAAGACTCAGAAGACCCTGAAGACTCGGAGGACTTAGCAGACTCGCGTGGAGGCGTCCATGAAGCAGGTTACGCAGCCTCTCTTTACTGTTAGCGTCGCGAGCAGCCTCGTTGGTGCTTCCGCACAGACGTTGAGGAAGTGGGAAACGGCCGGTTTGGTCGCACCAGTTCGCGACCGGAGCACGCGGAGACGTTTATACTCGTGGGCCGAGATTGAGCGCATGCAGCAGATCCGGTACCTCGTGACCCAAAAAAGAATTCCGCTTCGCGAGGTAAAGCCAATACTTCGAGCGCTGACCGCACGTCGGCTGCCTGGAATCGTGCCCGACGGTCGCCGACGGCGCGCACCGCTGTCCGTCCCGATCGCGCTCCCGCGCTGAGTACCTGGTGACGGCACTCAGAGCCCTCTCGAATTTTCGAGAGGGCTTTTGAGTTTCGGTATACTTGTCTCATGACCCGCGTCTACGCCGATCACGGCGCGACCACCGGAACCGATCCTCGAGTGCTGGACGCCATGCTGCCATTCTTCTCGGAAAAGTACGGGAACGCGAGCAGTGTCCACCAGTGGGGTCAGGAGGCGCGCGCGGCGGTGGACGTGGCGCGCGAGCAGATCGCAGCCGGTATCGACGCGAAACCCGCAGAGATCGTGTTCACCAGTGGGGCGACCGAGTCCGATAATTTTGCGATTTTCGGCGCAGCGTATGCGAATGAGGCCAACGGGCGTCATGTCGTGACCTCGTCGATTGAACATCACGCCCTGCTGGAGAGCTGCCGGTTTCTGGAGAGCCGGGGGTGGGAGGTCACCTATCTGCCCGTGGACAGCCATGGAGTCGTCGACCCTGACGACGTGCGCCGGTCGATCCGCAAAGACACGGTGCTGGTGTCCATCATGCATGCCAACAACGAGATCGGAACGATCGAGCGGATTACGGAAATCGGGCGTATCGCAAAGGAGCAGGGTGTGCTGATGCACACCGACGCTGCGCAGACGCTCGGCATCGTGCCGGTCCACGTGGATGACCTGTCGGTCGATCTCTTGTCGATGTCGGCCCACAAGCGGTATGGGCCAAAGGGCGTCGGCGCGCTTTATATCCGCAAGGGCGCCAATGTCAGTCGCGTCCAGCACGGCGGCTCGCACGAACGCAACCGCCGCGGCGGGACCGAGAACGTCCCGGCCATCGTGGGGTTTGGGAAGGCGATGCAGATCGCCTTCGCGTCGATGGGCGAGGAAGGCCCCAGGCTGGCGCGGATGCGAGACGCGTTGGTTGACGTCTTCTCTCGAATCGACGGTGCGCATCTGAACGGCCATCCGTCCAGGCGTCTCCCAGGTAACGTGAACTTCTCATTCGAAGGTGTCGACAGCGAGTCGATACTCATGGCGCTGGACTTTCAGGGGGTGGCCGCGAGCAGCGGTTCTGCCTGCACGTCGGGGAGCCTTGAACCGTCTCACGTCCTCGCCGCGATTGGCCGCCCGCCTCACATTGCCGCCGGGACGATCCGGCTCTCCCTCGGTCGGTGGAACACGCTCGAGGACGTGGCCTACCTGTCGCGGGTCGTACCCGAGGTGATCACGAGCCTGCGAGGCGCGTCGCGACCAGTCTCGCCAGCGAGAGGATAGCCAGGACGCGGCCTCGCCGCGCCGAATTGCAACTGACGGACTGATCCGAACCCATCAGCATGACCGGCTCCTACGTTCCCATTCTTGTTCACTTTGCGCTTGTTGTTGCGCTCACCGCGCTGCTGCTTTCGGCGCATGCGTTGCTGGGCCGCGGCCGCCCGTCATCCGGTAAGTCCGAGCCCTATGAGTCCGGCGTGTGGCCGATCGGCTCTGCCCGTGAACGCGTGCCGATTCGCTACTACCTGATCGCGATGCTGTTCCTGCTCGGGGCGCGCTGGAGTGGCAATGAAGGTGGCGACCACTGACGTCGCCAGCGGAGCTGGCCGTCGGCGCTGTTGAGGAGGCCGAGCCTGAGGCGAGGCCGGTGGATTTTGCACGTTGATTGAGTCTGGAGCCGAGCTGCAGCGAGGCCGGGAGAATTTTGCTTGTTGCGACTAGAATGAGACCCAATCCCCGAGGGATGACCATCAGCAGGGCGCCGTCATCCCGTGCCGTCACCGATGCCGAGGTCCGCGCCCTCGAAGGCAACATCCTCACGAGCACGGTCGATCGGTTCGTGGCCTGGTCGCGGATGAATTCGATCTGGCCGGTCCAGTTCGGCCTCGCCTGCTGCGCCATTGAAATGATGTCCACGGCGGCCGCCCGCTTTGACATCGCCCGATTCGGCAGTGAGCTGTTTCGCGCATCGCCCCGGCAGGCCGACCTCATGATCGTCTCCGGTCGGGTCAGCCAGAAAATGGCGCCGGTTATCAAGCACATCTACGAGCAGATGCTGGACCCGAAGTGGGTCATCGCCATGGGGGATTGCGCGAGTTGTGGGGGCGTGTTCAACAACTATGCGCTCGTGCAGGGGGTGGACAAGCTCATTCCGGTTGATGTCTACGTTGCCGGCTGTCCGCCGCGTCCCGAGGCTCTCCTCTATGGGTTTCTCAAACTCCAGGAGCTCATTAGTGCCCGATCATGACGCGCGACCCCGTTGACATCCTGACACAGCAACTCGGAGCGACGGTCCTCGAGCAGACCCGCTTCCGAGATGAGCTGACCCTTGTGCTCTCGACAGAGGGTCTGCTTGCCGCGTTGCAGGCCGCCCGGGCGGCGGGGTTCTCGCTGCTCACAGACCTCACCGCCGTGGACCGGTATCCGGTCACGCCGCGCTTCGAGGTCGTGTACCACCTGACGGCGCCGGATGCGCGCTCGCGGATCCGGTTGAAGGCTCGGATCGAGGAAACCGACGCGGCCGTGCCGTCGGCAACGCTCGTATGGGCGGGAGCGAACTGGCTCGAGCGTGAGGTCTTCGATCTCTACGGCATCCGTTTCGACGGCCATCCGGATCTCAAGCGAATCCTTATGCCTGACGATTGGGAAGGGTATCCGCTGCGCAAGGATTTCCCGCTGACTGAGGAGCCGGTGCAGTTCTTCGGGCACACCCCGAAAGTCCCCAGCGAGATCATTCCGAAGAGCCCGCCGAAAAAGTGATGGTCGCGACCACCAACGGCGCCAGCGGGAGCTGGCCGCCGGCTGCCGAGGAGGTCGAGCGTTGCGAGACCGGTGGAGCTTGCAAGTATTGTGATTAGCGACGCCGAGCCGAGGGCGAGGCCGTTGAATTGAGCTCGTTGCGACTAGGATGAGCGAACTGACCCGCGAGACCTTGGTTCTCAACATGGGTCCACAGCACCCTGCGACCCACGGAGTCCTACGCCTCCTGCTCGAGCTCGAGGGCGAAGTCATCCTCGGGACCGAGCCGGTGATCGGGTACCTGCACACAGGCTTTGAAAAGGAGATGGAGACGCGCACCTATCATCAAAACATCGTCTTCCCGCCCCGGATCGAATACCTCGCGACGTTCATCGAAGAGCAGGCCTACGTCCTTGCGGTTGAAAAGTTGCTCGGAATCCGCGCGCCGAAACGCGCGGAGACGATCCGCCTGATCCTCGCCGAGCTATCCCGCATCGCCAGCCACCTGGTC
The DNA here is from genome assembly GCA_020028455.1 of Armatimonadota bacterium. Classification (GTDB taxonomy): domain Bacteria; phylum Sysuimicrobiota; class Sysuimicrobiia; order Sysuimicrobiales; family Kaftiobacteriaceae; genus JACPRY01. Next base: position 20,699 of record JAHZOA010000017.1, on the reverse strand, counting down.
TGGCTCGGCACCTCTGCCATCGACCTCAACGTCAGCAGTGTCTTCATGTACTGCTTCCGGGACAGGGAGCAGATCCTCGACATGTTTGAGATGGTGTCAGGACAGCGAATGATGCACGGGTACTTCCGGATCGGCGGGCTGCAGTGGGACCTTCCGGCCGGCTTTACCGACCACGTGCGAACTTTCCTCGACGGCTTCCCTGCGAGCATTGACGAGTTCGAGACGCTGCTGACCGACAACCTGATCTGGCGGCAGCGCACCGAAGGCGTGGGCGTGCTCACCGCGGAGGATGCGCTTCGCTACGGGTGCACGGGGCCGGTCCTGCGAGGTTCCGGCGTGGACTACGACGTACGCAAAGCGTTCCCCTACGGCGGCTACGAGGAATATGCGTTCGACGTCCCGCTGGGTGAGCATGGCGACAGCTTCGACCGTTACAAGATCCGGCTCGAGGAGATGCGGCAGTCGCGCCGGATCATCCTGCAGGCGCTCGAGAGGCTTGCGGACGGACCAATTGCGGTCGACGACCGCAAGATCTCTCTGCCGCCGCGGCCGGAGCTCGTCCGCAGCATGGAGGCCGTGATCCATCAGTTCAAGCTCGTCAGTGAGGGGATCAATCCGCCTGTCGGGGAGGTCTATGCGGCGGTCGAATCCCCGCGCGGGGAGAAGGGCTACTATATCGTGAGCGACGGAAGCAACCGTCCCACGCGGGTGCGCGTGCGCGCACCATCGTTCTCGAACCTCCAGGCGCTCCCGGTGATGGTCTACCGGCGGACTATCGCAGATGTGGTTGTCGTGATCGCCTCGATCGACATCGTGCTGGGAGACGTGGACAGATGACTGACGGGGTCCGGGGTCCGGGGTCGGGGGTCCGCGGTGGGAGCGGGCTCTCCGAGTCGGCGAGAGCTGAGATCAGGCGTCTCATCGCGCAGTTTCCGCAGCGACAGTCCGCGCTGCTCGGGGCGCTATTTGTGGCGCAGGATGAGATCGGATACTTGAGTCCCGAGGCAATCCGAGACGTTGCGGAGGCGATGGGGTTGTCCGACAGCGAGGTGACATCGGTCGCCTCGTTTTACCACCTGTATCATTTCAAGCCCGTCGGGCGGCGCTTGATTCAGGTCTGCACGAACCTTTCCTGTGCGCTGATGGGATGTGGCCGCATTCTGAAGCACCTCAGGGACCGATTGAAGATTGATGTCGGTCAGACGACGCCCGACGGCCGTTTCACGCTGAAGACAGCGGAATGCCTCGCGGCATGCGAACTCGCGCCCATGATGCTGGTCGGAGACGAACGCTACGGCCCGCTCACCCTCGAGAAGGTGGACGAAGTTCTGGCTGAGACGAAGCCCTGACAAATGGGAGAACCGTTCCTTCTTAAATACATTCACGAGCGCGACCAGGGAGACTTGGCGGCCTATGAGTCCCGTGGGGGATATGCAGGCATGCGCCGCGGGCTGTCGATGGCGCCTGAGGCAGTCATCGATGAGGTGGACAAGTCGGGCCTGCGGGGTCGAGGCGGCGCCGGTTTCCCGACAGGTCGCAAATGGAAATTCATTCCTCGGGATCCCGCCGTCACGAAATATCTCGTCGTGAACGCCGATGAGGGTGAGCCCGGCACGTACAAAGATCGCACCTTGATGGAGGGCGATCCGCACCGGCTGATCGAGGGCATCATCATTGGAAGTTTTGCGATCGGAGCGCGGCAGGCGTTCATCTACCTTCGCCGGGAGTTTGCGGATGCGCGTGCCGCACTGACGAAGGCGATCGCCCAAGCCATGGCCGCACATTACCTCGGACGCAACATCCTGCGCACAGGTTACGATCTCGAGATCATCCTCGCCACAGGCGCGGGTGCGTACATGGCCGGAGAGGAAACGGCCCTGTTGGAATCCCTGGAGGGCCGCCGCGCGATGCCCCGTCTCAAGCCGCCGTTTTATCCCGCCGTCAAGGGTCTCTATCTGCAGCCGACCGCGGTGAACAACGTCGAGACACTCTGCCACGTGGCGTGGATCCTGGCGAAGGGCCACGAGTGGTACAAAGCGCAGGGCGCCCCGATTCTCATCTCGGTGAGCGGCCACGTTGAGCGGCCCGGAGTGTACGAAGTGCCCCTGGGAACGACAATCAGAACCATCATTGATCTGGCGGGTGGCATGCGGCGCGGGCGAAAGTTCAAGGCCTGCTTCCCCGGCGGATCGTCGTCGGCAATCCTCACCGACGCCTACCTCGACACACCGCTGGACTATGACGCGCTCCCTAAAGTCGACGTGCCCGGTACGATGCTCGGGTCCGCTGCGGTGATCGTCATGGACGAGACGGCATGCATGGTGGAGATCATCGCCCGCACGGTGGAGTTCTATCGCGACGAGTCCTGCGGCAAATGCACGCCGTGTCGGGAGGGCACCGTCTGGATCGGCCAGGTCTTCCACCGTATCCTGCACGGCCAGGGACGTTCAGAGGATCTCGATCTGCTCAGCGGGATCGCGAAGGGGATGACGGGGACGTGCTTTTGCCCTCTGGGGGAGAGTGTGCCCCCGAGCCTGAATGCCTCACTGAGATTCTTCCGCCATGAGTATGAGCACCATATCAAGACCGGCACGTGTGACGTGAAAGGCCACCGGGCGCGTCCATGAACGATCAATCCAGGGTCACGTTGACCATCGACGGCACGCCGATCACCGTCCCGAAAGGCACGACGCTCTACCAGGCGGCGAAGCGATCTGGGATCGAGATTCCTATCTTCTGTTACCATGACCGGATGCCGCCGCTGGGCGCGTGCCGGATGTGTCTCGTCAAAGTCGAGAAGATGGCGAAGCTGCAAACCTCCTGCACGCTCGAAGCCCTGGAAGGCATGGTCGTCGACACCACGACGCCGGAGGTGAAGTCGGGGCAGGAAGCCATCCTGGAATTTCTGCTGATCAATCATCCGCTCGACTGTCCCATCTGCGACAAAGGCGGGGAGTGCCCACTGCAAGATCAGACCTTCAAGTTCGGACCCGGACGGAGCCGGTTTGTGGAAGCCAAACGTGATTTCGCCAAGCCCGTGTCGCTGGGCCCGGTGCTCGTCCTCGATCGCGAGCGCTGCATCCTGTGCTGGCGCTGCGTGCGCTTTGGCGAGATCGTCGCGGGCGACGACGCGCTCAAAGGGTTCGAGCGCGGGTTCCACAGCGAGATCAATACGCCGTTCACACTGCCCGTGCGGTCGAAGTTCATCGGCAACACCATCGGGATCTGCCCCGTGGGCGCGCTGACGGCGAAGTCGTACCGCTTCATCGCCCGTCCCTGGGATAACCAGCCGGTGCAGAGCACCTGCACGCTGTGCGGCGTCGGATGCGCGGTTGAGTTCGACGTCCGAGGCGGGAAGATTACCCGCACGCGGCCATATGAGGATCCCGCCGTGAATGACGTCTGGCTGTGCGACCTCGGGTTCTTTGGCCACACGTTCGTGCACCACGAAGGCCGGTTGCGGCGGCCGCTGGTCCGGCGGGAGGGCGGGTTCGCCGAGACCACGTGGGACGACGCGCTTGCCTTGATCGCTTCGCGCCTCGAGCGCAGCAGCGGCCCCCGCGTGGCGATGCTCGGCGGCGCCCGGTTGACGAATGAAGATGGCTATGTGGCGACGCGATTCTTCCGCAGCGTCGTGCGGACCCCGCATCTCGATCACCGCGTGGACGCGCTGGCGCGCGGCCCAGACCTCAGGATGTCCTGGGGGATGACGACGGCGATCGAAGATCTGGCACGCGCCGATTGCCTCTTGCTGGTGGGCTGCGATATCACCGAAACGTATCCCGTGATCTGGCTTCGCATGAAACAGGCCGTCGACCGCGGGGCGGCGCTCATCACCGTCGGTACGAGATCGCTCGAGATCAAACCCTCTGTCCGCTGGCAGTTTCTGCATCGCCGGACGCATGGCGCCGAGGTCATGCGCGCCCTTGGCGAATCCGTGCGAGGTTCCCCTCCGCGTGGAACTGTCGAGGATATTGATCGCGAAGTGATCGCCGCTGCGGCAGCGGCGCTCGGCGCTGCGTCGCGGCCCGTGGTGATGGTCGGCCGCGAGGCGATGGACGCACCCGACGGCTGGGAGATCCTGCTCGCCGCCGGAGAGATCTGTCGCAAAATTGGCGTCGCCCTCAATGTGATGCGCGGGAAAGGCAACGCCTATGGGGCGTCACTCGCAGGCATCCTCCCCGACGCCGCTCCGGGCGGCCGTCCACTTGAAGAAGCCGCAGCCGAATTGAGGAACCTCTGGGGTGAGGTGAATGAAGGCAGTGGGATGACCGCGCCAGAGATCATCGAGGCCGCGGCGGCCGGAGGGCTCGACGTCCTGTACGTCGCCGGCGCCGATCCGGCCAACGATGTCCCGGATCGGGAGCGCTGGCGCGCCGCCCGCGCCCGGGTGCCATTCGTCGTCGTGCACGATGCGTTCTTGAGTGAGACCGCTCAGTCCGCCGATGTTGTCCTTCCTGCACTCGTCGCGGCGGAAAAGGACGGCACTGTCCTGAGCATCGAGGGACGCGTCCGGCGCGTCCGTGCCGCGGCCCAGGGACCCGGCGAGGCGCGGGCCGATGGGACAATCTTTGCTGCCCTGGCTGCGCGGCTTGGAAAGACGATGGGATACAGCAGCTGGGAAGAAATTTTCAACGAGATGCGGGAACTGATCCCGGGCCTGGCGCTTGACGGGCGCATGGTCTCGCGCCATCCGCCGATGGACGCCGCGCCGGACATGGGTCGTGCTTGGATCCAAGACGCACAGGGCTATCCGTTTGCGCTCATTCTGGGGGACGTGCTCTTTGATCGGGGCGCGTTGATGGCCAGATCTCCTACTATCGCGGATCTGGCGGGAGAGCCGTGGGCGCTGATACATCCAGACGACGCGGCGACGCTCGGCACGGTCGAGGGCGATTCGGTCGTGCTCTCCTCGCGTCGGGGCTCGGTCGCAGTTCGTGCCAGGTTCTCTGCTTCGATCCGCCCGGGCGAGGTCTATCTCCCCCGCGGATACGACGCCGCCCCTGCCAATAGACTCGTTGATGCCCGCGAGCCGCTGACGTACGTGCAGGTCCGCGTGCTTGTGCCGGCGACCACATGAACGCGCTCGCCGCCGCCGCCGTCAAAAGCGGGGTGCTGCTGTTTCTGCTGCTCACCGCATGCGCCTACATGACGCTGCTCGAGCGCCGGCTCCTCGCGAAATTTCAGATTCGGTACGGCCCGAATCGCGTCGGTCCGTTCGGACTGCTGCAGCCCTTGGCCGACGGCATCAAGCTCATCTTCAAGGAAGACTTTGCCCCGGCCCGTGTGGATCTGGTGGTGTACTGGCTGGCGCCCGCGATTTCGATGGTCACCGCGCTCTTTGTCTATGCGGTCATCCCATTCGGGCCGCAGCTCTATCTCGCCAACGTCGACGTCGGCATCTTGATCGTGCTTGCGGCATCCTCGGTCGGCGTGTACGGCGTCATTCTCGGCGGGTGGTCGTCCAACAACAAATACTCCCTCCTGGGGTCGCTGCGCAGCAGCGCGCAGCTCATCAGTTATGAGCTGGCGCTCAGCTTCGCCGTGATATCCGTGGTCCTCACGGCCGGCTCGTTGAGCCTGGTCGAGATCGTCAATGCACAGGCGCGCGTCTGGTTCGTCGTGCTGCAGCCCGTGGCGTTTGTGAGTTTTCTCATTGCCGCGGTGGCGGAGACCAATCGCGCGCCCTTTGATCTTCCCGAAGCCGAGCAGGAGCTGATCGCCGGGTATCAGACGGAGTACGGCGGGTTCAAGTTCGCGATGTTCTATATCGGCGAGTACGTCGCCATTGTGACGATGTCCGCGCTCGTGACGACCCTGTTCTGGGGCGGCTGGCACGGGCCGTTCTTGCCCGGAGTGGTGTGGTTTGCGCTGAAGATGTTTGCGTTTATCTTCTTCTTCGTGTGGATCCGCGCCACGCTTCCCCGTGTCAGACACGATCAGTTGATGGCGTTTGGGTGGAAAGTGCTGGTGCCCCTCGGGTTGCTCAATGTTGTGATTACCGCAATCATCGTGGTGTTGCTGCAATGACGGCGACGGACGCACGCCCTTCGACTCGCTTCGCTCGCTCAGGGCATTCGACTCGGAGCGGCCGCAGGCCATGAGCGAGCCTGCGAAGCAGGCGAGTCGAATGGGAGCGCGGCGCGTTCGCAAATACCTACGGCAGGGTTTCGCCATGCTGAAGGGCATGGCCGTTACGTTCCGGTATCTCTTCCGGCCCCCGATCACCGTGATGTACCCGGAACAGAAGCGGCCCGCTGTGCAGCCTCGTTTCAAAGGACGTCACTGGCTGACGCTCTACGAGGACACGATGGAGCGCTGCGTCGGGTGCGAGCTGTGCGTCATCGTGTGTCCGTCGCAGGCGATTTATGTCAAGGCCGCTGAAAACACGCCGGAACATCAGGTCAGCAAGGGGGAGCGGTATGCCGAGGACTTCCAGATCAATGAGCTCCGATGTATCTTCTGCGGGCTGTGCGAGGAAGCGTGTCCGACCGGCGCGATCGTCCTGGGCCGTGAGTACGAGCTCGCCGGCTATACACGCGAGTCGATGATCTACACAAAGCCGATGCTGACGGAACCGTATCCCGGCGCCTCGGGACGCGACCCGAAGAGGGAAGTATGACGGCGGTCATAGGTCGTAGGTCGTTGGTCGTAGGTGAAGACTTGACGTATTTTCAGCCACGACCTACGACCCACGACCCACGACCGAACGTGCGATGGAATTTGTAGTCTTCGTGGTCGCGGCGGCGGGCGCACTCGCCGGAGGCGTGGGCGTCATCGCCAGCCGAACCCCCGTGCGGAGCGCATTGTCCCTACTGCTCGTACTCGGCAATCTGGCCGTCATGTACCTGCTGCTATCCGCGCAGTTCATCGCCGCGCTGCAGGTGATCGTCTATGCCGGCGCGATCGTCGTCCTGTTTCTGTTCGTCATCATGTTGCTGCATATGCGGACTGGCGAGGGGCGGGTCGAGAAGCTTCGCTGGCAGCGTCCGGTGAGTTACGTCTTGTCTGGGGTATTCCTGAGCGCGCTACTCTGGGCGATCTGGACCGGCACCGGCACTCAAGTTGCCACCTCGCCGGCGGGGTTCGGGACTGTGGAGTCTGTGGGCCGCTCGCTCTTCACGACATTCCTGCTGCCGTTTGAGATCGCGTCTGTCGTGCTGCTGGTCGGCATCATCGCGGCTGTGGTCGTCGGCCGCCCGGTCGTCCCACCGTCTGCGCGAGCGCATCTCCCGCCGCCTGAATGATCATACCGGCGCAGTACTACCTCACCATCAGCGCTGTGTTGTTCACGCTGGGGATGGTCGGTGTGCTCGTGCGGCGGAACGCGCTCGTCATCTTCATGTCGATCGAGTTGATGCTCAATTCTGTCAATCTGACCTTCGTCACGTTTGCGCGGCAGCTGGCGGCCATTGAAGGGCAGGTGGCCGTGTTCTTCGTGGTTGTCATCGCGGCCGTCGAGGTCGTGGTTGGACTGGCCATCATCATCGCTATCTTTCGCACCCGCAGCACGGTTGATATCGACGACGTCGACCTTCTAAGAGGGTAGCTCGTTAGTGACGACCACTATTATCGCCCACGGAGTGGGCCAACGACGCACAGAGGCCGAGCTGCAGCGAGGCCGGGGGAATTTCGCTTGGTGCCGGGTTCAGTGAGCGGCTTGATTGTGCTCTTTCCGCTGGCAGGCTGGCTTATCAACGGCTTGGCCGGTGGCCGGCTTCCTGCTCGCGCCGCCGCCATGATTGGGAGTGCGTCGGTCGGACTGGCGTTCGTCGTGTCGGTCGTTTCGATCCTCGACCCACGAGTGTGGCAGGACGGGATCACGACCCGACTGTTTACCTGGATTGACGCGGGCGAGTTCACGGTCGAGGCGTCGCTCCTGATGGACCCGCTCTCCGCGCTGATGGCGCTGCTGGTGAGTGGCGTCAGCTTCCTGATCCACGTGTACTCGGCCGGATATATGGCCGGAGATCCCGCGCAGAGCCGATATTTTGCGTATCTGAATCTTTTCGTCGCGTCCATGCTGCTGCTGGTTCTCGCAGGGAATCTGGTCGTCATGTTTGTGGGATGGGAGCTGGTGGGCTTGTGCTCCTATCTACTGATTGGATTCTGGTTCGAGCGCGAGCGCGCTGCGAATGCCGGCCGCAAGGCGTTCGTCGTGAACCGCATCGGCGATGCCGGATTTCTTCTCGGGATCCTGCTCCTGGCGGTCACGGTCAACAGCCTCGACTTCGTGAACCTCTCCGCCAGCGCGGAGTCGATTGCGGTGCCGGTGGCGACCGCGGCCACGCTCCTGTTGTTCGTCGGCGCCACCGGGAAGTCGGCGCAGTTACCCCTCTACGTCTGGTTGCCTGACGCGATGGAAGGACCGACGCCGGTCTCGGCACTCATCCACGCGGCCACGATGGTGACCGCCGGTGTCTACATGATCGCCCGCCTGCAAGCCCTGTTCTTCCGCGCAGAGGTCACCCTGAGCGTGATCGCCGCGGTCGGTGCCCTGACCGCGTTCTTTGCCGCGACCGTCGCGCTGGTCGAGCATGACCTGAAGCGCGTCCTCGCGTACTCCACGATCAGCCAGCTCGGATACATGTTCCTCGCCATGGGTGTGGCCGCGGCCCCGGTCGGGATGTTCCACCTGACGACGCATGCCTTCTTCAAAGCGCTCTTGTTCCTGGCCGCGGGCAGCGTGATGCACGCGATGCACGATGTGATCGACATGCGCCGGCTCGGAGGTCTCGCTCGGCCGATGCGCTGGACGGCGCTGGGTTTTCTGATCGGCGCGGCCGCACTCGCCGGATTCCCGTTGACCTCTGGCTTCTTCAGTAAAGACCTCATCCTAGAGCGCGCATTCGCCCACGCGGAAGGTGGGCTCACCTTGCTGCTCTGGATCGCCGGCGTCCTGACCGCATTTGTGACGGCCCTGTACATCACGCGGGCGGCGATCCTGACCTTTGCTCCACCGCCTTCCCATCAGGATCATCCGCATGAAGCGCCGCCTACTATGACCTGGCCGATGGCTGCGCTCGCAGCATTGGCGCTTGGAGGCGGGATCCTTGGGGCGCAGGCAGCAGGCGCACCCCTGTTGCACGCGCTTGATGCGTTCTTTCACGTTGAAGAATCGGGCGCCGCCAAGTCCGTGCCGGCGCTCGCGCTGACTATCGTGTCAGCCACCGCCGCACTGCTGGGGATCCTGGCGGGGTTCGGGCTGTACCGCGGTCGCCGGGACGTCTCCCTGGGCGCGCTGGGCAATCTTTTTCGGCGTCAATGGTTCGTCGAGGACCTCTACGAGGTGGTGATTGTCGAGCCATCGAAGCGCCTTGCGCACTTTCTTGCTGGAACCGTGGACCTTCAGATCATCGACGGCACGGTGAACGGCGTTGCGGCCGGCTTCAAGCGTTCGAGTGCGGCGCTGCGAAGGGTGCAGACGGGATACGTCCGGAACTATGCCGCCGTCGTGCTGGCCGGGACCGTGCTGCTGCTCGGATACTGGCTGACACGATGAATAGCGGGAACGCGGGAACGCGGGAACGCGGGAACACGAAACCACCATGCTAACTGTCCTCATTTTCCTACCGGTCCTGGGCGCCGTCATCGTGGCGCTGATCGACAGGAGTCGCGATCCGCTGCTCCGCTGGATCGGACTCGGGGCATCTCTGTCATCGTTCGTGGCTTCTCTTCTGACCTTCGCCCTGTTTGTTCCGGGAGAATCCAGGATGCAGTTCGTCGAGCGAGCAGCCTGGGTTCCGTCGCTGGGGATTTCGTATCAGCTCGGCATCGATGGCATCTCGCTTCCGCTGGTAATGCTGACCACCGTGATGATGCCGCTGGCGCTCTTATCGTCCTGGTCGTCGGTTACCGAACGCGTGAAGGAGTTTACGATCAGCCTCCTGTTGCTGGAGGCTGGCCTGCTCGGCACGTTCCTGAGCGTGGACTTGGTGCTCTTTTACGTGTTCTGGGAGGCTGTGCTCATCCCGATGTACTTTGTGATAGGACTGTGGGGAGGCCCCCGCAGGACGTATGCAGCGATCAAGTTCATCCTCTACACCATGGCCGGCAGTGCGCTGATGCTGGTGGCAATCATCGCGCTGTACCTGCAGGGAGGCGCGCAACTCGGGATCCGCACCTTCGATCTGCTGCGCCTGCGCGAGGTGGCGGTGCCGATGCCGCTCGAAGCCTGGCTGTTTGGCGCATTTGCACTGGCGTTCGCCATTAAAGTGCCGGTCTGGCCGCTGCACACCTGGTTACCCGACGCGCACGTCGAGGCACCCACGGCAGGCAGTGTGATCCTTGCGGCGGTGCTGCTGAAGATGGGGACGTATGGCTTCCTCCGATTTCTGCTGCCGTTGTTCCCGCAGGCCACGGTGCAGTTCGCGCCCGTGCTCTCGGTGCTGGCGATCGTAGGAATCATCTATGGCGGAATCGTGTCGTGGGCGCAGCGAGACGTGAAGCGTCTCGTGGCGATGAGCAGCGTGAGCCACCTGGGATTTGTCACCCTTGGGGCGTTTGCGCTGACGGTCGAGGGCCTCCAAGGCAGCCTGCTGCAGATGGTCAATCACGGCATCAGTACAGGCGGACTGTTCTTGCTCGTCGGCATCCTCTACGACCGCACCCACTCCCGGTTGCTGGACGACTATGGCGGCGTGGCCGCCCTGATGCCTCGATTCGCCGCCGTGGCGCTCATCATCGTACTTTCGTCGATGGCGCTTCCCGGAACGAACGGGTTCATCGGTGAGCTGCTGATCCTGGTCGGCACGTTCCGCCGAGTCCCCGCGTATGCGGCCGCGGCCATCGGAGGAGTGGTGCTCTCGGCGATCTACCTGTTGTGGATGTATCAGCGCGTCATGCAGGGTCCGGTGCGGGTGAAGGCGCCGGCCGCCATGGTGGAGGTCACGCGCCGTGAACTGGTGACCCTGGTGCCGCTGATCATCCTCATCTTCACCATCGGACTGTATCCCAATTTCCTACTGAGTCGCAGCGAGGCGTCCGTGCGTGCGCTTCTCCGGCACGTCAGCGTTCGAACAGCAGTCCAATCACCAATGCCACCCCAGAAATTCGCCGCGCGAATTCCCCCGGGACCCCGACACCCGACACACCAGTCACGACGATGACACTGCCGCAGGTCGATCTTCGCATTATTCTTCCCGAGATTACCGTGGGCATCGCTGTCGCCGTGGTCATGGTGTGGGCGGCCTTTCTTCCGCAGGACCGCCAGCGTCTGTTGCGGTGGGTGAGCGGGATCGCGCTCCTGCTGGCGCTGCTCGAGGTCTTTGTGGTCTCCGGCGGTGCGGCATTCGGCGGGATGTACGTGCGCGACTCGCTGACGAAGTCACTCCAAATCATTGTGATGCTGACCGCGATCCTTGCGGTCTGGATGTCGGGAGCGTACATGGAGCGGACGCGCCTGGAGACCGGCGAGTACTACGCGCTGCTCTTGTCGGCCGCGTTGGGCGCGCTGCTGATGGCGGCGAGCGCCGATCTGCTGCTGCTGTTTCTTGGGCTCGAGACCTTATCGATTCCGCTGTATGTCCTCGCCGCCATTGCGCGAGGCGACCTCAGGAGTCAGGAAGCCGGGATGAAGTACTTCTTGCTCGGCGCGTTCAGCACCGTGTTCTTCCTGTACGGACTCGCGTTGATCTTCGGCGCCGCCGGTTCGACCAGTCTCGCCCGCGTAGCGTCTGCGGCCGGAACCGGTTCGCCGCTCCTGCTTGCCGGGATTGGATTGGTGACGATTGGTCTCGCGTTCAAGGCGGCGGTCGTACCGTTTCACGCCTGGGCGCCCGATGTCTACGAAGGCGCGCCGCTGCCGGTCGCCGCGTACATGTCGGTCATCGCGAAGGTGGGGGCGTTCGCGGCGATGATTCGCGTGTTCGTGCTGGCGTTGCCAGGTGCGGTCGTGCCGTGGGGGACGGCGCTGGCCGTACTCAGCATGATGACGATGACGCTGGGGAACGTCGCCGCGCTGCTGCAGAGCAACCTCAAGCGGCTGCTCGCGTATTCAAGCATTGCGCATGCTGGATTTATGTTGACGGGTATCATCGCCGCCAACCGAGCCGGGACGTCAGCGGTCGTGTTCTATCTGCTCGTCTACACCCTCATGACGCTCGGTGCGTTTGGCGTCCTCCTGGGACTGGCCCGTCGGGGCGAGGAAGCCGACGACATTTCAGATCTCACCGGCCTTGCCTGGAGGTCGCCGGCACTTGCCGGTGCGATGACCCTGTTCATGGCGTCCCTCGCCGGATTGCCGCCGACCGCAGGGTTTTTCGCGAAGCTCTATGTGTTCTCGGCGGTGCTGGACGCGGGGTACGTCGCGGTGGTCATCGTGGCGGTGCTGACGAGCGTCGTGTCAGCGTACTACTACCTACGCGTGGCATATACCATGTTCATTGGTCAGCCATCGCCCGAGGTGGAATTCGTTGGCGGGCGCTGGGTGAGTACGGCGATCATCGTGACGGCGGCCGGCGTACTGCTTCTGGGCATCATCCCGGCGCCTGTGACGACGTTCTTGGAACAGGTCGCGGACGCTCTAAAGTAACCGGGCTTGGGGCTTCCCAAAGCCCTAAGCCCGCAGTTGAGGTGTTAGGTGAGCGAAGCGGAGAAGTTCGACGCGATTGTGGTCGGCGCCGGCCCCGCCGGCAGCGCCGCGGCGCACACGATGGCAAAGGCTGGACTAGGCGTCGTGTTGCTGGAGCGCGGCGACTATCCGGGCGCGAAAAACGTAATGGGCGGCGTCATGTATGGACGCATGCTCGCCGACGTCATCCCCGATTTCATGACGCACGCGCCGATCGAACGCGTCATCGTCGAGGAGCGGCTCTGGATCGCGACCGATGACTCCGCGGTGAGCATCGGTCACAAGACCGCCAACAGTCACGGAGAGATCCCGAACGCGTTTACCGTTCTGCGCGCGCCCTTCGACCGCTGGTTCGCCTCCAAAGCGGAAGAAGCGGGCGCGCTCCTTGTGACAGGCACAGTGGTGGAAGACGTCATCCTCGACAATGGGCGGGTGGCCGGAGTCCGAACGGGGCGGGCTGATGGGGACCTGCTCGCCGATGTGGTGGTGATCTGCGACGGCGTGCATTCCTTTCTCGCCAAGCGCGCAGGGCTGCAGCAGCGGGAGATCGAGCCGCACGAGGTGGCGCTGGCCGTCAAAGAAATCATTGCGCTGCCCAAGGAGACGATCCAAGAGCGTTTCAATGTAAGCGAGGGCGAGGGCGCAACGATCGAGATCTACGGCACGGTGACCCAGGGCATGGGCGGATACGCCTTCATCTACACAAACCGGGAAAGCCTCTCCGTGGGAGCAGGGGCCCTGATGTCCCACTTCATGAAGACGAAGATTACGCCGTATGCGCTCCTGGAGCGGGTGAAACAGCATCCGCTCGTGCGTCCGTTGATCGCGGGCGGGCAGGTCGTGGAGTATCTGGCGCATGCCATTCCCGAGGGCGGCTACAAGGCCATGCCCAAACTCTATACAGACGGCGCGTTGATCGCGGGTGATGCGGCGATGATGGTGAATGGGTTGCACCGTGAGGGCAGCAACCTTGCGATCACCGCGGGGCGCCTGGCCGCGGAGACAGTGATCGAGGCGAAGGCGAAGGGCGACTTCTCCGCGCAATCGCTGTCGGCCTACCGTGAGAAATTACAGCACAGCTTTGTGTTGAAGGACCTGCAAAAGTACCAGCACCTGCCCGAGTTCATCGATCGCCACTCCGACCTGCTGGGAATCTATCCGGATTTGGTGAATCATGCGGTGCACGAGATGCTGACGGTCGACGGCATGTCAAAGCGCGAGAAACAGAAGAAGATTTGGAGAGATCTGACGGCCCGGCGCTCTCTGTGGCAGCTGCTCAAAGACGGGTACCAGACGTGGAAGGTGATCCGATGAGGGGGTGGGCGAGAGTGGAGGTCAGGATAGCCAATGAAGATTGAGGAGAAGCTATTTCTTCTCACGTACAAGCACGATAAGCAGACCCACATTACGATTCGCAGCAACGAGCCATGCGTGAATCAGTGTGGAGCGCAATGGGGCCGTCCGTGCACGACGTTCTGCCCGGCCAACGTGTACAACTGGGACGGCGAGAAGATCGCCGTCTCATACGAAAACTGCGTGGAGTGTACCTCGTGCCTGACAGGATGTCCTTACCAGAACATCGATTGGAGACTTCCCCGCGGCGGGTTTGGGGTGCAGTACCGCAATGGCTGACTAGCGGGCCTCGGGCATCGGGCGTCGGGTATCGCCTCGCTTCTGGCGGGTTACCAGAAACCAGATCCCTCCAATGAGCAAGATCACGGCGGGGATGTGGCCAAGCGTGAGAACCCAGAACACACGCTCCTCAGATCGGAGCAAATCCAGCAGAATCCGTCCGATTGAACTAAGGAGGACAATCGTCCAAAATACTTCGCCCGGAAAGCGGCGGCGGTTCGCGACCCGGAATCCTATCAACAGTACGAGGGTCCCGAAGACCATCTCGTAGAGCTGCAGCGGATGACGAGGACCGGCGGCACCAGGGAACGTGACCGCCCAGGGAACCTGAGTCACGTCCCCGTAGAGCTCGCCGTTCATGAAGTTGCCAAAGCGGACGAGGATGTTTCCCAGAGGAACCGCCCATGCGGTAGTATCCGCGAGGCTCCAAAACGATAGATGGCGACGGCGGCTGGTGAGCCACAGGAGGATGAGCGCCGCGGCGATGGCGCCGTGCGACGTCAGCCCGCCGTGATCTATGCGCAGGATCTCGAGAGGATTCGTGAACTCGGCCGGATGGGAGAGCACATAGCCCACGCGGGCGCCGATGAACGCGGTCACCACGAACGGCACCGTCAGGCGGTCGAGTTCCGGTGTGGGAACGCCTAAGCGCGGCCCATACCGGTAGGCCATGGCGACCGCCAGCAAGATCATGAGGGCCATCATCACGCCGTACCAGCGGATGACGAGGGGGCCAACCTCAACGATGACGGGGTTCATTGACGCAGTCACACCATACTACGGGAATAAGGGATCAAGGAACAGGGTTCAGGAAGATTAACGCTTACCTGATGAAGGTTGCTGTTGGTTCAACGAGCGATTCAAAGCTTCGGGCCACACGGGCGGTCTTCGCCCGCATTGACCCGAAGGCCGAAGTTCAGGCCGTGCCCGTGGAGTCATTGGTTTCCGATCAACCGGTCAGCGATGGAGAGACGATCGCGGGCGCGCTTCATCGCGCGCGCGCGAGCCGCAAGATCGCCCACGCCGATCTCGGGGTGGGCATCGAAGGGGGCGTTCATCCGGACACCCACGGTGTGTGGATGTGCGCCTGGGTAGCGATCGTCGACCGGCAGGGTCGAGAGGGTCTGGGCTGCGGAATGCGATTGCGCCTTCCCGACTGGATCGCAAGGCGCGCGCTCTCACGTGAGCCGGTCGGTGCGATCGTCGACAGGTTTCTGGGACAGCAAGAAGCGCACGAGGCGCTCGGTGTGATTGGACTGCTTACACGCAGGCTCGTGGACCGGCAGGCGGCGCTGGAGCAGGCGCTCCTCGCCGCGCTGGCCCCGTTTCTCTCCGAGGAGATGTATGGTCAAGAGCCCGAATCATCTGGCCGCAAGCAGGAACAGGGCGATCAACAGCAACAGGAAAATCATGAGGATCACCTCCTTCCGTGAGTCTTTTCCCCTCTCTGTAGGCCTCTGTCTTGCCTGAGCTGCCATTCATCCAGGTCCTCGTTGAGAACCTCGCGCCCCGGATGACGGGACGCACGATCCGTCACGTCCACCTCGCGAGTCCCTCAGTTCTGAAGACAGTCGAACCGCCGCTCAGCGAGACGCAGGGACGTGCCATTGAGAGGGTGCGCCGCGCCGGCAAACTCATCCTCCTTGATCTGGATGGCGGCCTCTCGGTCGCGTTTCATCTGATGCGGAATGGACGGTTGCAGGTGGCGCCCGCCCGGGTGAGCGGCCAACGCTCGCCGCGTCCATCAAAGGACGTCGCGCTCATCATGATGCTCGACGATGACCAGGAGCTCCGATTCGTCGAGATCGGCCCGAAGAAGCGCGCTGCGCTGTACGTCCTGCCGGCCGAGGGGATGTTCGAACGAGAACCACTGCAGGGTCTCGGTCTCGATCCACTCAGCGACGAGTTTACGCCGGAGCGGTTAAAAGACATGCTGGCGCAGGATGCAGGGCAACTCAAGCATTTCCTGACGCTGCAGCGGTACATCACCGGTATCGGAAACGCCTTTTCGGACGAAATCCTCTGGGCGGCGCGGCTCTCCCCGTTTGTACGTGCGTCGAAGCTCGCGCCCGAGGAAATCGCAACCCTCTATCAGGGCATTCGCGCAACGCTGATCCGAGGACTTCAAGAACACCGTCAGGCGTTTACGGGCAATCTGCCGACGAAGGAACCCCTGCAGTTACTTCGTGTGCACCGGCATGGCGGCGAACCGTGCCCTCGATGCGGGACGAAGATCGCCCAGGTTCTATACGCCGAGAAGGAGACGTATTATTGCCCATTCTGCCAGACCGGTGGGAAAGTCTACGCCGACCGGCGCCTCTCCCGGCTCCTCAAATGACCCGAGATAAACCCTCGACGCGGGTCGACCATCTAGGTAGTGAAAGTTATTCTAGGACGCGTCCATTTGGGGCATGAGGTCACTGGCAGGGATGCTGCGGTGCATCTCTAATCTCCATTCCCGGAGTTCGAGAGCGAAATGCCAGAAGTGAATCTGATTCTCGCGTTCGCTGCCGGCATGCTCGGGTTTGCTTCCCCGTGCATTGTGCCGCTTATCCCGGGCTATGTGTCGTTCGTCTCGGGTCTGTCCCTCAGTGAGATGAATCCCGAAGAGCGCCGTCGTCATCTCGGCCGTGTGTGGCTGTCGACGCTGCTCTTCGTGCTCGGGTTCTCAGCGGTCTTCACCGCCATGGGCGCCTCGGCCACCATCGCTGGCAATTTCATCCTCAGCAACCGGCAGTGGTTGAGTCGCGTCGGCGGCGCGGTCATCATCGTACTCGGGCTGTCCGTGCTCGGCGTGTTGAAGATTCCCGCACTCTACCGCGAACGGCGATTTCACGTGGGCCGCCGGGGCGCATTTCCCGTCGGCATGGCGTTCGCGTTTGCCTGGACGCCCTGCGTCGGTCCGGTGCTCGCGGCCATCCTGACACTCGCCGCGACAGCCGCGCGAGCAAGCGATGGAGCGCTATTGCTGTTCTCGTATTCGTTGGGGCTCGGGGTCCCGTTTCTCGTGGCAGCAGGGTTGCTCTCTACGGCTTTTGACGCCCTTGGGTGGTTCAGGCGGCACGGCAGGGCGATCGAAGCGGTGAGTGGAGCGTTTCTGGTTGTCATGGGGGCCGCGTTGATGTTCGACCTGGTGTTTAGGCTCAACACCTGGATCCTGCGGCTGTTTCCATTCCAGCCCGTCATATAGGGGAGAGGGCATGAATCTCATCCGATCTCACCGCTGGAGAGAAATTCTCGGCGTGCTCATCATGGTCGCCGTGCTGTCGCCGCTGGCGACCGGGCTGCCCGCCCTGGCCGCCGACCAATCCCTCGTCTTCGAAGCACTGGGAGTGCTGCAGCAGTATTACGTCGATCCTATCGACCCGGTGAAGATGCTCAACGCAGCCCTGGCGGGAGTCCGGGCGCAGCTCTCCACGGGAGGGGTCACTGCGACCCTCTCTGATATCTCGGCCGACGTCTCCGAGGCTGAGGCCAGGCGCATTTTTGTCGAGCGATTCATGAGCGCCGTAAGCGCGGGCCAGAGCAGCATCTCGGACACCCAGCTGGCCCACGCCGCGGTCCGCGGAATGACCGAAAGTTTCAAAGACTCACACACGGGCTTCCTGACGCCGCAGCAAAACGCGGAGCGGCGCCAGCGGCAGCGTGGGCAGGCCGGCTTCTCAGGGATCGGCATCATCCTGGGACCGCGCGACGGCAAGTTCTTCGTGGTGACAACAATACCCGGTGGACCCGCCGAGGCTGCCGGAATCAAAGAATTCGATCGCATCGTGAGGATCAACGACGTTTCGACCGCAGGCATGCAGGTCGATCAGGTGTCCGGCATGGTCCGCGGTCCCGCGGGAACACAGGTCACGCTCACCCTGCAGCGGCCGGGTGTCACAGATCCGGTGGTGCTGGCCGTGACACGCGCGTCGATCTCGATTCCGTCGATCTTGAAGAGCGAGATCTTTGAAGGCGGTGTCGGGTACATCAAGCTCTATCAGTTCGTGGAACGGACCGGTCGAGACTTCCGTGGCGTGGTCACCCAGATGCAGGGTCAGGGAATGCGGGCCCTGGTGCTCGACCTCCGCGGGAACAGCGGAGGATATCTCACAGAACTCAACAGCGTGCTGAACGCGCTCATGCCGTCAGGTCTCCCTGTGTATACCGAGATACGAAAGGGCGGCACCACGCGCGTCTTTCGTACAGTCGGGCCTGCGCTGCTGCCGGCATCCGTGCCGATGGTGGTCTTGATCGACGAGAACAGCGCCTCCGCGGCTGAGCTGCTGGCGATGGCAATCAAGGAACATCGCCGCGGTCAGTTGATCGGAGAGAAGACGGCCGGGGCGGTCGAGGCGAGCCTGTTGCTCGATCTTACCGACGGATCGGCGCTCAGCGTGACGACATTCCGTCTGGCGTCAGGGCTGGGCGTGCGACTCGAGGGCGCAGGTGTCGAGCCCGACATGCCGACCGCGCTCACCACGGCAGACATGGAAGCCGGACAGGACAAGCCGTTGGGTACGGCGGTCCGCGTGGTGCGGCAGTATCTTGCTCTTCCAGCAAGGTAAGAGGTATAAGGTATAAGGTAAAAGGAAAACCAAACAGGCAGAGATAAGCGGAAGGGAAGAGGTCACACCCTCTTCCCTTCTGATCTTGTGTAGTCCGTAAACCTTATACCTTAAACCTTGGACCTTGCCGTGTCCGACCAGGCCATCCTCGACCAGATCGATAGCAGCCGCGCGTCCATCGTCGGCCTGCTGGCGAGTGCGGTGCGCACAGAGAGTTCGAATCCGCCCGGCGATACGCGTCGCGTGGCCGATCTGCTTGCCGCGCACCTGCGTGAGCGCAGCCTCGATTTCCAGATCCTCGCCGATGAACCGCGCAAGCCAAATATCATCGCCAGGATTGGGACGGGTTCACCTGAGGTGCTCTTTACGTCGCACATGGATACGGTGCCACCCGGTGACCGGCGCGCTTGGCGACGCGATCCGTTCTCGGGTGAGATCGTGAGCGCGCGCATGTACGGCAGGGGGTCGGCGGACGCGAAAGCGTCGCTGATCGGGATGATCGCGGCGATTGAAGCGCTGACGATGGTGCTGCCGCTCGCGGGAACGCTGAGCTTCGCCGCGGTCAGCGACGAAGAGGTGGGCGGCGTAAAAGGCACCGAGTTCTTGGTCGATCGTGGCCTGCTGCGGCCCAATCACGTGGTCGTGGGTGAGATCACGCACAACCGGCTGGCGGTCGCGGAGAAAGGCGTGGTCTGGCTTCGTATCACCACGCACGGTCGCGCCGCGCATGCGAGCACCCCATGGGAAGGCAGCAATGCGATCTCGCACATGATCCGTGTGCTGGGTGCCATCGAGCAGCAGATCGGGAACCGGTTGAAAGGGATGTCCCATCCGCTCGTGCCGCCGCCGTCGCTCAGCATGGGCACGATCCGAGGCGGGATCGCGACGAACGTGGTCGCCGACTGGTGCGAGGCAACGATCGACCGGCGCACGCTGCCGGGCGAGAGCATCCCCGAGGCCGTGGCAGAGATTGAGCGTGTGCTGGCGGGACTCGAGAAGGACGATCCCACCCTGCAGTCGGATGTGGAGGTCGTGCAAAGCGGTCCGCCCATCGAAACGCCCTTGGATGCCCACATCGTCCGCCTGGCGCAGGTGGTAGCGCGTGAGCTTCAGATCCCCTCCGATGTGGTGGGCTATCCTCAGGCCAGTGACGGGCGCTTCTTCGCTGAACGTGGTGTTCCGACCATCATCTTCGGGCCGGGCTCGCCCGAGGTCGCGCATACTCCGGACGAATACGTGGACCTCGACGACGTCATCACCGCAGCGAAGTTCTATGCGCTGCTGGGGAAGCGGATGTTGACAGCAGACGGGAACGCGGGAACGCGGGAACGCGGGAACGCGACACGCTCGACGGGCGCCGGACGCTGAGCCGTGGATTTCACCCTGGAAGAGCATCAGCTGGCCGCGCAGCGAATGGTGCGGGAGTTTGCGCAAACAGAGGTTGCGCCGCGGATTCGCGAGCTGGATCGCGCGCAGCAGTTCGACCGCTCGGTGGTTAAGAAAATGGGCGAGCTCGGCATCCTCGGCCTGTGTGTGCCCGAGCAATACGGCGGCGCCGGCATGGATTACATTAGCCTCGGTCTGGCCTGCGAGGAACTCGAGTACGTCGACACGTTCATGCGGGTCATCATGTCGGTTCACCTGGGTCTCAATAGCCTCAGCATTCTGGCCTGGGGCACCGATGAGCAACGGCGAAAATTTCTCACCCCGCAGGCGCGGGGCGACGCGCTGGCCGCCTACGGGCTCACCGAACCTGTGGCCGGCAGTGACGCGGTTGGCATTCGCGCCACCGCCGTCCGCGACGGCCGTCAGTACGTGCTGAGCGGAGAGAAGACGTGGATGTCGCTGGCCGACGTGGCCGACCACTTCCTCGTGTTCGCCTGGACTGATTCGGGCAAGCAACGCGCGCGAGACCATAGCGGGCTGTCGGCATTCCTGGTCACGCG
>JAHZOA010000094.1 GCA_020028455.1 Armatimonadota bacterium | reverse complement strand
CCGCTTCGAGCGGTGGACCAGTGGAGATCTGATCTCTCGGATGGTGCAGGATACGTCGCTCATCCAAACCACGTTGCTGACGGGGCTCATGGAGTTCGTGGGAAACGCCCTGTTCCTCGTCGGGATTCTGGTCATGCTGTTTGTCCTTGACTGGCGACTGGCGCTGTTCACCCTGATCGTCATCCCGGTGCTCTTGGGCGCGGCCCGGGTCTTCGGCCACGAGATCCAGCGAATCTCCTTGCGCGCCCAGGCGCAGATCGCCGATCTCGCGTCGCTGCTCCGACAGACGTTCAGCGGCGCGCGCGTCAGTCTCCTGACGGCGCTCGGCCTGGTGGCCGTCGTGTGGCAAGGCGGGCGGTTGGTCGCCGGAGGCACGATGACTGCGGGCACGCTCATCGCCTTTTTGGTGTATGCTGCCTTGACGATTGAGCCCGCGATGACCATCTCCAGGTTCTACGGAGCGGCGCGGCAGGGCCTCGCCGCACTGGACCGGATCAGTGAAGTCATGAACGTCCCGGAAGCCGTGGGGGACCTCCCCACAGCGGTCGATCTCCCGCATATCTCTGGAGAGGTGGCATTCCGCCGCGTATCGTTCTCCTATGAGCCGCCGCACCGCGTGCTCAACGACATTACGCTGATGGTTCACCCCGGAGAGCGCGTCGCACTGGTCGGACCCAGTGGCGCGGGGAAAACCACGATCATCAACCTGATTTTGCGCTTTTACGATCCCACCAGCGGCACTGTCACCATCGACGGGTACGACTTGCGGACGGTGCGGCTGCGATCGCTCCGGCGGCAGATTGGCCTCGTTCCTCAGGAAACCGTGCTCTTCGTAGGCAACATCGCGGACAACATTGCTTATGCCCGACCCGAGGCGACCCGGGAGGAAATCATGGCGGCCGCGCGCGTGGCGAACGCGCACGAATTCATCACTTCCCTCCCCGCGGGCTATGACACCGCGCTGAGCGAAGATGGGGTGCAGCTCTCAGGAGGGCAGCGCCAGCGACTGGCAATCGCGAGAGCGGTGATCAACGATCCTCGTGTTGTCGTCCTCGATGAAGCCACCTCGGCGCTTGACGCGGAGTCTGAGCGCCTGGTGCAGGAAGCGCTGGATCGCCTGATGGAGGGGAGGACGACCTTTGTCATCGCGCATCGCCTGGCCACGGTGCGAAAGGCCGACCGCATCGTCGTGCTCGACGGTGGACGCATCGTGGAGCAGGGACGGCACGACGAGCTCGTCGGGTCGGGCGGAGTATATTCCAGATTGGCGCGGCTGCAGCTTGAAGAAGTGACGTAGGGTCCTGATGGAGCTCTCGGTTGTCATCCCGACGTACAACCAAGCCGGTCTGCTGCGCCACTGCCTGCGGTCCATGGCGGGCCAGACGCTGAACTCCGCGACATACGAGATCATTGTCGTCGACGACGGATCGACAGATCGCACGCGCGAGGTGATCGAAGAATTCCAGCCACGGGTGACGCCGCTTCATCTAACCACGAATCGCGGACGGAGTGCGGCGAGAAACGCCGGGGTCGCCGCGGCCCGAGCGCCCCTGATCGTCTTCACCGACAGCGACGTGGCCGTGCGGCCCGACTTTCTCCACTGGCATCTCGACACGCACCGCAGGCACGGCCCCAGCATCCTCTGCCGGGGGCCGGTCATCCTCGTCCACGACATGGATGACGATTTGACCCGTCCACTTCCGTCCGTATTGGGCTCCCCGGCGTTTCTGGACACGGCCAATGCAAGCCTGGAGAAGTCCACGCTGCTCGAGGCGGGGGGATTCGACGAGTCCTTTCCTGGATACGGCTGGGAGGACTTTGAGCTGGGCCTGCGGCTGAAGCGAGCGGGGATCAGGCGCGTCTTTCGTCCCGAGGCGATTGCGTTCCACTTCCAACCTGAGATTGAGGAAGACGCGCTGGAGATGTTGCTCCACAAGGAAGCGGAGAGGGCCAGGAGCGCTGCGCACTTCCTGGATAAACACCCGCTGGCAGAGACCCGCCTCCTGGTCCAGGCCACACCGGCGCATCGCGCCGTGTATTGGTTGCTCGCAGCAGGGGGCATGCTCACACCCTCAACAGCTTTGAACATCGCCCGCCGGTTTCAACGCTGGGGGCTGCGCAGCGTTGCCCATGTGATTCTGCGGATGGCGCTCAACTGGCGCTATGCCGAATTCCTCAAATCCGAGCTCGCGCGCTCCCGTGCATAGCCGGTTCCAGCTGATCTTAGAGCGACTGCTCGCATACGCGATCGTCATCTCGCCGCCGATCGCGGGCGCCGTGACCATCGTGCTGCTGATCCGCCACCGCGGGAAACTCGGCCAGGTCTGGCGAGCATCATGGACGCTCGGCGTGTTTGCGCTCTTGGGAGCGTTGGGCCTGATCTCAGCCCTCCTCGCCGACTCGCAGCGCGCGGCAATGCAGGGACTTGCTGGCATGTTGGTGCTCTTCATCGCCTGGCTGGTCGGGTGGATAGCTGTGGATCATCCGAGACGGTTCTGGCGAGACCTTCAGCGCGGGATCGGCATCGTCGCGCTCGTCGCCGCGGCAGCCTGGGTCTTCAGACCGTTTACCCTGCAGTTCAGCGCCGGCCCATTGACCATTCCGATCGCCGTGCCTCACGATCCGGTCGCCGTCTTCGGTCTGGGCGCAAACGGCCTCGGTCCGCTGCTGGTCTTCGGCGCGGTGCTCGCGCTCGGAAGGTTGCATCAACACGGCAGTGCCTTAGAACGGGCTGAGGCGGTGGCTATTTCTGCGATCGCGCTGGCCACCGCCCTCGTGATAGGAGTCAGAAGCGCAGCGTGGGGGGCACTGGCTGGTACCCTGACCCTTCTGCTCTCCACGGGACAAGCAGGTAGCCTGCTGGTAATGCTGGTGATCCTGATCACCGCAGTGACAATCTACTTCCGACCCGAGATCTGGACCTCGTTTATTCAGATCAAGGATATTGCAGCTGAAGAACAACGGCTTAAGGTGTGGGGGAGCGCGCTGCAGATGGCCGCAGACCACCCATGGATCGGGGTGGGGCCATTTCACTTCCTCAAAGCTAATACGCGATACATGGCAGGCGACCCTGATCTTCGACTGGGGTTAGGGCCCCACAACATCTACCTTCGCATGATGGCGGAATGGGGGATCCCCGCCGCCCTTCTCCTCTTCGCGTGGCTGTTCTCCTGGCCGGTCCGGCTATGGAAGCGCCGCATGGAAATCTGGCGCTGGTCGTTTGTCGCCGGCCTAATCGCATACCTCGTGATGGGAATCTTTGACGACCCACTGTTTACGATGCACGTCAGCGGGCCCGTCCTCGCCGGAATCGGGCTGGCGTCTTCCGACCTTGCTCGATCGCCGACGGCATGATCCGGAATCACCGAGTTCTGTTCTACGCCGACCTCACCCGCCCGTTCGTCCCCCGAGACCTGGACACACGTCCCCTCGGCGGAAGTGAGACCGCGCTGGTGCGCGTGACTCGCGGGCTGGCCGCAGCCGGCTGGTCGGTCGTCGTCGCCGCGCATCCACACGACAGGGCGGGTTCGTACGACAATGTTGCCTACCTTAATGTAGAAGATGAGACCTGGCGGAGAGACGACCCGGATGTCGTGGTTGTATTCCGTCAATTGCCTCACGTCCTGCGTAGGCTTCCTGGCAAAATTCGAGTACTGTGGGCCCACGACCATATCGGCATCTACCCTGAGTTGCCCAACGGTACCCGGCGGGCGGTTCTTACCGCTGGCTGGCGTCTTGCGTATCCGCTCTTCGGACGCCGGGCTCCGATGATCGTGGCGGTCAGCGAGTGGCTTCGCGGGTGCTTCGTCCGCTATGCCGGCTGGCCGGATCATGCCGTGCACG
Source organism: Armatimonadota bacterium (assembly GCA_020028455.1). Lineage (GTDB taxonomy): Bacteria > Sysuimicrobiota > Sysuimicrobiia > Sysuimicrobiales > Kaftiobacteriaceae > JACPRY01. The sequence goes on along the minus strand of JAHZOA010000094.1, from coordinate 3,260 downwards.
CAATCGGCAACGCGATCGAACCCGCCTTCTTTTCCCACCACGGCACGCCGCGTGACGTAGGTCTCCGTGTCGTGTACACCTCCGTTCCTGAGCGAGGATTGCCGTTGCTCGTCGAGCAGATCATGCCGCTGATCTGGCGATCCATCCCGGAGGTTGAGCTCCATGTCTTCAGTTACCAGCCGCTGGGCAGATATCGATCACTGCAAACGGGCGCACACCGTCGAGTGATCTTTCGGGGAGGCCTGCGGCAGCCTGAGCTGGCACGCGACCTCGCGCTGTTCGATCTCTGGCTCTACCCGACCGACTTCCCGGAAACGTCCTGCATCGCCGCGATGGAAGCGCAGGCGGCCGGCGTCCCGGTAGTCACGACCGGACGCTACGCTTTGCGCGAGACAGTACAAGACGGGGTGACCGGTGTGCTGATCGATGGCACTGTCGGTTCGCCAGCTTACATCGCCCGATTCGCCGAGACAGTCGTGAGTTTACTGCGGGATCGGGCAAGACGAGCGCGCATGGGGGCCGCGGCCAGGGAGAGGATGCTCACGCAGTTCACCTGGGATCGTGTCGCCGCTCAATGGAGCGAACTGCTCACCCGGCTAGCTGGAGAGAGATGATGGTCAATCACCGAGGTCAATGGATGCGGCCCACGTACGCTGATCCATGTACCACCGCACTGCTAAGGTTAATCCGTCTTCGAGAGTAGTCTTGGGTTCCCATCCGAGGATCCGGCGTGCTTGGCTGATGTCTGCCCAGGTGGCGGGGACGTCCGCCGGGTGTAGAGGTCGCCGCTCGATCTCCGCTCGACGCTGCAGCAGGCGTTCCAACATGGAGAGAATCGTAGCGATCGCCACCGGCCGGTCGCTGCCGAGGTTAATGGTCGCCAAGCCCGAGGGTCTCAGGGCGGCCACGGTTCCTCGGGCCACGTCATCGACAAACGTGAAATCCCGTTCCTGAGTTCCGTCGCCGTAAAGCACGACCGGCTCGCCTTCTGCGATCCACCGGATGAACCGGAAGATGCCCATGTCGGGCCGGCTTGCGGGTCCGTAGACAGTGAAATATCGCAAGACCGTCACGTCGATGCCGTACAGCACATGATAAGCATGACACAACGTCTCTGCCGATTTCTTGGATGCGGCATACGGGGACCGAGGCTGATCCGTCGGCTGATCCTCGTGAAACGGTCTGGCCGCGCCTCCGTACACGCTGGAGGAGGAGGCAAGCACAAACTTCGGTACACCTGACACTCGACAGGCATCCAGCAAGTTCAGGGTGCCGATGACGTTCGTCTCAAAGTACCCCCACGGATCCACCATGCTCTGCCGCACCCCCGCGCGTGCCGCCAGGTTAATCACGGCGTCGTAGGATGGGGCACTACGGGCAAACAATGTCTGGATGGCCTCGCGGTCGCGGATATCGATTTGCCGGAACTCGAGCTCACGCCGGTGCAGTTCCTGGAGCCGCCACCTCTTCAACCGCACGTCATAGGCCGGATGCAGATTGTCTACACCGGTCACCTGGTGCCCGGCGTCCAGCAGGTGCTCGCAGACCTTCCATCCGATGAACCCCGCACAGCCCGTGAGAAGGATGCGCATGGCGGGTTGATGTGCAGCGCCTATGGACGACCGATGCCGATGTATTCAAACCCGGCGGCCCGGACGTCGAGAGGGTCAAAGAGGTTGCGGCCGTCAATGACCACGGGTGACGCCATCACGCGGCGCAGACGGGTCCAATCGAGGGCACGGTACTCGTCCCATTCTGTGAGAAGCAGGACGGCATGCGCACCAGTGGCAGCCTCGTAGGGTGATGCGCAGTACTCGACCCGGCGGGAATCCTGAGGAAGGAGCTGCCGCGCGTTGTCCATGGCCTGTGGATCGTGCACCCGCACCGTCGCGCCTTCTGCTAGGAGTCTGCTGATCACCTTCAGGCTCGGTGCGTCACGGACGTCGTCCGTTCCGGGTTTGAATGCGAGTCCCCACACGCCGATTGTCTTTCCGCTGAGGGGCCCCAGGGTCTGGCGGAGCTTGTCGACGAAGCGCTCGATCCGGCGTTCATTGATCTCTGCGACGGCGCGAAGCAGCGATACGTCCACGCCTTGGGCTTCCGCCATGCGGATGAAGGATCGCACATCTTTCGGCAGGCACGACCCGCCATACCCGATGCCGGCATGGAGGAAGTGCGGGCCGATCCGTGGATCTAGACCTATGCCGCGGGCCACTTGCGCAACATCAGCTCCCGTCGTTTCGCAAAAGTCTGCGATCATATTGATGAAGGAGATGCGGGTCGCAAGTAGCGCATTCGCCGTATGCTTGATCAGCTCGGCCGTCGTGCGGTCGGTGATCAGCAGCCGCTCGCCGGCCGCATGGCGCCGCCCGATCCGCTCGCACTCCGCGCACTCGCCGGGGGCGGGCAAGCGGTCCAGGATCGGACGGTACAACCGCTCCATCGTCGCCCGAGCGCGGTCCGATTCAACACCGAGGATAATCCGGTCAGGATGCAACACGTCATGCACGGCGCGCCCCTCGCGCAAGAACTCCGGATTCACCACGACATCCATCCGATGGTCGCTCAACTGCTGCACCGTCTGGATGATCAAATCCGCCGTGCGCACGGGGGTGGTGCTTTTCTCCACGACAACTTTGTAGCCGTTGGCGTGCCGGCCGACCAGTTCGGCGACCTGTTTTACGTGCGAGAGGTCAATCGTGCCATCCTCGCGCGGAGGCGTGCTCACGCACACGAACAACACATCGCTCTCCGCGACGGCGTCTGCTGGGCGGGCCATAACTCGGAAATGACCATCGGCCAGCTTGCGCCCTAGGAGCTCTCCGAGCCCGGGCTCGTAGAAGGGTGCTGCTCCTCGCGCAAGCTTCCCGACCCTCGCCTGATCGTCGTCGGCCCCAAGAACATGCCACCCTGCCTCCGCCAGTCCAAGCGCTGTCGGGAGCCCGACATGTCCCAACCCGATCACACCTACGGTTAGAGACCCGTGCTCAGCTGTCATGCATCTCCTGGAATCTATCCATCTATTGCCTCCACTCGGGTGCCACGAGTCGGCGATTACTATTCCTGGCCACGAGTACCTGCCAGGTCCTTCAGTGTCTCGTCCCACTTGTGAACCACGCGATCCCACGGGTGGATCGCAAGGGCGTACTGACGTGCGGCTGCCCTCATACGCTCCAGTCGCTCCGGCCTGCCCAGGAGATCCAAGGTTTCGCCGACGAAGCGCTGGGCGAAATCGCGACTTCCGGGACGTCCTGCCACAG
>JAHZOA010000251.1 GCA_020028455.1 Armatimonadota bacterium | reverse complement strand
CATCGAGGCGAGACGATCGACCACGCTCGCGTCGACCTTCCGCGCAAGCCAGACGAAGTGACGTCCCCCCCGAAGTCGCGCTCGGATCTCGTGCGGGGAGAGATCGAGCACAGGCCCGACGGCACGGGCGAAGGCAGATCGATCCCGAATGGCGGTCGGGACGGCGTAGACCGATGTTGCTTTCAGGTTGACGGCGAGTGGACGGCCCCGGCGGTCGAGGATCCGACCACGGAGCGGTTCCAAGGGAATGGTCGCGACCTGCTGGCGGTACGCGAGAGCTTGTAGCCTCTGACCTTGAAGCGCCTGGATCTGCGCCACGCGCGCGAGCAGCGTCCCAAGCGCCAGCACTAAGACGACCAGCAGGACCGAGATTCGACGGCGCATCTGCTGGCGCACATCGACGGGTGGCTCGGCCGGACGCCTTCGCGGGTTCCGCTGGATGAGGAAATCTAAGGGTGAGGAGGAAGCGTCAGCGCGCTTCGCGCGCCTCCGCTTCGCCTGCGAGCCACTCGACTCGCCGCTCACGCGGCTCGCTCGTGGTCTGCGACCAGTTGGAGATCAACCGCGGCGAGGCGAGTGCCCTGAGCAAGCGCAGCGAGTCGAAGGGCCTCGTTACCGTGACTCGTGGGCTTCAGCTTCTCCCGCCAACCAAGATGCAAAGCGCTGGAACACAGAGGGGGTTGGAATCTCGTGAGACGCCAGTCCCAGTTGCGGCAGAGAGAGAGCCGACAGCTGTTGCTGCCTTGGCGCAACCATCCCAAGCTCGTGGACGGCGATCTGCTCGATCCGATCAGGGGACTTCAGTGTGGTGACGGTCGCGAGCAGACGGGCATTGTCGGTTTGGAGCGATGAGACCTCGTCCCGAAGGCGCAGAATCGCGTATCCGCTCCGCGCGGCGTCAGTGCGCTGCGACACATAGATGATGGCCGGCAGAAACACGACCGCGGCCACAATCAGTGCGCGGGTCACAGGATTCCGCCGGGTCGCCCGCCGGCGAGAAGGCGCCCGCTGTGAGAGCGGAGGCGCAAAGCTTCTTGTGTTCGCGACAGCGAGCATCATTGTCACCCTACAACCTTCAACCTTCAACGTTTTCCAAAGTAGTGGGGCGGGACGCCGGACCCCGGTTGCCGGAGGTGCTCCGATGTGGTGTGGAGGGGATTTCTTCGGGGTATGAGTGAAGGTGCGAAGACCGAAGGTCAGCGACGATCCCGCCCCAGCCCTGTATTCAATTGGAGTACTCAGAGCCTACTGCTCCACCTCGTTGATTCGTTCTGCTGCGCGCAGCTTGGCGCTTCGTGCGCGCGGATTTCGTGCGATCTCTTCGGGAGACGGCGTGATCGGTTTCCTGGTGAGAATTCGTAGCCACCGTCTCTCCTGAGAACTGCTGGCGGAGGTCCCGGGTGGCGAGGTGCACCCACGGGAGAGGCGCAGGAAGGTGTGTTTGACCGTTCGATCCTCCAGGGAGTGGAAGGTAATGGCGCAGAGTCGACCTGCCTCCCGGAGAGCCTCCGCCGCATCTGGTATGGCGTTTTCAAGGTTCCGTAGTTCGTCGTTTACTGCGATCCGTAGCGCTTGAAATGTCCGTGTCGCGGGGTGGATTCCCCGTGGCCAGGACCGTCGCGGAATTGCGCCGGCGACGACCTCAGCCAGTGCCGTTGTGGTCGACAGCGGTCTTGCCCGCACAATCGCGCGCGCAATCCGCCGGGACCACCGTTCCTCACCGTAGCGCCAGATGAGTCCTGCCAGTTCCTCCTCTGGTCGTCTGTTGACGATCTCGGCCGCCGTTACTGGCTGCCGCCTGTCCATCCGCATGTCCAGCGGGCCCGCGGCCGCAAACGAGAACCCGCGGTCCGCATTTTCGAATTGCATTGACGATGCGCCCAGGTCGAAGAGGATGCCGTCGACCTGTGAGAGGCCCAGAGAATGGAGGACCTCTTTGATCGCCGTGAAGTTTTCACGGACGATCACTGCCGCCTCGCCGAATCGCTGGAGCCTCCGGGACGCTTCGGCTGTCGCGTCGTCATCCCGGTCTATGCCGATCAACCGCCCGCCGGGTATGATTCGCTCCAGAATCGCCTCGGCGTGTCCCCCGCCGCCGAGCGTCGCGTCAACATACACGCCGCCAGGCTTCGGGCTCAACCAACGTATCGTTTCTTCAAGCAGAACCGGTACGTGGCCGATATTACAAACTCAGATCTTGCAACTCACTCGCCAGCTCTGATGCTTGAGACTGCACACGCTCGATATATTTCTGCCAGTTCACCAGGCTCCAAATCTCGAGCCTGGTCCCGACACCGATCACAACCGCCTCGCGGTCGATCTTCGCGTACTGACGGAGATGAGCGGGGAGCGTTAGCCTCCCCTGCCCATCGATGTCAGCGTCTTCCGCGCTGGCCAGCATAAAGCGCACGATGTCGCGCCGGCTGACCGCCTGCGACCGCAGCTTCTTTTCGTTCTTAGCCCATTCGGCAGGCGCGTACACTGCGACGCATTCATCGAGACCACGCGTCACTACGACGGCGTTCCCGAGTGCCCGCCGGAATGTGGGCGGCACTACGATCCGCCCCTTCTCGTCCAGGGAGTAGTGATGCTCTCCTTTGAACATGCTCCCCACTGGTCCCCACTTT
>JAHZOA010000250.1 GCA_020028455.1 Armatimonadota bacterium | reverse complement strand
CCCCGTCCACGCGATTTCCTGTTCAATCGAGGGGATTCCTCTTTCCAGGTCCGCGAGCCAGCTGCTGATGTTCTGGCCATAGAGAAGATTCTGCGTCACCCGGGCGCCATCGCCGAGCGCAAATTCATAGCGACCGACGACATCCCCGAAGGTGGTCGCGCGGTCGAGCGTAGCATGGAGCACGGCGACGCAACCTGCGCGCCGGCCGACCGCGACCGAGACACGTTCGGGCATTGCTTCAGCCACATCACGCTCCCCTTTTAGCATCACGACACTCTTCCCGCTCTGGGTGGGGTCGAGGATCTCAAACTGCACGCCGTTGAAGCGCGATCTGCCAGGCTGGACCGCCCGCAGATCGTACTCCGTTCCTTTCCCCTGCCAGCCCATTCCGTCGTCATCGATATGACGCTGGGTGACAGCGCGCCTCAGATCCACCAGCACGCCCGGGGCCGGTTGGGAACGATACGGCTTGGGCATCCACGCGTCAGCAAAACGCCGAGCCAGCGACGCTTCAGACGGCAGCGCATCCGGCTGCGGCCGCCCGCTCGTCCAGAAGTATGTCGCCGCGGTGAAGTACGTGTAGAACTGCTGAAAGGAGCGCGTCAGCGCGGCACGGTTCTGAAAGAATCCATTCCAAGTGGTACGTACCATGCCTAGCGCGCCAGCGACTCTTGCGGCGCGGCTCATGTGGAAGTTGTTGTGTGTGCGGAACCAGACCGCGGCCAGCACCGGAAAGCCCATCTGCCGGAAGTAGGCCACCTCCGGATAGTCCCGGATGTCTTCGTATTTCCACGCCACGACGGCGATGTCGCGCGGCACCTGGCTCCACAATGGCTCGGAGGCGACCTCATCACGGCGCTCGTAGAGCACATCGCCCCACATCATCGTCCGCACGCCCAGGTCTTTCAGGAGTTGATGAAGCGCGATGACGTCCCGCAGGTAGAGGTCGAGATCATAGCTGACGCCCGAGGGTCCTCGAACTTCATCGTGTCCGATGTGCACAAACGACGGCCGAAACAGCTCGGCGGCTTCTTGCAACACGGGCCGAATGAGCGCCGCGCCGATGGTGGTTTCCTTGCCCTCAATCATCACCAGACGCTCGGGATCGTACACAGCCGGGAACACCGCCCGGCTGCGGTCGCAGGTGACCTGGGTCCTCCCTTCGTCGCGTAAGCGCTTGGGGATGTGGGCGATCTGACGGCACAGCTCGTCGCTGCGCAGGCCCGCAAACACCCACTCGCTGTGGCCGAGCGTCGCAATCAGAGGAATCACCTGGATGTGGTGCTCGCGTGCCGTATCGATCAGCCGGCGCACCTGGGATTTGGTAGCGCCTCTCGAATCGGGGACCCAAAAAGGTCTGCCGCTCTCCCACTGCACGTACTCGGCTTCCGCGATCAGGGTATTGAACTTGGACGGGGCGAGGATCCGATCAATGAGCGCGGTGTGAAACTCTGCGGAGACGTTGTCCAGCAACACGTGCACGGCCCGAATGGCATGGTCGGGGCGATCCCGGATCGTGACGGAGCGCACCGACGCCAGTGACTTTCCAGGCCGCAGCAGCTGGCGCAGCGTTTGCACGCCGTAGAATGTGCCACGACGGTCGGAGCCAGAGACGACGATTCCATCGGGGACAGCCCGCAGGACGTACCCTTCAGGTCCCGGGGAGGTCGCTGATACGAGAATCCCCGCGGACTGCAGCGTGCGAGCGGCCAGCGAATTGATCGAGATCTCGCCCAAGACAATGTGGCTGCGCCCGGTACCAGCATCGGCTGCTTTGATTACACGCAGAGTGACGTTGAAGCGTGCGCGCAACTCCTCATTCAGCTCGCGGGCCGCGTAGAGATCCTCATCTGTGGCGCGGTCGCCGACCACGATCCGCGTTGATAGGGTAATCTCGAATACTCCATTGCCCCACGTCACCTCTTTGGGAACAGGGAGCAATTGGATCGGGGGGGGCGTGGGGAGAAATGCGTCGGGGACGGCCGGCGCAGCGGTGGCGACTGCGGCCAGCACGACTACGATGAGAATGAGTCGCACGGGTCCTTGGCTACAACCTGGCGTTCCACTCGCGGACCGCCCAGTCGAGCGCCTGCTTCGCGGACATCTTTCCGAAGAATGCGCTCTCCACGGCTTCGCGGAACACCTTGTAGAGCTCGCTCTGATTAGGGACGACGACCGTCAGGTCACGGCTGGACTGCAGCTCATCGGCCGCGATTTCTCGCGCCTTTCCTTCGGGCCCGGCGGTGTTCTGTTTAAAGAAGGGATCCGCGACGGCCCGCCTCGTCGATGGCAAGAGTACGGCCAGCTTGCTGAACTCCAGTTGGTTCTCGTCGTTCGTGACGTAGAGCGCGAATTTCAGCGCTTCCTGTTTGTGCCGGCCGGCGCGCGGAACCGCGAGCGTCATCAGCCCGGCGTGAATCAACTTGTTCTTTCCCGTCGGGTAGGGGGCGACAGCAATTTGCGAGTACACCTCTGGGTTGCTCGCCTTGACCCTCAGGAGAAACTGAGGTCCCGTCAGCAGCATGCCCAGCTGCCCTGCGCTGAACCGTTCGACCGCGCCGGTGAAGCCACGCCGGAGCGTATCCTCCGGAAAGTAATCGCGCTTGAACAACTCGAGGTATCGCTGCAGGTAGGCCACGTGCGT
>JAHZOA010000249.1 GCA_020028455.1 Armatimonadota bacterium | reverse complement strand
GACGGAGCCGTCGTCGTACAGCTATTCCGACCTGGAGCGGGAGGGGCGCACGGTCTGGGACGGGGTGAAGAACCCGGTCGCGCTGAAGAACCTCCGGGCCATGAAGCCCGGCGATCGCGTGATCGTCTACCACACCGGGGACGAGAAGGCGGCGGTGGGGTTGGCGGAGGTGACGAAGGCCGCTTATCCCGATCCGAAGACGAAAAACCCCCGGCTCGTGGTCGTGGACCTCAAGGCGGTAGGGCGCCTCCCGCGGCCGGTGACGCTGGCGGAAATGAAGGCGCATCCTGCCTTCGCGGAGAGCCCGCTCCTCCGCCAGGGCCGGCTGTCCGTCGTGCCCCTGACCGCCGCGCAGTGGAAGGCCATCGAGAGCCCGGCCCGCACGTGAGCGAGCGCCTGCTCGTGCTCACCACGGTCGCGCGCGCGGAGGACGCGGAGCGGCTCGCGGAAGAGCTGGTGGGGCGCCGCCTCGCCGCCTGCGTGAACGTGCTGCCGGGGGTGCGCTCGATCTACCGCTGGAAGGGTGCTATCGAGCGCGAGGAGGAGCGGCTGCTCCTGGTCAAGACGCGGGCGGACCGCTTCGAGGCCCTGCGGGAGGCCATCCTCTCCCTCCACCCCTACGAGGTGCCGGAGGTCGTCGCGGTCCCCATCGAGGCGGGCAGCGCCGCCTATCTTCGCTGGCTCGACGAAAGCGTAGGCCAGACCGAATAGCTTCGACGCTAGACCGAAGTTCCGGCCTTTGGGAGGGATGATCTGTTTGAGGGGCAGGGACTTGTCGACATAGCGAGGGTGCTGTTCCTGGCTACAGTCCCAGAAACTTGAGAGCCTGCGCCTGCAGCGGGCTGGGGTCGGTGAGGGTGGTGAAGCGGCTGGCGGGGTCACTCTTGACGCGGCAGGTGTTGCGGCAGCGCTTGGCGAGCTCGGCGAGCAGAGTCTTGAAGCTGTGGAGGGGAAGGCCCTCGGAGCTGCGACGCGATGACTTCTTGCGCCGGGCCGAGGACGACGGTTGTGCGGGAGCGACTGCGTCTCGCTGCTGGCGTTGCTGGTTCAGCTCTTCATCTTGGAACAGAAGCGGCGCGCAGGCCTCGCGCATGTGCCACTCGACGTAGTAGGCGAGCATGCACAGGAAGATGTGAGCACGCACATGATCCTCGGTGCGATGAAAGATCGGCCGCACCAGCAGGTCCACCCCCTTCAGGCAGCGGAAGGCGCGTTCCACCAGAGCCAGGCTCTTGTAGGTCCTCACGGCGTCTGGCGCCGATAGCCGCTGCGGTGGCTCGCTGGTGCGGACGACATAGATGCCGTCGAGACCCGCTTCGCGGCGGATCGATTCCTCGCGCCGCGCCCAGGCGAAGACCCCGTCGGTGATGGTGAGGGTGAAGTGCTTGCCCATCTTGAAGCGCCCCAGGACCCTGCCTGCCTTCACCCCGATCTCGGCCTTGCCGAGCGGCGTCTTGGTGCGCCGCTTGACCTCTGCCTCGAGCCGCCCCAGCGCCTTCTGCGTCGCCTGGAGCAGCTCCTCGCGCTTTCTGCGTCGCTCGGCCGCCAGCAGTGGGTTGAAACACGCGATCAGCCTCTCGCCCGGAAACTCGCGTGCGCGGATCTCGGCAAGGTTGGTCTCGTCGAACAAGGAGCGCTCGAGCTGCCCCGTCTCCACCAGGGAGCGAATGGCGTGGCTGCGCAGCGAGGAGATCCAGCCCAGGCCCGGGTGCTGCTTGAGCTTTTCGATCTGGGCCTGGGTCAGCATCCCACGATCTCCCACGATCACCACCCGGCTCAGCGAGAAGCGCTCGCGCAGCTTCTCGACCTGGTCGCCAACCGTGACGGGGTCGCCGGTGTTGCCCGGATAAACCTCAACCGCCACCGGACGGCCGGCTTGGTCCGTCAGCAGCCCGTAGAGGATGACGGGCAGCTTCTTGCCGTCGCGGTCGTGACCGAAACGCGCGAGTGGGCAGCTGTGCCCTTCGTAGTAGCTGGTGGTGGTGTCATAGAGCACCAGGGCCCCGTCTTGGAGGTGACGCCTCGCGAGTTTTGCCTCGATGCGGTGCTGGCGAGCGAGCAGCCAGTCGAGAGCGTGGTACAGCTCGTCGACGTCCGCGTCGCCCACCTTGAGCTCCTCGGCCAAGGTGCTGTCATGCCACAGCCGTGTGGTGGCCAGCTTGGAGCTGGGGGCGAGCAGACGCTCGGCGATCATGGCCACGACGATCTCGCGCTGTCGCGAGGGCTTGGAGGCGATCAGGTGGTCGAGCCCGAGCTTGCCAATGGTGCCGAGGACGGCCTCGACGTGTCCGTGAGGCGCCGAGTCTACGACCGCGAAGATGTCCTGGGCGCTGACGAGGGTTTCGCCGCGCAGCAGGCGTTTAAGGGATTCGACCTTGGAGTCGGGCCAGTCAGAGAGGTTGGCGAGGGTGCGCTTGCGGATCTTGCCGGCTTCCCGCCAGGCCTCGCGGAGCAAGACGGCGGGTGGGGAGCCGCGGTTGGGGACGCGGTCGATATACATGGTAACAATATAGTATCACTATCGCAATATGTCAAGTCATATCAGACAATAACATGGGTACATCTAGAAATCCATAAACCGACCTATCCCCCGCGGTATCAACTGGCTATCTATGGATTCCCGGCCTGGCCTACGGGGAACTTCGGA
>JAHZOA010000016.1 GCA_020028455.1 Armatimonadota bacterium | reverse complement strand
TGAAAAAGGTACGACACAGGGGACGGTCGTTGCCGTCAGCGAGCGCCGGCACGGCGTGTATCAATTCCACGCGGCGCTGAGCGACGAGACAGGCGTTCTCCAGGCGACGTGGTTCGGCCAGCGTTTCCTCCGCAAATTGATCAAGCGCGGGCTGCGTCTCATCGTGCACGGAAAGGTCGAGCGGTTCGGCGCACTGCGCATGACGGTCGACGAATTCGAGATCCTCACCGGTGATGAGGAAGACCGACTGCATACCGGTCGCATCGTCCCCATCCATCCCGCGACCGAGGGACTCACCCCGCGCGTGTTGCGCACTATGGTCGCTGCGGCCCTGGCATCGACGCTGCCCGATGTTCCTGAGACCTTGCCCGCCGAGATCCGCCGGCAGCACGGATTTGTCGACCGGGCCGACGCCCTCCAGGCGCTGCATTTCCCGCAGGCTCGGGGCGACGAAGAACGGGCGCGCCAGCGCCTCGCGTTTGACGAGTTGCTGACCATGCAACTGGGGCTGCTGTTGCGCAAACGGGTGCTGGAAGACATCGACAAGGGCTTCCGATACACATCGGGGACCAAACTGCTCGATCGATTCCTGAAGAGTCTCCCGTATACGCTGACCACCGCCCAGCATCGCGTTATTCAGGAAATCGCGGATGATCTGCAGCGCTCGCGGCCGATGCACCGGCTCCTCCAGGGAGACGTGGGATCCGGGAAAACGGTGGTCGCCGCGGCGGCGATCGCTCTGTGTGTCGGTGGAAGGTACCAAGGCGCCCTCATGGCGCCGACCGAAATCCTGGCCGAGCAGCACTACGTGACCCTTAATCGTCTGATGGAACCACTCGGAATCAAACTGGCCCTGGTCACCGGTGGCGGAAGAGCACGCGATCGCGAACTGGTTCGAGAAGCCGTGCGCACCGGCGTGGCCAACGTCGCGGTAGGGACGCACGCGCTCATTGAGGAAGGCGTCGACTTCAAACGGCTGGGTCTCGTGATCGTCGACGAGCAGCACAAGTTCGGCGTCGGGCAACGAGCGACCCTCGGGCAAAAGGGATTTCATCCCGATGTGCTCGTCATGACCGCCACGCCGATCCCGCGTACGCTCACCATGACCCTGTATGGAGATCTCGACGTGTCCATCCTGGACGAGTCGCCTCCCGGCCGCGGCGCGATCAAGACATACGTCCGCGGCCCAGAGAAGCGACGTGAGGTGTACGCGTGGGTCAACGAGAAAGTCCGCCAGAATCAGCAGGCGTACATCGTGTGCCCGCTGATTGAGGACTCGGAGAAGTTGCAGGCCGAAGCGGCGGTCACCCTGGCCGCGAGACTGCAGCGTGAGGTGTTCAGGGACGTGCCGGTCGGGTTGATTCACGGCCGGATGCGACCGCAGGAAAAGGACAATGCGATGGAGCGCTTCAGATCCGGCGAAGTCAAGGTGCTGGTCGCCACCCCGGTGATCGAAGTGGGTATCGACGTACCTCAGGCCACGATCATGGTCATCGAGGATGCCGACCGGTTTGGACTCGCGCAGCTGCATCAACTGCGGGGCCGCATTGGTAGAGGCTCTGAGACCTCGCACTGCGTGCTCTTAGCGAATGCGACCACCGAGGCCGCTCAGATCCGTCTGGCGTCAATGGCCGAGACACGTGATGGATTCCTAATCGCACAGCGTGACCTCGAACTGCGGGGACCGGGCGAATTCTTTGGAACCCGCCAGCACGGGCTGCCGGATCTGAAGATCGCCAACGTGCTTGCCGACGTGCACCTGCTCGAGCGTGCTCGCGCGGATGCTTCCCGCCTGCTTCAAGGTGATGTGGAACTAAAGCGGCCCGAGCACGCAGGTCTACGTGAACAGGTGATTCGCGCATTCGGGAGACAGGCCCAGCCATCCGCGGGATAATGCGGAACCCTGGGCGCGACGAGAGGGTTCAGAAAGATCGAGGGCGCAGCCGGCGCGTCCGGCCCACGCAGCAGGCCGTCAGGGACGCATTGTTCAACAGTCTCGGCGCGCGGGTGCCGGACGCGCGGGTGCTGGACCTCTTCGCGGGGACAGGCAGCCTTGGTCTGGAAGCGCTCCGCCGGGGCGCACGGTTTGCGGTATTTGTAGAACAGAATAGTGCCCTGGCCGCTGAAATCCGCGAGCAGCTGGCAGCGGAGGGAATGGCGGAGCGGGCGGAGGTGTGGCGAAGGGACGCGATACGGGTGATTCGCGAACTTGGCAGCACCGGGCGCCAGTTTGACATCGTGGTCGCCGATCCGCCCTATGGAGAGGCGTGGATCCCGCGCGTGCTCCGCGCGATCATGACCGGAGGCATCCTTGCACCGTCCGGCGTCATCGTCGCCGAGGGGCATTGGCGCGACAAGCCCGAGTCTGAGCCAGGTCTCGTCTGCTACCGGGAAGCAAAGTACGGTGAGACCACGCTGTGGTTCTACCGCCCAGAGGGGGGTTGACGGTGCCGATTGCTGTATATCCGGGGAGCTTCGACCCGGTCCATCTGGGACACGTCGACGTGATCGAACGGGCAGCCCGCGTATTTGACGCGGTGATCGTCGCGGTCGCGAAAAACTCGGAGAAGACGGGGTTGTTCACCTCCAGAGAGCGACTCGACATGCTCCGCAAAGCCACCGCGCATGTGACGAATGTGGAGATCGCTGAATACACAGGACTGACCGTGACGTTTGCGCGGGAACGGCGCGCATCGGTCCTGGTCAAGGGACTGCGCGCCGTGGTCGATTTTGAGTACGAGCTCAAACAGGCTTCGATGAATCAGCGGCTCGCGCCGGAGCTCGACACAGTGTTCTTCATGACTGCGCCCGCGTATTACTTCCTGAGCTCGACCTTGATTCGGGAGGTCGCGCGGCTCGGCGGCTCGGTCTCGGGACTCGTTCCTGAAGAGATTGAACGGCAACTGCGCGAGAAGTTTAAGCTATAATGAAAAGTCTGCTTTTGGGGTGATTTGTACGTGCGAATCGATGTGGCTGCGCTGGAGGCCGGGCAGGTCATCCGCGCCGCGCTTTCTGAAACAATCGACAGCCTGACCGAAGACGTGACTTTTGACGTCCCCGTAGCCGGCGAGGTCGAAATTTCCCGCGATCCAACGACCGTCCGGTTGCGTGGAACGCTCGAGACTTCCACGCCACTCTCGTGCGGCCGGTGCCTGACGCCATTGCGCCTGCCGCTGCGGGCATACTTGAGGGAGGAGTTCCTGGTGTATGCCGGGGGCAAGGCCGGCGGCGCAGAGCAACCCGAGTTGAAAACGGAGGATTTCATCCACCCGCTTGGGCCAGATTTGATCTTGGATGTCACCGAGGTGGTCCGCCAGCAGTTGCTGTTGGCGCTGCCGATGATTCCGTTGTGCAGACCGGACTGCCGCGGTTTGTGCCCGCAGTGCGGCGCGAACTGGAACGAGACGACGTGTAGCCATCAGGTGCCGGATATCGATCCTCGCCTGGAGCCGTTGCTCAAATTGCGAGACAGACTGCCAGAAGAGTAAGAGTATAAGGAGGATAGGATATGGGTATTCAGAAGCACCGGCGCTCCCACAAGAGCGGGGCCGATCGACGGGGCCACTGGAAGATCACCCCTGTCACGCTCGTCGAGTGTCCGAAGTGTCACGCCAAGATGCGGCCGCACCGCGTCTGTGCGAATTGCGGATATTATGCCGGACGGGAAGTTATCAAGGTTGAGGAAGAGGAACCCAAGAAGCGCTAGCCCCAAAGGCATACACGATGAAAATTGCTGTTGACGCCATGGGTGGCGACCACGCTCCTGAAGCCATCGTCGCCGGTGCGGTTGCCGCCGCCCGCGAACTGAATACCGAGGTTGTCCTGGTAGGACCACAGGACGACGTGCAGGCACAGCTCGCGCGCCATCGCGTCGACGGGCTCCCGATTGAGGTTTCCGACGCGCCCGAAGTCATCCAGATGCACGAGTCCCCGGGCATGGCGCTGCGGAAGAAACGGCGGGCGTCGATCGTGGTGGCGATGGAACTGGCCCGCGACGGTCGCGCTGATGCCGTCGTCAGCGCCGGACACACGGGCGCCGCGATGGGCGCGGCGTTGATGGGAATGGGACGGATCCCGGGTGTCGACCGCCCTGCCATCGCCGCGGTCCTTCCCACGACGGGCAAGACGCCCGTCATCCTTCTGGACGTCGGCGCCAACGTCGACTGCAAGCCGCATCACCTCCAGCAGTTTGCTCTCATGGGTACGGTTTATTCCAATCGTGTCTTAGGCGTCGCGGCGCCACGCGTCGGTGTGCTGAGTAACGGCACAGAAGAAGGAAAAGGCAATGACCTGACCACTGCGACGACCGAGTTGCTGCGCGCTTCGCCCGGCCTCACGCTGGTCGGCAACGTCGAGGCGCGGGATATTTTTAGCGGGGTCGCCGACGTGATCGTCTGCGATGGGTTCGTTGGCAACGTCGCCCTCAAGGTCGGCGAGGGGCTCTCCCTGGCGATCCGGAGCATCGTCAAGGGCGAGCTGCTCGGATGGCGGGGCCGGCTACTCAAACTGTACGTCGCACCGCTCGTGGGCAAAGTCCGCCGCGCCTACCGGCGCATCGACTACCGTGAGTACGGTGGAGCGCCGCTGCTCGGTATCAACGGCGTGTGCATCATCGGCCACGGCAGCAGCAACGCGCGCGCCATCCGGAACGCGATCCGCGCGGCCGCAGAGGGTGTCGCGCACAACTTCGTGCAGGAGATTCGATCGCAGTTGCCCGCGCTGAATGCCGCGGTGGCGGCCCGGAGTACCTAGATACCCATGAGGAGCTCTACGATCACCGGGCTCGGGCGCTACATTCCCAGGCGTATCATGACCAATGCGGAGTTGGAACAGCTGGTCGACACCAGCGACGAATGGATCGTCAGCCGCACGGGGATTCGTGAACGCCGTATTGCCGAGCCCGATCAGGCCAGTTCTGATCTTGCCTACGAAGCCTCGATAGAAGCCCTCGCGGACGCCGGCGTCTCCGCCGAGGAGATCGACCTGATCATCGTCGGGACGGCGACGCCGGACATGCTGTTTCCCGCGACGGCCTGCATCCTCCAGGATCGGCTCGGCGCCAAGCAGGCCGGTGCCTTTGACGTCTCCGCGGCCTGCACCAGCTGGGCCTACGCCGCGGCCGTCGCGCACGGTTACGTGAGCAGCGGCCAGGCCGACACGGTGCTGGTCGTCGGCACGGAAACGCTGTCCAAGATCATCAACTGGAAAGACCGCAACACCAGCGTGCTGTTCGGAGACTCTGCAGGTGCTGTTGTCATGAAGCCATGCGAGCCGGGCAAGGGGTTCCTGTCGTTTCACCTCGGCTCCGATGGTTCAGGCGGTCCATTTATCGCGCTGCCGGCCGGCGGATCTCGTCTGCCGGCAAGCTACGAGACGGTAGAGCGCGAGCAGCATTACTTGACCATGAACGGACGAGAGGTATACAAATTCGCGGTGCGGTGTATCCCGCGAGCAATTGAAGAGGCCGTCAAGCGCGCGGGAATTGACATTGAAGATGTGGACTTGTTCATCCCTCACCAGGCCAACATCCGGATCATCGATGCTGCCGCCGAACGACTGCGGCAGCCGAAGGAAAAATTCTTCGTCAACGTCGAGCGGTACGGGAACACCTCGGCGGCATCGGTGCCGGTCGCGCTGTATGAAGCGGTCCGCTCCGGACAAGTCAAGGAAGGTGATGTCGTCGTCATGGTCGCGTTTGGGGGCGGACTCACCTGGGCGTCGAGCGCAATCCGCTGGACAATGCCGACGCAGAACAGCACCAGCGCGCGGTGATTGCCTTCGTCTTTCCAGGCCAGGGTGCCCAGTATGTGGGCATGGGCAGGCAGCTTGCTGAAACCTACCCGGAGGCACGCGAAGCATTTGACACGGCGTCGACGGCCCTCGGCGCGGACCTGCGCCGGTTATGCTGGGAGGGTCCCGACGAGCTCCTGCGACAGACCGAGCACACGCAGCCGGCAATCCTCACCGCCAGCATCGCTGCCCTGAACGTCGTGCGCTCGAGAATTCCAGCCCCCACGCTGACCGCAGGCCTGAGCCTCGGGGAATATGCCGCGCTCGTCTCCTCAGGCGCGCTCGCGTTCCCTGAGACAGTGCGCGTGGTCCACAAACGCGGTCAGTTCATGGCGGAGGCGGCTGAAGGGTTGCAGACGGCGATGGCGGCCCTGATGGGACTCGACGGACCTACAGTGGAGCGAGTGTGCGCGGACGCGCGAGGCCGCGGGGTGGTGGAGGTGGCAAACTTTAACAGCCCGGGCCAAGTCGTAATCGGGGGCGAGGCCGCGGCCGTTGATCACGCCATTGAGCTTGCCAGGGCGGCGGGGGCCAAACGCGCGGTGAAGCTGGCCGTCAGCGCCCCGTTCCACACAAGTCTCATGCGACCGGCTGCGGATCGATTGAGGGGCGTGCTGGAGAAGGTCGATATCCAGGACGCGCGCATCCCTGTGATCAGCAATGTGACGGCGAGAGAAGTGAAAGAGGCCGAAGAGATCCGCGGCCAGTTGATCGCTCAGGTCGCCAGTCCGGTACGTTGGGAGCAGTCGGTGCGGGCCATGGGAGAGCGAGGCATTACCACGTTCGTGGAGATCGGTCCCGGGACGACGCTCTCCGGTCTCATCAAGAAGACGATCCCCGGCGTGCGCACGCTCCATGTAGAAGATCAGGAGTCGCTGCAAGAAACTCTAACAGCGTTCGAACAGGTTGGTACGCGCTGATGGCCTCGCTCGAGGGAAGGGTCGCGATTGTGACCGGTGCGTCCGGCGCGCTTGGACGCTCGATCACCGAGGCCCTGGCCGCGGAAGGAGCCGCCGTCGTCGTGCACTATGGGAAGAACCGTGACGCCGCAGACGATGTCGTCCGCGCGGTCGAGGAGAAAGGCGGCCGGGCGCGCGCCGTGCAGGCCGACGTGACCGTGGCGGCGGACGCGCAGCGACTCGTCCAGGAAACCGTGGAAGCCCTGGGGGGCGTGCACATTCTCGTCAACAACGCCGGCATCACGCGCGACACCCTGGTGCTGCGCATGAAAGAGGAGGATTGGGATTCGGTCATTGATACCAACCTCACAGGAACGTTCAACTGCACGAAGGCGGTGCTCCGCGAATTTCTCAGGCAGCGCGGCGGCCGGATCATCAATATTACTTCGGTCGCAGGGCAACTCGGCTCCGCCGGTCAGGCCAACTACTCCGCCGCCAAAGCCGGCATCATCGGAATGACGAAAGCGATCGCCCGTGAAGTCGCCTCCCGGGGAATCACGGTGAATGCCGTTGCTCCGGGGTTCATCGATGCGGGCATCACACAGCAATTGCCGCCTGAGGTGGCCCAAAGCTACATTGAGCAGGTGCCGTTAGGAAGAGCGGGGAAACCTGACGAGGTGGCCGCCGCTGTAGCGTTCCTCGCTTCCGACGATGCGGCGTACATCACCGGGCAAGTTCTAAACGTTGACGGCGGCCTCGTCATGCAGTAGCCGCAGTACAATCAGACGGGGGTGGGAAACCCAATGGCACCGGTATTT
Source organism: Armatimonadota bacterium (assembly GCA_020028455.1). Taxonomy (GTDB): domain Bacteria; phylum Sysuimicrobiota; class Sysuimicrobiia; order Sysuimicrobiales; family Kaftiobacteriaceae; genus JACPRY01. Next base: position 15,472 of record JAHZOA010000016.1, on the reverse strand, counting down.
GATCGTGTGAAGGGCATCGTAGTGGAGCAGTTAGGGGTCGCCGCAGAAGAAGTCAAACCTGAGGCGTCATTCGTCGAGGATTTGGGCGCGGATTCCCTCGACGTCGTCGAGCTCGTCATGGCGCTCGAGGAGGAGTTCGGTATCGAGATCCCCGACGAGCAGGCGGAGAAGATCGCCACGGTCGGCGAGGCAGTCAAGTATATCGAAGCGCACATGAGCGAGGCTCCCGCGAAGTAACACCGGACGCTCAGGTCCGGCACGTATGCCACCCAAGCGCGTCGCGATCACAGGCCTCGGCGTCATCAGCCCCATCGGGATCGGGAAGGACCGATTCTGGAACGCGCTGATGGAGGGCCGTAGTGGCGTAGACCGGATCTCCCGGTTCGACGCCTCCGGGTTCGACTCGAAGATCGCGGCGGAAGTGCGCGACTTCGATCCTGCCGATTACATGGATAAGAAAGAAACCCGCCGGAATGATCGCTTCGTGCAGTTTGCGTATGCCGCCAGCCGCATGGCTCTCGATGACTCGGGGTTCTCCATCACACCGCAGAACGGCACGCAGGTGGGGGTGCTGATCGGCTCGGGGATCGGCGGGGCCACGACCTGGGAAGAGCAGCACCGCATATTGATCGAGCGTGGCCCGGACCGCGTCAGTCCCTTCTTCATCCCGATGATCATCATTAACATGGCCTCGGGGATCATTTCGATTCTGCTCGGCGCCAAAGGCCCCAACAGCGCGGTCGTGACGGCATGCGCGACGGGTGGGAACGCGATCGGCGACGCAGCCCGCAATATTCAGCGGGGCGAGGCGATCGCCATGCTGGCGGGCGGATCCGAAGCCGCAATTACCCCCCTCAGCATCGCTGGGTTTTGCTCGATGAAGGCAGTGTCCACGCGCAATGACGAGCCGCAGAAGGCCTCCCGGCCCTTCGACGCGAAGCGCGATGGCTTCATCATGGGCGAAGGCTCCGGAGTTGTCCTCCTGGAGGAGATGGAGCACGCGAGACGCCGGGAAGCCCATATCTACGCCGAGCTGGTCGGATATGGCATGTCCGGCGACGCGTATCACATCACGCAACCGGACCCGGAGGCAGACGGCGCCGCCCGCAGCATGCGCAACGCGCTCCGGGACGCCAACATGGAGCCGAAGCAGATCGACTACATCAACGCGCACGGCACCAGCACGCTCTACAATGATCGCACCGAGACGCTGGCGGTGAAGCGGGTATTCGGAGAGCACGCAAAAACAGTGCCAGTGAGCTCCACCAAGTCGATGACTGGTCATCTCCTGGGGGCGGCCGGTGGCGTGGAGCTGATCGCCTGCGTGCAGGCCATTGAGCACGGCGCGATCCCGCCGACCATCAACTACGAGTTTCCAGATCCCGAGTGCGACCTGGACTACGTGCCGAACACCGCGCGAAAGATGCGCGTCGACGCCGCAATGTCCAACGCCTTTGGGTTCGGTGGGCACAACGCCATCCTCATCGTGCGCAGGTACGATGGCCACTGAACCGGACGTTCCGCTGCAGCAGGACATCCCCCCACAGATCGACAGTGAGCGAGATGCGTTGCTCGCTGATCTCGAGCGCAAACTCGATCTTCGTTTCCGAGATCGGCATTTGCTGAATCTCGCTTTGCAGCACGGTTCCTTCGGCCACGAAGGCCGCGGCGGCAGACGAGAGTCCTACGAGCGGCTGGAACTCCTGGGGGACGCCGTGCTTAATCTCGTCGTCTGCGATCACCTCTACCATCGGTACCCCGACGCGCCTGAGGGCGAACTGGCGAAGTTGCGGGCCCGCATTGTCAGCGAACCCTGGCTCGCGCGGATCGCTCAGGCGCTGGATCTGGGGCGCTACATCCGGCTCGGCAAGGGCGAGGAAAAGGCCGGCGGCCGGGCTCGACCCGCGCTGCTCGCTGATGTCCTGGAGGCGGTGCTCGGGGCTATCTACGTCGATGCCGGTTTTGGCGTCTCGCATGCGGTGACCACGAAGTGGCTCCAGGAGACATTCGAAGACCTCGAGCTGCCGAGTGACGACTACAAGAGCACCTTGCAAGAATTGCTGCAGGAGCGCGAGCGGCGGCTTCCACGGTATCGGATCAGAGACGAGGTAGGACCGGATCACGCCAAGGTCTTTGTCGCCACCGTCGAGGCCGGGGGCCGCACGCTCGGAGAGGGAAGGGGACAGAGCAAGAAACAAGCGGAGCAATCGGCCGCCCAGGCCGCCCTCGAGTATCTGCGGCGCCGCCCGGCAAGGCCGGCCCAGCCCCCTCGTCCAGCGGAGCCATCACGGCCGGGCCCACCGCGACCGAGAGGCCAGTCTTTTCGGCCCAACTCAAGGCCCCCAGGCCGATCCCGTCCGGGACATCCCGAACAACGTTCCCGATGAAGCAGCTGTGGGCGCCATGGCGCCTGCAGTATGTCGGGGCGCCAAAGGCAGAGGGCTGTATCTTTTGCGCTGCCGCGTCTGGAAAAGATGATCGCGCATCGCTGATCATCCACCGCCGTCCCCTCGCGTTTGTCATCCTAAACCTCTTCCCGTACAATTCCGGGCATGCCATGGTGGTGCCGTACCGGCATCGCCCGCGTGTGGGCGACTTGAACGATTCGGAGAAGCTTGATCTGATGCACCTGCTGGAACTCACGATGCGCGCGCAGGAAATGGCGTTCCATCCCGAAGGAACTAATGTCGGCCTGAACCTCGGGCGGGCAGCCGGAGCCGGCATCGAGGACCATCTCCACATCCACGTCGTGCCCCGCTGGGTAGGCGATACTAACTTTATGCCGGTGCTCGGGGATACGAAAGTGATCCCTGAACACCTGGAGGCCACCTACCAGCGACTGCACGATGCCTTCGCAGCGCTCACCGCAGCAGAGCCCGTCCGCCAGACGGAACTGGGCGGAGTGTAAATGCGGACCGTGTCACAGGTCATGGCGAAGCCGGTCGTGACGGCTCGCCCCAATGAAACTGTGTCTGCCGTTGTGGAGCGATTTCGCGTCCACGACATCGGCGGGATGCCGGTGATCGACGGCGCGCACGTCGTGGGCATGGTCACGCTGCGCGACCTGCTAGGGCAACCCTCCTACCGACCCATCCGTGAAGTCATGGGCCGACAAATCATCACGGTGTCTCCCGCCGAGGCGGTCACCTCCGCGTCCGCATTGATGGACGAGTACCGGTTGGAGCAGCTTCCGGTCGTCGACCAGGGCGTACTGGTGGGCGTCGTGACACGCTCGGGTCTCATGCATGAGCTCGGGAAACTCACCGATCCGCTGACGGAGCTCCCGTGGGCCAGCGCGCTGCGGCAGCAGGCGGCAAACCTGTTGCGCACGGGCCGCGAAGTAAGCATCGTCTTCGTGGACCTTGACGGGTTCGGCAACGTCAACAAGCAGTACGGCCACGTGATCGGCGACCGCGTCATCCGGGCGATCGCGGATACGTTACTTACGTTGACCGACCCGCAGTCGGATTTGCTCTGTCGCTATGCAGGCGATGAGTTCGCGATCGTGACGACCCGATCCGCCGCCGACTGCGAAGATCTCGCCGCGAAGCTGCGCGCAGCAATCGGCTCCATCGCCGTTCCCGGACTGCCGTCTGGACTCGTCAGCGCATCGGTTGGTATCGCCGGCGGGACCCGCACGACGGCACGCGAGGAAACCCACCATGAGGCGACCGTGGACGATCTGATCACAATGGCGAGCCGCGCCTCGACCGTCGCGAAAACCACGGACCGGCGGGTTGTTCATGGGCACACCCTCGACGTGGAGCGGATGGGCCAAGGTGAGGGAAAGAGGCTGGCCATTCGCCGCATCCATCTCGAGATCGCCGACGGCAAAGGCACGGCCACCGTAGAGCTCGGCAGAGACGACCAGCGGTGGGTGGGCGAAGCCAAAGGCCCCGTGCTGGGCAGTGGCGGACTACGGCTGCTCGTAGAGGCGGCGGTAAGCGCGCTCCGGCAGATCTTACCCAATGGATGGGGACTGGCCGTTGAGCAGGTCAGCCGAACTCCACTGGCCGGTGGTGACGTATTGAATGTGTTGCTCGTGTTGGGCGCACCGACCGGGGACGAGCAACTGCTGCTCGGGTCGACGGTCAGCACCGAAGATGTGCAGGAAGCCGTCGTCAAGGCGACGCTGAAGGCGATGAACCGAACACTGTCGCGGATGCTGCCGGCCCCGCAATAAACGCACGTCGCCTGTCCACGCGTCATACGTGTCGTATGCGTCCACTTCCATTGATGGGTTTCCGCGCTGCGCTGATCGTTCTCTGTGCAATCGTGGCCTCGTCCGTCCCGCCGCCGCTGGCGGCGGCTCCCTCGGAGGCGCTGCCGCAGGCCTCAAGCGCCGCGGCGCTTCAACACGTGACCGTCCTCAGCCAGCAGATTGGACCCCGCCCGACCGGCAGTCCGGCCGATGGACGCACCGCGACTTATCTGGCCGAGCAATTCCAACAGCTGGGGTATACCGTGCAGCGACAAGCCTTTCCGATCTTGTTTTTTGATGAGACCGCACCCCCCACGGTCAACATCGTAGGACCGCAGGCCGCCGCGCTCCGCGCGCTGGCGTTGATCTACTCTGCGGCGACGAGCTCGGAAGGGCTGGAGGCCGAAGTGCTCGATGCGGATCTCGGCAGGGAGGAGGACTTCCGCGGGAAGCGGCTCGAGGGCAGGATCGCGCTGGTCCAACGCGGGCAGATCCGCTTCAGCGTCAAGGTGGCCAATGCCGCGACTGCGGGCGCATCGGCAGTCGTCGTGTACAACAACCAGCCGGGACCGCCGCAGGCCGGCACGCTCGTTGAGCCCTCGCAGATTCCCGCCGTGATGATCTCGCAGGATGACGGTGAGCGGCTCGTGCAGGTGCTGCGCGCCGGCACGGTCCGCATGCGGCTCAACGTGAGCACGACCATCGAGCGCCGGACGTCACAGAACGTCATCGGGATCAAACGCGGGACGCGCACGCCGAACGAGATCGTCGTGGTCGGCGGTCACGCAGATTCCGTGAGGCAGAGTCCAGGCGCAAACGACAACGCGTCCGGGACGGCGGCCGTGCTCGAAGCGGCACGGCTGCTCGCGCGGACCACGACGGCACGAACCATTCACTTCATCGGTTTTGGCGCGGAGGAAATCGGACTGGTCGGGTCACGGTTCTACGTGCAGAACCGCACCGGGACGATCGTTGGGATGGTGAACATGGATATGGTGGGACGGGGCCCGATGCAGGTCGGGAACTCGGGCGGAGACACGTCTCCCCTTGATCTCGCCGAGCGCGTCGCGTCCCGCCTGGACATCACGGTGAGCACGTTCAGATTGCGCGAGGCTGCGAGCGACCACGCATCATTCGAGCAGGCAGGAATTCCGGCGGTGTTCATTCATACCGGGGACGACGAGGCCATCCACACACCGGCCGACGTCCTGAACCGCTTGAACCCGCAACTAATTGCTCAGGCCGCTTCGCTGGCTGCTGCGATCGCGCGCGAGCTGGCGACCCGCTAGAACTCCTGTCTTCAGCGCAGCCGGCGGATCTGCACCCGGCCGATGCGGCGCCCGACGACTGTCTCCACCGTGAATTCCAGATCGCGGAAGGTGTGCTTAGCCCCCGGCTCGGGGATATGTCCAAGACGGTAGAACAGGAACCCACCGAGCGTGTTGGCTTCATCGTCCGGTAAGTCGATGTCAAACGTTTCGTTGAGCATCGTAAGGTCGATCGTGGCGTCGACCACGATCCGATCCGGCTGATTCACGTGCACCAGCGGGCTGGCGGGTCGAGATTCGCCGGGGATCTCGCCCACAATCTCCTCGAGGAGATCTTCGATCGTCACAATCCCCGCCAGGCTGCCGTATTCTTCCACGACCACGGCGAGCTGCGAGCCGCCGCGGCGCATCTCCTCGAGCAGGTCGACGACGAGCTTCGTCTCGGGGACGTAGATGACCGGCCGCACGTAGGCCGTGATTCGCTCGTCATCCCGCCCATCCGCCAGAGCCAGCATTAAGTCTTTTGCGTGCACCACGCCGATGAGTTTCTCTCGATTATCACCTTCGTAGACGGGCAGGCGGGTGAAGCGGTGGTGGCGGATCGCCTCCACCGCCTCGCGGATTGTGGCTCCGTTCGAGACCATGGCGACATTCATTCGATGCACCATGACCTCGCCCACCGTGCGGTCGGTGAGGCGAAAGACCCGCCGCACGAGTGATTCCTCCTCGTGCTCAACCGCGCCGGCCTGCCGGCTCTCGCCCACCAGCATGACGAGTTCCTCCCGGGCGAAGGCGACGTGACGCCCGGCGGGAGCGCGCAGCCCGAACAAGTTGAGGAGCCAGCTCGCCACGCTGTCCAAGGCCCAAATGAAGGGCCGGAAGATGCGGTAGAACAGATCGGTGGGGGGAACCGCGACGAGCGCGGTTGCCTCAGCATTCCACAAGGCGAGGCTTTTCGGTGCGAGCTCTCCGATCACGATGTGCAGCGCGGTAATGAATAGGAAGGCCAGGGCAGCCGAGATGGTGTGCAGTGCGACCACCTGCCATGAGCCGGGCAGCCACAGCAGCACCGGCTCGATCAACGTCGCGACCGCGGGCTCGCCGATCCAGCCCAGCCCAAGGCTGGCCATCGTGATCCCCAACTGCGTGGCGGCGACATAGGGGTCAGGATTCTGCACCGCCCGCTGGACGAGGCGCGCCAGCGGGCGTCCCTCGCGCACCCACTGGGCGATGCGCGCATGGCGCGACTTCACGATCGAGAATTCCGCTGCCACGAATAAACCGTTAGCCGCCACAAGCGCCAGCACGGCGAGCAAGCGAACGCCGACCGACATCACCGATAGTTCCATTGAACCGCCTCCTTAGACTACTATCCGCTTCCGCGTGTCCGCAAGCGGTCCTCCGATGGTTGCTTGACGGTCTTCTTCGCGCAAGGCTACAATTTGAGGAGTCATGACCGATCCCGCCACGATGCAGGATGATCCCCAACGCCTTGCCGCCTTTGAAGCCAAGATTGCGGCCGGCGACCGCATCGAGGCGGGGGAGTGGATGCCCCAGCAGTACCGCTTCGAATGCCTCCGTCTGATCCAGATGCACGCCAACTCAGAGTTGATGGGGGCGCTGCCGGAGCGGGAGTGGATCCCGCGCGCGCCCACGCTGTCGCGCAAGATGGCGCTGCTGGCCAAGGTGCAGGACGAAGTCGGCCACGCCCAACTGCTGTACCGTGTGGCGGAGGATCTTGGCAAGCCACGCCAGCAAATGATCGAAGAGCTGCTTGCGGGGAAGAGCAAGTTTCACAACGTGTTTCACTACCCCGCCGAGACCTGGGCCGACGTCGCGGTTATCCAGGTGTTCGTGGATGGGGCGGCGATGCAAACACAAGGATCGCTCCGGTCCTGCAGCTACGCCCCGTATGCGCGCGTCCTGAAGCGCATTTGCTATGAGGAAGATTTCCACATCCGTCTGGGCATCGACGTCCACAAAACGTTGGCCGAAGGCACGCCCCGCCAGCGGGAGATGTTGCAGAACGCCATCGATCGCTGGTGGCAGCCGATCATGCACTTCTTCGGCCCGCGCGACCAGGCCTCACCGCACCTCGAGACGATGATGCGCTGGCGCATCAAGGTGAAGACCAACGACGAGCTGCGGCAGCAATTCCTGCGTCAGTTCGTGCCGCTCATCACCGACTATGGCCTGCGTCTTCCAGATCCCGGCCTGCGGTGGGATGAGGCGGGAGGGCGCTACGAGTATAGTGAGCCGGATTGGGAAGAGTTCAAGCGCGTGATCCGCGGTGAGGGCCCGAAATCGAAGGCCAGGCTCGAGCTGCGCAACGACTACTGGCGGCGGCACCAGTGGGTGCGGGAAGCCGTCACTGCCTGGGGGATGGCTGCATAATTGAACGAACCGAGTGGATTTTCGCCAGCTGAGATCTACGAGTACCTGTTCACGGCCAGGCAGAAGTTGCTGGAGTGGGTCCGGCCGCTCTCGCTGGAGCAGTATACGAAGGAGTTCCCGTTCGGCAGGAAGACCGTCCGTGATACTCTTGTCGAGATTCCGCTCGCGGAGTGGAACTATGGCAGCCGCCTCATCGGCGAATCTATCCCGCCGCGAGAGCAGCATCCCATCGTCAAATACTATCAGACGGAGTTCGCTCCGCTTGAAGGTGCCTGGCGCGAGTTGGCTGATCGCACGCGTGGAATCCTCCGCGAGGAGCGGAACTGGGCCCGCGCGGTTGAGTACATCACTCGCCCCGCAAACCAGCCGGCGATAAGGAACCGCACGACTGCCGGCGGAGTTGCCACGCAGATGATCGTGCACGAGGTCCATCACCGCGCGCAGGTCATGGCCATGCTGCGGCAGCTTGGCATTCCCGCGCAAAACCTCGACTACTCGATCCTTATGGTCGACCGAACCGAGCTCCCGGTATGAATGCCCAGCGGGCCGGTCTCGACCCGGCGCACCTGTATGAATATTTGACCAAGGCTCGAGAAAAGCTGCTGAACTGGGTCCGGCCGCTCACCCTGGAACAATACACGAAGGAGTTTCCACTTGGGCTGAAGACTCTTCGCAACACACTCGTCGAGATTCCCCAGGCGGAGTGGACATACGTACAGCGTCTTCGTGGTGAAGACGCCCCCCTATGGGACGAACGCCCATTCGCGCGATTCTATAAGACGGATTTTGCTCCGCTCGATCGGGCCTGGAGGGAGCAAGCAGAAGAGACGCGCGGAACGCTCCATGAGATCTCGGACTGGGCGCGGGCTGTGGAGTACGTGGCGCGATCCAGCGACGAGCCACCGGTCAGGATCCGCACGACGATGGGGGGTATCGCCAGCCAGCTCCTGTTCCATGAAGTCCACCACCGCGCCCAAGCGATGGCCATGCTCCGCCAACTGGGCGTGGCCGCGCAGGACCTGGACTACTCGTTCCTCATGTACGAGTGGACCGAGGCTCCCACCTGAAGACCCTCGCCGACTCAACGCTCCGGTGGGAACCCCTTAAGGCGGAGAAGTAAGGGGAGGGGAGGACTGTGCCCGCCCTCTGGAAGCTGCTGGCGAAATCCGAGGCTGACGCCTCGAGGATATTCGCCGTCTTTCGGCAAGAGACGAAGAACGACGCTCACGTCCACGTCGGCGACGTGCACGCCGCAGATCCTGAGATGGCGCTGGTGCTGGCCAAGGAGCAGTTCACCCGCCGCGACCCGTGCGTGAACCTCTGGGTCGTTCCCTACACCGCAATTGGCGCGACCGCCTACGACGACGCGGTGATCTTTGAACCCGCCACCGACAAGAGTTACCGGTTCGGTGGGTCGTACCGCGAGCAGCAGCGTGTCATGAAGCCGCGCCATCGAGAGCCTCGTTGAGCCTGGCAGCACTACCGGCTCTGCAGGGCACGGATACCCGCCGGGCGCTCGCCGCTTACTTACTGTCCGTCGCCGACGACGAACTGATCTTAGGCCATCGCCACTCCGAATGGACCGGGTTCGCCCCCGACATCGAGTCAGACGTCGCGTTGTCCTCGATCGCGCAGGAGGAGATGGGCCACGCCCGGTTGTTCTACGAGCGAGTTGGTGAACTGGCCGAAGGTGATCCCGACGCGCTCGCCTTCGGCCGGGGCGCGGAACAGTTTCGAAATCTCACCCTGGTGGAACGGTCGAACGGCGATTGGGGCTACAGCATCGTCCGGCTGTTTCTCTACGATCACGCGGATGCGGTTCGTCTCGAGGCGCTGGCCGGTGGCTCGGTAACCCCACTGGCCGACCTGGCGAGAACGCTTCGGCGCGAAGAGAAATATCACCTGATGTACGGGGAGCAGTGGCTCCGTGGACTGGCCACGGCAATGACGGATAGTCGAGATCGGATTCAGAACGCCCTCAGTCGTGGGTGGGCGGAAGCGGCCGCGTTTTTTGAGCCGACCGAAGACTTCCGGTCGGTGCTCGACTCCGGTGCAGTGGCGAGTTCGCTCGACCAGCAGCAAGAACGCTGGAAAGAGACTGTCCTATCGGTCCTCGACGCCGTCGGCCTCAGCATTCCCAGTGACTGGGAGGGCGGGGCAGGGGGGCGGGCAGGCCGGCATACCGACGATCTGCGTATACTATTGGATGAGATGACCTCGGTGTGGAGATCTGAGCCGGGGGCGAAGTGGTAAAGACTGAAGTGCGAAAACGCGGGAACGCGAAAGCGCGACGATGATGCAAATGACAGTGGGTTTGGAAAAGCAAGTCTGGGATGCCCTCGAGACCGTGGAGGATCCCGAGCTGCCGATTTCGGTGACGGACCTCGGCTTGATTCAGGAGGTCACCGTCGAGGGCGCCTCCGTGCGCGTGCGGATGATCCCGACGTACAGCGCCTGTCCGGCGATCGAAGTGATGCGTCAAGACATTCGGCGCCGGTTATTGGAGATCTCCGGGATCGATCACGTCGACGTCCAACTATCGTTTGAGGAACCCTGGACAATGAACAAGATGAGCGAGCGCGGGCGCGCGCGCTTGATTCAGCACGGTCTCAGTATGCCATCGAAACTCCAAATCGAGCCTGTCGAGTGTCCGTTCTGCGGCTCGACGAACACCGTGCTCGAAAACCCGTTCGGCCCGACGCTCTGCCGCGCGATCTACTACTGCAATCACTGCCAGAATCCCATCGAGCGGTTCAAGTCACCGGCATGAAGCTTCGCGAGCAGGCCACTGACAGGAACGGCCGTCCACTCGCTCCCGGTACGAAGGTCCGCGTCGTCGGGGAGAACGGGCAACCCGAAGGTACTGTCGTGCGTCTGCTCGGTGATTACGACGAGGTCACAGTGCTGCTCGACCAAAAAGGAAAGACTGAGCGGATGTACAGAACGCTTGAGGTGGAGGCGCTCGATGGAGTGCGGTAGTCAGATTGGACCCGATGAAGGGGCCGTGAGCCGGGAAGAACGCATTCCCCGCTGTTCAGAGTGCGGCCGGTGGATGGCACCGATGCCTTACGGCTGGTGGATGTGTTTGAATCACCCCTGGCGGATGTCTCCGGACAGAAACCATCCTGACTACGAGGAACTGACGAAGTCCTACGGCCGCTGATCCGGCGCCACGACGGCGTCGATGAGCCCGTAGTCCCTCGCCTCCTCAGCGCTCAGCCAGAGACCCCTCTCAGCATCCCGCTCAATTTTCTCCAACGGCTGTCCTGAATAGCGCGCAAGCAGCTCATTGAACTGCTGGCGGACTCTCAGTAATTCACGCGCGCGGACGTCAATCTCAGCGGTCGTGCCCCGCAGGCTCGCGTCGGAGCGATGGATACCGACGCGGGCATGCGGATAGGCCGATCGCTTCCCCTTCGCGCCCGCAGCCAGGAGCAAGACGGCAGGGCCAGCAGCACCGCCCACACAGACCGTACCGATTTCCCGTCCCAGGATCTGCATGGTGTCGTACACGGCGAGCGCCGAACGCAGATCGCCGCCCTCGCTGTTGATGTAGACTCGAACCGGCCCCGCGGACTCCCGCCGGTCGGCAAGGAGCAGCTGGGCGATCCAGATGTTCGAGCGCTCAGCGTCGAGCGTGCCCTGAATGAAGACAATGCCCTGCCGCAAGAGACCAGGGGAGGGGTCGGAATCATCCAATCGTGAGCTCGACCACATCGCGTATCCTTGTACCTGGTACCTGCCGACGCTAGTTTACATAACAGCCATTATCGGAAGTAGAAGAGCTACTGGAGTGTCAGCGTGTAGTTCCGGATCTGCAGCAGCAGCAGCCCGTCGACGTGGCCGAGGCCGCTGATGTCGCTGCTGATCGTCGACTCGACGTCATGCCAGGCCGGCCGTCCTCCCACATTGGTATACGTGATCTTCGTCACCGCCTGTCCCCAGTTGTAAAAAAGCACATTCTCGTATACGAGGCCGTGCTCATCCACCACGAGCCGCAGCGCGTATGGCGGGCCGCTCCGCACAACAAGATCCCGCATCGACGACGACGTGAACAGCCAACGGGCGATGCGCCGCCGGGTCTCAGGGTCCTGCCTGTCGGCGGGCTTGCCATACTTATCGATCGCTTCATTGACGATGTCCCGCCGCAGCCCGATCAGGACATACCGGCCGCTGCTCCCTTCATCCATGAAGAAATCGTGGCTGTTGAATGTCTCGAGTGATTGAGATTGGCTCTCCGCGCGGTCCTCGATGAGGCTGCGCAGCGTGCTGGCAAATGGTCGCAGGAGCAGCGGCAGATCGAGTCTTTGGACGGTGATTTTCCACCGCCGCGGCTCGCCCGCTCGACGGGATTCCCGTAACGTGCCCGCTGCGTACCCACGCGTTCGTCTGCCACTGGCCACGAGCACCAGATCAGCTTGAAACTCGGCGGTGAGCTCATACTGGTCGCGGTTGTCGGCGCTGATGATCCGCCCCAGCAGCGACTCGACGGTGACCTGAGAAAGCGCCGGTGAGACGGCGAAGACGGTTAAGACCACTGCGAAAGCGGCAATGCGCGGCATCTTCAAGGGCATATTCGCTCCCAAAGGCTTCCGCGGTCTAGGCGAACAGGTGTTTGCTCACTGTGAGTAGCTGTGATATAATGGCGGCCACTCCGCGGCGGGGGCGTCCAATGGGTAAGGCTTTGACGAAGCGTCAGAAAGAAATCCTCATCTTCGTGCAGCGCTACAGCGACGCGCATGGATATCCGCCCTCAGTGCGAGAGATCGGCCAGGCTCTCGGCCTGACGAGCAGCTCCACCGTGCACAGTCACCTCTCCGCCCTCGAGAAGAAGGGTTTTCTTCGCCGCGATCCCAGTAAGCCGCGAGCCCTGGAGATCCTTCGCGATGAACGCGATGTGCCAGCGAAGAAAGTGGTGTCGATTCCGGTTGTGGGCGGGGTCACCGCAGGACTCCCGATTCTTGCGCAGCAGAACATCGAAGACTACTTCTCCCTCCCTGCCGACTTCGTCCGGGCCGAGGACTGCTTCATCTTGAAAGTCCGCGGCGAGAGTATGATTGGTGCCGGGATCTACGACGGAGACCTGCTGGTCGTGCGGCGCCAACCCACGGCGCGTGACGGCGACATCGTGGTGGCCCGTATGGACGATGAGGCAACGGTAAAGAGGTTCTACCGCGAACCTGACCGTGTCCGTCTACAGCCCGAAAATCCCCACATGGAACCTATCTATACCCGTGAGCTTGCGATCGAAGGTGTCGCCCTCGCGGTGATCAGAAGGCTGCATTGACGTTACAAACTTAGCTCACAACGTCGACTTCCATAGCCTGCTCTGGTCCTCGAAGTGTCACCACCCAGCGGTTTAGTAAGTCGCGCCCTATGAGCCCCTCTCCTCCGAGCGCTATGGCCTCAACGGATCCGCGGAATCCGGCGACCTCGACCGTCACCGTATGGATCTGAGCTCGCTGCCTGATACCACCAACTCCCCGGATGCCGATTTCACCGACACGAGGTAGGCGCAACCGATTTGCAACTTCCACCGGAATGACGGTCGTATCGGCGCCCGAATCGACGAGCGCGACCAGTGAATAGCTGACTTCCTCGCCAGGTGTTCCTAGCCTTACGGGCAGCACCGGAGCCGGTGGATCTCGATGCGTGTCGTACCTGACCCGCACCGTCATCGTTCGATCCATGGAGTCGGGATGTTCACTACCCGCTCTTCCTGCGTGACCTTCGGCATCGCGATCGACCGGACACCGTGTCGCTCGTAGACACGCATGGCCAGCGCACTGAAGTCTTTATCATGGTCAACGACTTTGCGCTTCATGATCGCGATATATTCGTTTGGATAGCGACGGAACAACCGCGAGCGGTTGGCCCCGAACCACGCCAGATCACCGTTGATTGGATCAAGCGCCTCCGGCCGCTCGGCCTGGGCTGTTCCCAGGAACCGATCCAATGCTTCCGCGACCAGCGCCGCTAGCGTCGTGCCGCGGCGCGCCGCTTCGACCTTGGCCTCCCTGACGAGCTTGCGCGGCACCCTCCGCAAATACATGGTCCCCGTGTTTGGGTTTGCCACGTTGATCACCTCTGTTAGCATGATAACGCAGATAACCTGATTTCTGCAACCTTCTTCTAGTTGGCCTTGCGGACGAGGGCTCTGAGTTGCTGCGCCTGAACGCGCGGAAGTTCGGCCTCGACGGCGATGCCTTCGGCGCCGTAGTCCTGGCGAAGCACACGGCCCTGGGAGAAGATCTGTGAGAGCGCTCTGGCCTTGGCGTAGGGGACCAGGAGGCGAACTTTGACCAGAGGCTGAGGTAGTTTCTGCCCGATGCGCCGGAGCAGGTTGATGAGTCCGACTTTCTGGAGCGCAGAGATCGCCACACCCTCCCCTATTTCTTCGATAATCCTTCGGACCTCGGTATGCGGAACGGCATCCGCTTTATTCATGGCGTGGACCACGGGCTTGTCGCCAGCGTTCAGCTCGTCGAGGACTTCTCGTACCGCCTCGACCTGAGCAGACCAGTCGGGATGACTGGCGTCGACCACATGCACCAGGAGATCGGCCTCGGTCACTTCTTCCAAGGTTGCGCGAAATGCTGCGACAAGCTGAACCGGTAGGTTCGTGATGAATCCGACGGTGTCCACCAGCAGCACGGGACGGCCGTTGGGGAGCCTGACTTTGCGCACAGTGGGGTCGAGCGTCGCGAAGAGCTTGTCTTCGACGAAGACGCCGGCGCTGGTGAGGGCGTTCAACAACGTCGACTTGCCGGCATTCGTGTAGCCGACGAGAGCAACCACGGGCAGCTGCGCTTCCCTGCGGGCCTCTCGTTGGAGCGAACGGGTGCGTCCGATCTCTGCGATCGCCCGACGCAGATCCGTGATGCGCTTGCGGATCCGTCGCCGGTCGACTTCCAGTTTGGTCTCGCCCGGTCCGCGGGTTCCGATCCCGCCGCCCAGTCGAGAGAGCAAGACGCCTCGGCCCGTGAGTCGAGGCAGCAGGTACGTCATCTGCGCCAGCTCTACCTGCAGCCGGCCCTCCCGCGTTCGTGCTCGCCGCGCGAAGATATCCAGCACGATGCCGGGACGGTCGATCACTTTGAGATTGAGTTTACGTTCGAGGTTACGCTGTTGGGCCGGTGACAGTTCGTGGTCGAGGATAACGAGATCGGCGCTCGTTTCGTAGCATAATTGCTGTAGTTCCTCAATTTTCCCTGCGCCGAGGAACGTCGCCGAGTGAGGCGCCGCACGGCGTTGCACAAGTGTCCCGGCCACCACGGCCCCGGCCGACTCGGCGAGCCGGGCGAGCTCCTCGAGACGGGCATCAGCGCCATCGCCGCCGCTTCGAATCACACCGGCGAGGATCGCGCGTTCAGGTTGTGCCATTTATCTCGTCGTCGCTCTCGATCCCGCGGGTGGCGCCGAGACACGGCCGAATGCGTCAACCAATCTTCCGAGCGCCTCGTCCAGCCGGGTGTCCCCGATCGTCAATGAGAGACGGACGTAGCCTTCGCCATGAGCGCCGTACCCTGTCCCAGGTGTCACGAGGACTCCGGTCTTCTCGAGCACGGCGGACGTGAATTGCGCGGAGGTCATGCCGCCGGGTACCGGC
>JAHZOA010000248.1 GCA_020028455.1 Armatimonadota bacterium | reverse complement strand
AACGGAGAGGCAATGGTGGCCAACAAGCATCCCGGTATCCGCTGCGCGCTGTGTCACGACGTCACGACGGCGCGGCTTGCCCGGGCGCATAACGACGCCAACATGCTGGCCCTCGGACAGGGCATCGTCGGGAGTGAAGTCGCGAAAGACATTGTGCGCGCGTGGCTCGAAACGCCGTTTGACGGGGGGCGCCACCAGCGGCGAATCGAGAAAATCGCGGCGCTCGAAGCGAGGCAGCTCGAGAATGGGAGAAAGGCGACAACGAGCTAAACAGCCGGCGGGGAAAGTGTACGTCTTTGATCACCCGCTGATCCTGCACAAGGTCACTATCCTCCGCGACAAACGCACGGGGCATAAAGAGTTCCGCGAGCTGGTTGAGGAGCTGGCGATGTTGATGGCGTTCGAAGTCACCCGAGCGCATCCCACTCGAGAGGTTGAAGTTGAAACTCCGCTGGCGATGACGAAGGGGCGCAGTATCGCCGGCCAAGAGATCGCCGTCGTCCCCATCCTGCGGGCCGGACTGGCCATGGAAACCGGTATCACGCGGCTGATCCCGACCGCCCGCATCGGCCACGTCGGCATTTACCGTGATCCCGAGAGCCTGGAGCCCGTCACCTACTACTCCAAATTGCCGGCCGACATTGCCGATCGTGAAGCGATGATCGTGGACCCGATGCTGGCCACGGGCGGATCGACGGTCGCGTGTATCGACACGCTGAAGCAGCGTGGCTGCAAGACGATCAAGGTGGTGGCGATTATCTCCGCGCCGGAAGGCATCAAGAAGGTCCACGAGGCGCATCCCGACGTCGAGATCTACACGGCCGCGATCGACAGCCACCTCAACGACCATGGATACATCGTGCCGGGACTCGGGGATGCGGGCGACCGTCTGTTTGGAACGAAATGAGAAGTCGACCCGAGCGACACGAAAGACCTTCGTTATGAGCAGACCATCGTGGGATCAGTATTTCATGCGAATGGCAGTACTCGCGTCATCGCGGTCGACGTGTCTGCGGCGACACGTCGGCGCAGTCGTCGTGAAAGATCGTATGGTGCTCTCAACTGGGTACAACGACACGCCGCGTGGATTGCCGAACTGCGGTGACGGAGGCTGTGCGCGTTGCGCTTCTGACGTGCCGTCCGGCCAGGCCCTCGACACGTGCCTGTGCCTGCACGCGGAGCAGAATGGGATCATACAGGCAGCCTACCACGGTGTCGCGATCGCGGGAGCCGCTGTGTACATCACAAATCAACCCTGCCTGACCTGCGCGAAAATGATCGTGAACGTCGGCATCCGCCGGATCGTCTTTGGCGGTGATTATCCTGACCCTCTGGCAGCGGAGATGCTGTCCAATGCCGGGGTCACGGTCGAGCGCGTTTCGATAGAAGTCGCCGTCCCTGAATGAAAGTCCGTTTCCCACTTGCGGTTTTCGTTGTCGTGATCCTTGCTTTCACCTGGGCAAACGGCGTCACGGGGCAGACCGCCTTGTTTCCCGACGGCATCATGGTAGGCGACGTGACGGAGTCCCAGGCCGTCGTCTGGACACGTACGAACGGCCCTTCGACCGTCCGGATCGAATACGGGAGGACCGCGGCCGCATTGAGTCAGTCCACTCCTTCAGTGCAGACCACTCCAGCATCGGACTATGTTGCCAAGATCGATCTCAGCGGTCTCCGTCCTGCGACCCGCTACCACTACCGTGCGAGCGCCGAGAAGGAGGGACAGCGCGCCGTCACTCTGGAGGGCACATTCATGACCGCGCCGTCTCCCACGGAGGCCGCGAACGTTGCGTTCGCGTGGGGAGCGGATCTCAGCGAGAGGTTCAAACCCTTCAGAATATTCACCGCCATGCAGTCCAGGCGCCCCGACTACTTCCTGCTCCTTGGCGATACCGTATACGCGGACATTGATGGCAACGCTAGAACGCTTGAGGAGTACCGGGCCGCCTACCGGCGAAATCGCGATGACGAGGCCCTGCCTCGATTTGTCAGGTCCGCAGCCATATATGTGACCTGGGATGATCATGAGGTCTCGAACAACTTTGACAGCACTCACGCGCGCATACCCATCGGCCGGCAGGCGTTTTTGGAATACTGGCCTATCCGATCTGATCCCGCCAACCCGCGCCGGTTGTACCGCTCGTTTCGGTTTGGCCGGCTTGCTGAAGTCTTCATCCTCGACACAAGGCAGTATCGTTCTCCAGCCTTTGAGCGCGATACGTCGCGCAAGACCATGCTGGGAGAGGCCCAGAAAGAATGGCTGAAGCAAGGACTGCAAGGATCCGACGCCGCGTTCAAGATTATCTGCAGCAGCGTGCCGCTGAAATACCACGGTGCCGATTCCTGGGAAGGCTACACCACCGAGCGCAATGAACTGACCAGATTCATTACCCAGAACGACATCAGACGTGTGGTCTTTCTCACAGGAGACGTGCACTACGCCGCCGTGCTACGGTACCGGGAGGGATTCGTCGAAGCAATCGCGGGACCGCTCGCGATGTTCATCAATAACCGCCGCCCGGCGGCCGGCGAGCCTGAAACAGAGTTCTCGTTCAATGCGAGTTTCACGTTCGGCCTGGTGAAAGTGACCGGGAATCCACCACAACTCACGATAGAAATCTACGACGTAGAGAATCGCCTGCTGCATCGGA
>JAHZOA010000247.1 GCA_020028455.1 Armatimonadota bacterium | reverse complement strand
GCAGGTCCTGGTGACGAAGGAGGTTCTGCGGGGGACGGATTCGCGGAGGGCCGACTTCGCGGCGCCGAGATGGCGGCGGGTGGGAGTGTCTGGCCCAATCGGGAGACAGGTTGTCCCTTGGGAGTGGAGGCTTGGGCGAGTGGAAGTGTGGAGCCGGTCGGCGAGACGCGACCAGATTAGCCGGGCTTGAGCAAGGCGGCGGACCAGAGGCTGGCGCCACCCAGCAGGCCGAGGTCATCGCGAAGACGGCTGGCGAGGGCGAGGCGGGTCAGGTGCGTCCGCACAGGGGGTTTGAGGTTGCGCTCGTAGAAGAGATAGGTAGTCACGAAGGCGATGGCCAGGGTGAGCAGAAGCGCAACGATCGCGGTGGCGTCGTGGATGAAGTAGTGGTCCATGTGCCAGAGGGTGACGAGCTCGTTGAAGCCGCGGTTTTCGAGATCCCATCGCTGATGGCCCCAGCGTTGGATCTTGGTGGCAGGGACCACGGTGGCTGGGAGGTCGGTGACCCAGACCCAGGTCTTGTCCTCGACGCAGTCCTTGGGCTGGCCCCCGAGAATCTGGCGCCTGCGCGTCTGCTCCTCGGCCCACACCACCCGAACGAGTCGGTCCAACGTGGTGAAGGAGGAGAGATCGGGAATATCCCAGAGGCGACTGGTGCGCTGCGGTTCCACCAGCAAGCGTGGCTCGATCAGGCTCCTCAGGCGGTCGGCGTCCCGATACAGATCCCGCCTCTCCTGCTTGAGCACGACCACCACGTGTTTGCCCGCGTCGAGCACCAGCCTCACGAAGCTCGCCTCCAGGTAGAGGGCGTCGGCCGAGATCACATCAACCAGCCGGGAGTAGTGCAGGAAGACGCGCTTGAGCAGCCGGCGCGCTGCAACCACCTCCCCTTCCTTGGGACGGACCAGCTCGAGATCGAGGATCGGCGCTGGTGTGACACCGATCCATTGAGCCACCACGACGCGGTGGTAGTACTCCAGGACCCGCTGCTGGCCGAGCCGGACCTCGCGGACCAGACACTCGGGGCAGCACCTTGCCCGGCTCGCCCCGATCTCGTGTCCATCCACGGCTATGACACGATAGGCCTCCCCGGCCCGGGGGTGAATGGCTTTGCGACGCCAGGCCCTACGCTGGATCTGCTGAAGGAAGCGGCGCAGCTGGTCGGACGGCATCAGGGATAAGACGCGCCCCAAGGTATCGGCGCTCGGCTTGCGTCGTCCGACCAAGGCCTCCCAGCGCCGGGAAAGACGTAGCTCCTGCTCGATGGCGTTGAAGCTTCGCAGGCGTAGCACAAACATCCCGAAGACACACAGCCAAATACTGGAGCTGGGGATGCGGGGCAGCGCTCGCGCATCGTGGAGTTGGGCGACGAGTTGGCTGAATCCGAAACTCTTCTCGAGATAGGCCACCAAGCGCCGCAGCAGGCCCTACCTCTTTCGCTTCTCCAGCTGCTCCAGGAAGGCGAGGGAGAGTCTCTCCAGCAGGTCGCGGACCTGGCTGTAGCGCGCGTTCCACTCCCGGACCCGGGCCTCCCACGCAGCGGGGATGTAGACCATCCGCTGTCGCCCATTGAGCCTCAGCCCGAGGTACAGGGAAGCATGCCGGGCGGCGGGGTTCGCATGGCAACGGCAGGTCTTCTTGCCGCAGCGGCGGCGCATTTCCACGAGGCTCCCCCGCATCAGGCCGGGCTGCCGCAGTAGCTGGTGGAGCTTGGAGTAGAGGTCTCTGTGTCTCTTGGAGAGGGCGGTTCGTGGGAGCATGTACTGATATATTATAGCTATATCAGAAAGTCAAGCACAAAATCACCCCTCCCCAAACGCGAAATTGCCCTACCCACCCAACAGCGAGCGAACTCGTTGACTTCGGAGGGGCTATCCCCCCTCAGCTATTCCCGATGCGGAATCCCTGGGATGGCTCGGATGGCTCGGCGAGACGAAGGCCGACAGTCTGCTAGGCGGCCTTGTTCACCTCGCCGCGCAGCAGCTCGAGGGCCTTGTCGAGGATCGGATCGCCCTGTTCCTGACCTGCGTCGGGCGGAGCGTTCACGGCCACGCTCGGCTCCACGCCTTGGTTGTGGATCGGCTTGCCCTTCGGCGTGAGGTATTTGGCTACCGTGAGCACGAGCCCGCCCTCGGGGAGCGGAATCGTCTTCTGCACCGGAGCGCGCCCAAAGGTGGGCTCTCCCACGACGGGGGCGCGCCCGGCGTCGAGCACCGCCGCCGCGACGACCTCCGCGGCCCCGGCCGTGGCGGAGTCCACGAGCACCGCCAGCGGCTGCTTCCAGGCGCTCCGGGCCGCATCGGCCGTGAAGACCTGCTCGCGCACGCGCCGCCCTGCGAGACGCGCCACCACGCCGCCGTTCACGAACAGCTCGGCCACCTTGACGCCGGTCTCCGGGGCGCCATAGGCGCTGCGCCGCAGGTCGAGCACCAGGCCGCGCGCGCCCTGCCGCCTCAGCAGATCCAGCTCACCCTGCACCTTGTCGGCCACCTGGGGACCGAACTCCGGGACGCTCAGATACCCCGTGCCGTCGTCGAGCAGCCGCCCCTGTGGAGCGGCGGGCAACAGGCGCTCGCGCACCAGTGAAACGTCGACGGCGTCGCTGCCGGGGCGGAGCAGCTTGAGCTTCACGCTCGAACCCGGCGCGCCGCGCAG
>JAHZOA010000093.1 GCA_020028455.1 Armatimonadota bacterium | reverse complement strand
GAGTCGAATGCCCTGAGTGAACGAAGTGCGTCGAAGGGCTGCCGGGTTCGCGGATCGCACGTTGCCCGCAGTGCGCCGGCAGATTCCTCCCGCGAGGCCACCGGCTCCAGACGACTGCGGGATCTACACTTTTTGGCTTGGACCAAGCCTAGAGGCATGGTGCCGGTAATACACTTAACCCGGCACCAAGCAAAATTCTCCCGGCCTCGCTGCAACTCTCCAGACTCAATCAACGTGCAAAATTCACCGGCCTCGCTACTGGCTCGGCCTCCTCAACAGTGCGCCGCCGGGACCGCTTCGCGGCCAGTCAGAGTGGTCGCCACCCGATTAGTTCCTATAATGAAGCAAGATCTGACCCGGAGGTCCACACATGTCTCTGCCTGAGTTTCGCAACGAGCCATTCACTGATTTCGCCTCTGAGAGCGGACGCAAAGCGATGCTCGATGGGCTCCGCGCGGTTGAAGCGGAATTTGGCAAGGAGTTCCCGCTTATCATCGGAGGCAAACGGATCTTCTCCAAGGAGAAGTTTGACTCCACGGATCCGTCCCAGAAGGATCGAGTCGTCGCGATTTGCCAGTCCGGCACAGAAGAACACGCACAGCAGGCGGTCGCGGAAGCCGAGAAGGCCTTTCAAACCTGGTCCAAAGTCCCGGCCGAAGAGCGCGCGGCCGTGCTGCTGCGCGGCGCCGGCCTGCTTCGCAAACGCAAGTATCGGGCGGAGGCCTGGCAGGTGTTTGAAGTCGGAAAGAACTGGGCCGAAGCTGACGGAGACGTTGCCGAGACCATCGACCATCTTGAGTACTTCGCGCGTGAGGCGATCCGCTACGCGCGCGGGCACGCCTTGGCTGTCCATCCGCAGGAGTTCAGTGAATACACCTACCTTCCGCTGGGCGTGGTCGCGGTCATCCCGCCGTGGAATTTTCCGCTCGCGATCCCCGTCGGCATGGCCTCAGCGGCGATCGTGACCGGCAATACGGTCGTGATGAAGCCCAGTTCAGACTCTGCGGCGAACGTCTACGTCTTCCACGACGTTATGGAAGAAGCCGGACTGCCGCCCGGTGTGCTCAACATTGTGACGGGTCCGGGCGGCACCGTCGGTGATGCGCTGGTGACGCATCCGCGGGTACGGATGGTGGCGTTCACCGGCAGCAAAGAAGTGGGCACCCGCCTTTACGCCGAAACCGCGAAGGTCCGCCCCGGTCAGATCTGGTTGAAGCGCTGCATCGCGGAAATGGGCGGAAAGAATGCGGTCATCATCGATGACGAGGCCGACCTGGAGGACGCGGTTGCCGCAGCCGTCGCGTCGGGCTATGGCTTCCAGGGCCAAAAGTGCTCGGCAGGCTCTCGCCTCGTGGCCACGGCGCCGGTCTATCGAGAGGTCGTCGACGCGTTCGTAGAGCGAGTCCGACGGCTGGAACAGGGACCCGCGAAGGACAACTATGTTTCCGGCCCTGTCATCAACGAACGCGCGAAGAAAACGATCCTGAACTACATCCACCTCGGGAAGTCCGAAGGTCGGCTGGCGGCGGGCGGCGAGCCGGGAGACGATGGGGGTCACTACATTCAGCCGACCGTGTTCATCGACGTGGACCCGAAGGCGACGATCGCGCAGGAAGAGATTTTTGGGCCTGTAGTGGCGGTGATGAAAGCCAAGGACTTTGACGACGCGATCGAAATCGCGAACTCGACGCAGTTTGCGCTGACCGGCGCGGTGTTTACGCGTAACCCTGAGAAACTCGCGAAGGCGCGGCGCGACTTCTTTGCCGGTAACCTCTATCTGAATCGCAAGTGTACAGGGGCGCTTGTAGGAGTCCATCCATTCGGTGGTTTCAATATGAGTGGAACAGACGCGAAGGTGGGAGGCCCCGATTACCTACTCTATTTCCTGCAACCGAAAGTCGTTTCGCTGAAGCACCAGTAAGCTCCGACCTTCACCCTGCCCTCTCCCCAGGGGAGAGAGTGCTTTCTCTCCCTCCAAGCCGCCGGCGGAACGGCTCTAAGGCCCTCAGGATGGTGCGCATGATCGGGAGGCCGCCGACGATAAGAATGAATTCACTTGCAAGAAGCGCGGGGAGCAGACCTGCGAATGGCACTTTGATCAAGATGGATAGCACAAAGCTCACGGCCGTGCCAATGATGAGGGCGTACAGTGCCGCGCCGAGCCAGGGCAATCGCCGGCCTACCAGATAGCAGAGCGTCGCCCCAACAAGGTTTGCCAGCGGCATGAAAAGGAGCTCCCAGGGACCGGCAAACGGGCTCAGCAGGTTGCTGAGGAAATTGCCGAGAACAAAGGCCGCGATCAGATGAGGTTCCCAGATCACCAGCGACTTCAGGATCTCGGCAAGACGAAGCTGCAGGGGACCGTAACTGATCGGTGACAGAGCCCAGGTAATGACCGTATAGAGCGCCGCGATGAGTCCGATCTCTGCCAGGATAATAGAAGGACGTCTAGAGATGGGGCCACCTGGTCCGGCAGACGGTGTGGATGCCACCGCGGACCTTGTAATCCAGCACGACTTCCATCCACTGAGGTTCGGTGA
Organism: Armatimonadota bacterium; assembly: GCA_020028455.1. Lineage (GTDB taxonomy): Bacteria > Sysuimicrobiota > Sysuimicrobiia > Sysuimicrobiales > Kaftiobacteriaceae > JACPRY01. The sequence continues at coordinate 4,372 of JAHZOA010000093.1, read as the reverse complement.
CCTTCACGAGATCCTCCAGGATGCGCCGCGTCGCGTGCTCCTGGTAGATGCCGACGTTTCGGTACGACAGCAAGTAATACTTCAACGAGCGGAGCTCGAGGATCTTTGCCTTAGGTAGGTAGTGGATCATGATCTTGCCAAAGTCGGGGAGGCCCGACCATGGGCAGACGGCGGTAAACTCGTCGGTCTCAATGTCCACGGCGACGTCCCGACCCGAATACTCGTAGGGAAACGTCTCCAGGACCGCGGCATCGATGACGTCGTACCCCTGGACGTCCAACCGGCGTGTCAGCGTCTCAGATTCCATAGCGCACAGTATAGCATTTGACAGAAGGGAGCATGGTTCGTACGATGAATTTGCTAGCTGCGACGGAGGTGCGGGATGACCTATATCATTGCTGAGCCGTGTGTCAACGTCAAAGACCGTTCCTGCGTTGAGGTATGTCCGGTCGATTGCATCTACGAGTACGTAGAAGAGGTCGGGGCGTTCGTCGTGCCCGATCCTTCGACCGGCGCAGGAATGGACAAGCAGGTCATCCCCCGGGGCGAAGCGACCCACGTCCCGCCCGAACAGGGCATCACCAAGGAACAGCTCAAGGCGCAGCTGTTCATCCACCCGGAGGAGTGTATCGACTGCGGCGCCTGCGAATCCGTCTGTCCGGTGACGGCGATCTTTCCAGAAGCCTCCGTTCCCGAGCAATGGCAGCAGACCTACACCCCCCTCAACTACGCTGCGTTCGGCCTCAAGAAGTAGCCGGAAAGACCGGAAGGACACCGCGGTCAGCCTGATGAAGTGCCCCGATGCACATCGGGACTTCTAGATCATCGAGGAGGGACACAGCGTGGCGAAGAGGAAGCGGGCAGCGAAACGGGGGAAGGCCAGAAAAGCACGCGGACGTGCCCGGGCGAAAGTCACCCGGCGGCGACGACCCGTAGCAAGGAAGAGGAAGGCTACAAGGAAGGCGACAAGAAGGAGGGCCACCCCACGACCGGCCCAGAAACCGACGATGCCTCCCGTAACACCGATGCCGTCGATGGGCCCCTCGAGGGAGAGTTGGTTCCCAACTGAGTAGTCAGACGACGATTTTGTGAAATGGGACCCCCGTTCCCCGGGGGTCCTTCTTTTTTGACGGTTTCGTTACAGTTGAGGCCGAAGATAATTCACACACCTAACCAGTCATACAAGGAGGCATTAAATGTGAGGACGATACTTGCGGGCGTCGCGGTAATGGCGCTTGCCGTATTATTCGTCTCGCAGATTGCGCCGGCCCAGAGCGTCACCGTAAAATCTCTGAAAGATCAGCTGCAGACCGGCGTGTTCCATTCCGGCGAGCTGGCGCAGCGGGGAACCGCCATCGCGGGCACCCGCACGCATCTTCAGCACGTGATCAATTGCCTGGAAGGTCCCAACGGAGCGAATTTTGCTCAGGCCGCCGGCTATCCGTGCCAGGGTCAAGGTAGCGGCATACTCGTGGACCTGCGGGCGGGGTCGGGTGCCGGCATCAGAGGAACCGACCGCGCGTTGAGGTATGCCACCATCGCTCACACGCTTGCATTGCAGGCGATCAGGATGAACGACGTAAATGAGGCGCAGCCCTGGGCCATGGTCATCTCGAGGCAGCTGCAGATTGCATTCGACTCGATCTGAACTAGGGCTTAGGGCATAGGGCTTAGGGCCTAGGTCAAGAATTCAGCCAATCTGAAATGCGGGAGGACAGTCCCTCCCGCATTTCTTTTCCAAGCAGGGAGAGCCTGTTCGTTCGTGAAATCAGAAGCGCGGCTGGAGGTGGTCGACGTGGCGTTGTGGGACTCGAAGTCGAACAAGATCGCCCTCTTCAAGAAGGTTCCTCTGTTTGAGGGCCTCACACCGCGCCAGGTGGGACAGATCTCCCGTCTCGCGGATCAGGTCGAGGTCCGCGAAGGCAGGCGTCTGGCCACGGCAGGCGAGACCGGCAGGGAACTGTTCATCATCGTCGAGGGCCGCGCGACAGTAGAGACACCGCGCGGACGCACGGTACGTCTAGGCCGGGGCGACTTTTTTGGTGAGATGAGCCTGATTGATGGCGCGGTCCGTTCGGCTACTGTCACTGCCGACGGACCTATGAAGCTCCTCGTCATCGGCCAGCGTGAATTTTGGGAGCTCCTGAATGCCGCCCCATCCATCTCCAAGAAGATCATGAGTACTCTAGCAGCCCGCCTGCGGGACGCGGACGCAGCATACTCGAAAGTCCCCTGACTCCTACAGCACCGGCAACCAGGTAGCCGGGTAGCAAGAAGACGCAATAAGGTCGACCCGCCGTTCGTTGTGTTTGGTGCTACCCTGCTACCCCGCTACCGTGCTACCGTTGATTGACATGCGCTGCCCAAACTGCTCGAAGGAGAATCCACCGGACGCACAGTTCTGCATGCGGTGCGGTACGGCGCTGACTCGCGCTTGCCCCGTGTGCGGGACCGCTAACAGCCTGGAGTCGCAGTTCTGCCTCCGCTGCGGATCGCCGTTGGGGCAGGCAACCCTCGCGGAGCGGCGCGTACTTAGTGTCCTCTTCGCCGACCTTGTCGAGTCGACGACTCTCAGCCAGCGGTTTGATCCCGAACGCATGCGTGTGATGATCGGACGCTACTTCGAGGCCATGCGCGAGGAGATCGAGCGGTACGGCGGGACCGTGGAAAAGTTCATCGGCGACGCTGTGATGGCCATCTTCGGGCTGCCGGTGGCTCACGAAGATGATCCGCTGCGCGGGGTGCGCGCGGCGCTGGCGATGCAAGGTCGCATGAGCGAGCTCAACACGAATCAGCCCGCCATCTTTCATCTCCGCGTTGCTGTCACCACCGGCGAGGTTGTCGCCGACCCGCTCTTCGCCTCGTCGGGACAATTCATGGTCACCGGGGAGACCGTCAACTTCGCGGCGCGGCTGCAGGCGCAGGCGCCGCCCGACGGCATCGTCGTTGACGATCGCACGTACGCCGCGGTCGAGCACACCGTCGACGCGAACCTCCTGCCCCCTGTCGAAACCGGAGAGTTCTCAGGACGGGCGCGCTGGCAGATCACTCGTCTCGCCGAGCGCTCGTCGGTCAAGCGGCTCCGCGCGAAGATGGTCGGCCGCAATGAAGAGCTCCAGTTTCTGCTCGCGTTCTTTCGCCGGGTCGTCGACGGCCGCAGGCTGCACGCCGCCACGATCCTCGGCCCGGCCGGTGTGGGAAAGACGCGCCTGGTCGAAGAGTTCCTGCACGCTGTGGGGCAGACACAAGCACCTCCTCAGGTGCTGAGCGGCCGGTGCCCCGCATACGGTGAGGGCCTGACCTACCGGCCGATCGTCGAGATGCTCAAGCAGGAATGTGGAATTAAGGACAGCGATCCTCTGCCCGACGTGGCTCGGAAGTTGCGCGATCGCGTCGTTGCCATCTGCGCACCGGTCCTCGGCGATGACGAGGCCGAAGCTGTTGCGGCCGACCTGGCGACCCTGCTGGGTGTGGAACTGTCTCGTGACTATGAAGTGATGTGGCGGTCACGACTGCAGACACTGAAATATCTGGTGGAAAATCGGCCTGCGGCAGCGCTGCGGGAGCCGGGCGCGCCCAGCGAGCCGCGTCATTCCAGCGAGTCGGTGCTGCATGCCCTCCGATTGTTCCTGACCGCGAAGGCGCACCGCGAACCCGTGGTCCTGGTGATCGAGGATCTGCATTGGGCGGAAGAAAGCCTCCTCGAACTGGTAGAACGGCTGGGCGGCCGGCCGATCGACGCGCCTGTCCTGCTCCTGTGCCTGGCGCGCCCGGAACTACTGGAACGACGTGCCACCTGGGGGACACGCCTGCGCGACTACACCGCAATTTCGCTGGCGCCGCTTCCCCCAAAGGCCGGAGAGCAACTGCTCAGCGGGCTGGTGAGCTCCGCGGCGATACCTGAAAGCCTGCGCCATCAAGTGCTCGCGCACGCCGGCGGCAATCCGTTCTATATGGAAGAGATCTTGCGGATGCTGATCGATGAAGGCAACCTCGTCCACGAGGCAGGCGAGTGGCGGTGGGTCTCCGATCCCACCGAGATCCGGATTCCCGACACGCTGCAGGGACTATTGCTCTCGCGTCTCGATTTGCTTTCCCCGCTCGAGAAGCGAGTCATACAGGACGCCGCGGTCGCAGGCCGCATCTTCTGGTTGGGTGCAATTGAAGCTATGTCAGGGCTGACCTCCGCCGAGGCGTCGACGGCGATTGATCGTCTGCAATCGAAGGAACTCGTTGAAGGCCGCCCCGCCTCGTCGCTTGCCGGCGAACGGGAATTCATGTTCACGCATGTGATGATCCGTGAGGTGGCCTATGCCACGCTGCCCAAACTGACGCGCAGCGACAATCACCGCCGTTTCGCGCGCTGGCTCGA
>JAHZOA010000092.1 GCA_020028455.1 Armatimonadota bacterium | reverse complement strand
AGGGACGATCGAACCGAACTTGCCTCCTCCGCCCTGGAAGGAGAAGGCGGTCACGTAGTGCTCGACCCCAGCGTGATAGGCAGCCAGCGTAGTGGTCCGCACCAGGTTGACAGAACCGTTCGGACCAATCAACCCTGCGCAGGCCAGGGCCGTGGACGTACTGGCGACTACGAGAAACAGAGCGACTCCGACTGAGCACAGCAATCGTGGCATAAGAGCCTCCTTGGGCATGTCTCCGATCCGCTTCTTGCCAATCAGACGGTTGACGGGGACAGTAAGTTCCGCTGCCGCCGCCCGTGGATGCGTTGCCTGCCGCCTTGGGACCCTCTATAATACGTGCGTGCAGGGCCACCCACGCGTGCTCGACGCATGCCTGATCGGGGCAGACACTCCGGTCGGGCGGGCGAGCCACCGGATCACCGCAGGGTGGTCGCTTGTTTTTATGCGGCCCGCTGGAGTGCCAATGCGGTGAGCCGGCCGAAAGTGCGGTCCCGCCGCCAGATGCGGGAACTCGCGTTGCGCGTGCTCTTCGAGATCGATGTCGGAAAGCAGCCCCTCGCCGCCGCCCTCGCCCGAGTGCAGCCTGACGTGCCGGAGTCCGACTGGCCTTTTGTGCGCGCACTGACCGAGGGCACGTGGACGCATCGCGTGGAGATTGACCGAGCACTGTCTGACGTGGCAAAGGATTGGCCCGTCGATCGTCTCGCCAGCACCGATCGCACGATTCTGCGGATGGCCGCGTACGAGCTGGATCACCTGGATACGCCGGCGCGGGTCGTGATCAACGAAGCGATCGAGCTCGCCAAACGGTACGGCACGGACGATTCCGGCAAGTTCGTGAATGGCGTGCTCGGTGCCCTCTACCGCAGGCGAGACAAGAGGCATGACAATGCACGTACCTGAGGTCGTCCGCGTTCATGTGTGGATCAGCGGGGCCGTGCAGGGCGTCGGCTTCCGGTTTTATGCCGAGCGGACCGCCCGCCGCCTGGGCCTCTCTGGCTTCGCGAGGAACCTGGTGGATGGACGGGTTGAAGCTGCGGCAGAGGGGCCGAAAGACATCGTGGACGCGTATATTAGTGCACTGCGCAATGGACCGCCCGGCGCCCGCGTGGACAACATCGAGACGAAGTGGGAAACGCCATCCGGCCATCACGGGTTCAGAGTCCTGGGATCGGCATGATTCCACTCACGGATCTCACGTTGAGCGAGTACCTCGAGGCGAGAGGCCGGCTGGTCGACGATGCGCTTGACACATATCTGCCGCCGGCGTCGCACGAGCCGCGCATCATTCATGAGGCAATGCGGTACAGCGTCTTCGCTGGCGGGAAGCGGTTGCGGCCGCTGCTCGTGCTGGCCGCTGCTGAAGCCTGCGACGGCGAACCGGCGCACGCGCTCTCCGTGGCCTGCGCGGTAGAGCTCATCCACACGTACTCATTGATCCACGACGATCTCCCCGCGATGGACAACTCCGATACGCGTCGAGGCCGCCCGACATGTCACATCGCGTTCGGCGAAGCCATCGCGGTTCTGACAGGAGATGCATTACATGCGCTCGCGTTTGCGCTCATCGCCGATGCGGCCGCAGCGGTCGGCGCAGAACGAGCGCTCGCGGTGAGCCGCGAGATCGCCGGCGCGATCGGCACCGGCGGGATGGTCGGCGGACAGGTCCTGGATCTGCTTGGCGAGGGCCGGCCCATGCGCGGCAACGCGTCGCCTGTGAACTCGCGGTTCGAGCTGGTGCGGGAGATCCACCTGCGCAAGACAGGCAAACTCATCCGCGCGTCCGTGCTGGCCGGCGCGATGCTCGCAGGCGCGGATGAACGCGCGATCGCTGCGCTTGGGCGGTACGGGGAGCGGGTCGGGCTGGCGTTTCAGATCGTCGACGATATTCTCGACGTCGTTGGAGTTGAGGCCGAAGTCGGCAAACGGCTCGGCGGCGATGCCGCGCGGTTCAAGCTGACCTATCCTGGAGCATTCGGCGTTGAGCGCTCGCGCGAGCTTGCGGCCGACCTGACGACGGACGCAGTCGCGGCGATCAGCAGCCTGGGTCCTCGCGGTCGTATCCTGGAAGAGCTCGCGGACGATCTGCGCCGACGTGAGCGGTAGTTGTTGTGGCGACCAGTTGATTGCCTGCGCAGCAGGCCGGCGGCGCAGTGAGGCCGAGCCAATAGCGAGGCCGGTGGGGCAAGATTGTTGCGAGCTGAGATGATTACCATGCGAACCAGGCTTGACGCGCTTCTCGTGCAGAAGGGGCTCGCGCCTTCGCGCGCGAGCGCGCAGGCATCCATACTGGCCGGGGACGTGCTCGTCAACGGCATTCGCGCGCAAAAGGCGGGCATGACGGTCGATGAGGATGTGGTTGTCGAGATCAAGGCATCCCGGCCGGCCTTTGTCGGCCGCGGTGGATTCAAACTGGATCACGCGCTCAAGGAATTCGATATTGGCGTGTCCGGTGCGGTGGCACTTGACGTCGGATCGTCCACCGGCGGATTTACCGATTGCCTGCTGCAACGCGGCGCCGCTCGGGTCTACGCCGTTGACGTCGGCACAGGACAACTCGAGTGGCGTCTTCGGAACGATCCGCGCGTGGTCAGCCTGGAGCGCCGCGACATCCGCGATGTCGGCCCAGGCGATATCGGCGCGGCCGTCGATGTGGCGACGGTCGACGTCTCCTTCATTTCATTGGGGAAAGTACTCCCCGCGGTCCAACGCCTCCTTAAGTCCGGCGGGACGGCAGTCGTGCTGGTGAAGCCGCAATTTGAAGTGGGTCCGAAGCAGGCGAAGCGTGGCGTCGTCCGTGATGCGGCGGTACACCGGCGCGTCCTGGCCGACGTCATCGATAGAGCGTCCTCGGGCGGATGGACCGTCGTGGCCGCGACAGGTTCCCCGCTCCGAGGTCCAGAGGGGAATCTAGAATTCTTTCTGCACCTGCGCAGCGTGCCGGGGCCACCGCCTGCGGTCGATGTGGATGCGGTGGTCAGGCGCGCGCATGAAGGGCTCGACGCTCGTACGACCGGTGAGCCGGAGCCCGCATGACGACTGTCGGCGTGATCGTCAACACCACCAGACTGCGCGAACATCCGGAGACGGTGCCCCAGGCGAAAACGGTGGTCGAAGCGCTGGCACGTGGCGCGCAGGGCGTCCTTGTGACTCAAGAAGCCGCGCACATGCTCGGTGTCCCGTCGCTGGCCAGCGCGGAAGAAGAACTGACGGATCGCGCGGAACTGCTCGTCGTGCTCGGCGGAGACGGGACGATCCTGCGTGCCGCGCGACTGGCGGCGGGGCGCGGCATCCCGATCATCGGGGTGAACATGGGTGGATTCGGATTCCTGGCTGAGCTCTCGGTCGATGAGCTGCCCGGAGCCATGCCCGCACTGCTCACGGGGCGATACGACGTCGATGAACGGATGATGCTGCAGGCGCAGGTCGAGCAGGGCAGACGAAGTCAGACGCTGCTGGCGTTGAACGACGTGGTCGTCACCAAAAGCGGCGTGGCGCGCGTGCTCCGCCTGCGCATCGCGGTCAATGGCGAGCACCTGGCCTCCTATCCGGCCGACGGCGTCATCGTGGCCACGCCGACTGGGTCGACCGCGTACTCACTGTCGGCGGGTGGCCCGATCGTCCATCCGCGCGTGGAGGCGATCGTCATCACGCCGATTTGTCCCCATACCTTCAACGCCCGGTCGGTCATCGTGGACCAGCGTGACGCGGTGACGGTTGAGGTAGAAGCTCCGGCCCCAGAAGCGATGCTCACCGTTGACGGGCGGGAGGGCCTCCCACTGGAACAAACGCGGTCGGTCCTGATCCAGCGTGCAGCGCCGACGGCGCGTTTCGTCCGGTTGCGCGACAGCAGTTTCTATTCCATCCTCAGCACAAAGCTCGCCTGGGGCGGGCGGTAGGAGCGTGATGGCAACCAAATACATCTTCATCACAGGCGGTGTGGCGTCGGCCCTCGGCAAGGGGATTACCGCGGCGTCGATTGGCCGACTCCTGCGCTCGCGCGGGCTGGCGGTCACATTGCTGAAGTTCGATCCGTACGTCAACATCGACGCCGGAACGATGAACCCCCACCAGCACGGTGAGGTGTTTGTGACCGACGACGGCGCCGAGACCGACATGGATCTCGGAACCTACGAGCGGTTCATAGACCGGAACTTGAGCCGTGACAACAACACGACTACCGGGAAGATCTACGGTACGGTGATCGCGCGCGAGCGGCGCGGGGAGTACCTGGGCGGGACCGTCCAGGTCATCCCTCACGTGACCAATGAGATCAAGGAAGAGATCAAGAGGGTCGCCGTCAACGCGGGCGCGGATGTGGTCATCACCGAGGTCGGTGGCACGGTGGGCGACATCGAGGGTCTGCCATTTCTGGAAGCGATCCGTCAGTTCCGGCACGGCGTCGGTCCGGAGAATGTGATGTACATCCACGTCTCACTGGTGCCCTACTTGCGGGGCGCCGGCGAGCTGAAGACCAAACCCACACAGCACAGCGTGAAAGAGCTGCGGAGCATCGGGATCCAGCCCGATGTCATCGTCTGCAGGACCGAGCGCCCTCTAACACGATCGGTGAAGGAAAAGATTGCGCTCTTCTGCGACGTGGCCCCGGAGGCGGTAATTCAGGCACTCGACGTGGCGTCGATCTACGAGGTCCCACTAGTATTGGAACGGGAGGGACTCGGCGAGATCATCGTCGACCGCCTCGGACTACGGTCCAATCCGCCCGACCTGTCCGAATGGCAGGAGATGGTAGACGCCATTCTGCGTCCGACAAAAGTGGTGCGGATCGCGCTCGTCGGCAAGTACATGGGCGTCGAGGACAGTTACGTGAGCATCGTCGAGGCATTGCGGCATGGAGGGATCCCCTTCCGCGCCGACGTGCAGGTCACTAAGATCGACTCGGAGGAACTCGAGCCGCTGCCCCAGGAACACGTGGCCGAGCGCCTGGCGGGATTTGACGGGGTCCTCGTGTGTCCAGGCTTTGGCGCCCGCGGGGTGGAGGGCAAAGTGAAAGCGATCCGGTTTGCCCGCGAACGTGCGGTCCCATTTCTGGGGATCTGCTACGGCATGCAGTGGGCCGTGGTTGAGTTCGCGCGTCACGTCTGCGGGCTGGAGGGCGCCAATACGACGGAAGTGGACCCGCAGACCCCCCATCCGGTGATCGATCTCCTCCCCGAGCAGAAAGCCGTCACCGAGAAAGGGGGTACAATGCGATTGGGACTGTACCCCTGCCGGCTTCCGCGGGGATCCCTTGCCGGACAGGCCTACGGCACCGGCGAGGTCGCGGAGCGACACCGGCACCGCTACGAAGTCAACAACAATTATCTCGATATCTTGACGGGGCACGGCATGAGTGTGACCGGGGTGTATCCCGCCAAGAATTTGGTGGAGATCATCGAGCTGCCCGATCACCCGTGGTTCGTGGGAACCCAGTTCCATGCGGAGTACCGCTCGCGGCCGAACCGGCCGCATCCGTTGTACCGTGAGTTCATCGGCGCCGCGCTGCAGCACGCGTCTGGCATACCCGGGAGAAGAGTTGCTGAGGAGGCCGAGGCGCGAAAAATTTAGCGGTAAGACGGCGACTGGAGGGCTAGGGTGATGGGACTCGTCTCGTACGTGAACGGACAGTTTGTCCCCAAAGACGAAGCGAAGGTTTCCGTCTTCGACCACGGTTTTCTCTATGGCGACGGAGTCTTCGAAGGCATCCGCGCCTACAATGGACGGGTGTTCAAGCTGGACCAGCACCTCGATCGTCTCTACGACTCCGCCCACTTCTTGATGCTCGAGATTCCGCTCTCCAAAGACCAGATGAAGCACGCGATCCTCGAGACCATCCGGCGGTGCGGGTTGCGGGACGCGTACATCCGCCCGGTCGTCTCGCGCGGGCCCGGGGATCTCGGTCTGGATCCTCGCAAGTGCAAGGCCCCTACCGTCGTGGTCATCGTCGACACGATCCAGCTGCATCCCGAAGACGCATACCGACGTGGATTTCGAGCGATCCATGTGACGACCCGGAAGGTACGCGCTGATGCGCTGGCGCCGCAGGCCAAGACGCTCAACTATCTCAACAGCATCATGGCCCGCATCGAGGCCAACCTGGCCGGCGTCGAAGAGGGGATCATGTTGAGCAGCGACGGCTACGTCTGCGAGTGCAGCGCCGAGAACATTTTTCTCGTGCGCGACGGGGAGGTCTGGACGCCTGCCGCCCATCTCGGCATTCTCAAGGGCATCACGCGAGAGACCACCATGGGCCTCGTGCGAGAAATGGGCGCCCCCATGCTGGAGAAAGTGTTTGGGATGTACGACGTCTACACTGCGGATGAGTGCTTCATCACCGGGACCGGCGCCGAAGTGGGCCCCGTCGTCGAAGTCGACAGCCGGCGGATTGGTACCGGCGCGCCCGGCCCCATCACCCTCAAGGTCATGCAGGCGTTCCGCGAGCTGGTGCGGCGCGAGGGAACCCCGATCTACGAAACCGAGGTCGTCGAAGGACGCACGTAGCGCGGACCGTGCCTGCGGAACGGCTCCGGAAATCGACCCGCGTGTACGATGGCCGCGTCGTGTCACTACGCGTCGACGAGGTTGAGCTTCCCAGCGGTCGCGTGACCGAGCGGGAGATCGTGGAGCATCGCGGCGCGGTGGCCATCGTGCCATTGACGGACGCGGGCCGCATCCTCCTGGTCCGGCAGTACCGTACAGCAGCCGGGCGCGCGCTGCTCGAGATTCCCGCCGGGACAATCGAGCCGGATGAGGACATCCTGGCGTGTCTGCACCGTGAACTCGCGGAGGAAGTGGGGATGCAGGCAAATCGTGTGGAACACCTCGTGACCTTCCTGCCTTCTGCGGGATTTCTCACCGAGCAGGTGCATCTCTACCTCGCCGCAGGCCTCTCGCCGTCCACGCGCGAGCGGGAGGAGGAAGATCTGGA
>JAHZOA010000091.1 GCA_020028455.1 Armatimonadota bacterium | reverse complement strand
GAGCGCGCGCTCGAGACCTTTGGCATTGCGCTCGGTCCAATACATTTCCTTGCTCGAACGCCCGCCAACTTCAACATTAGCGACTTTGATCCCCAGCGAGCGGGCGTAGGTGGTCAGACCGCCCGGCTTGTTGGGAGCATTGCTGATGAAGGGCGCGCCGAGATCGGCGGCAAGCTGTTCGGATCCCTCGAAGCGTTTCACGAAAGCGTTGACACACCACGTGCCGCCGCCATGAAGGTCGATGACCACATCGCTGTCCGCGATCAACGGGGCAATGAATCCCGCGAGGCGGTCAGTGTGTGAACCGTCCTTGTTGCCTGGGAATACGCTGTCCAGGTCGACCGGGTTTGGGGAATCGATCCACGAATTGCGGCGTTCGACCTCCGCGGCGAGAGCATTGGCGGTAAAGATGACACGCAGTCGTCTGGTGAGCTTCGCCACAGAGTGCTGGCACAGCATCTTGATCGCCAGGGCAGACCAGGGTCCCTCGTCGCCGTGTGTTCCGGCGATGAGGGTTGCGCGAGTGCCGGTTGTACCAGCTTCGCCGTACTTGAGCGGGATGTGCTGGGCGGCGGCATGGCCAGTGATCCGGACTTCCTTCCATATCAATGACTCATAGATTGTCTTCAAGACCTGTCCCTCATTTCTTCATCTAATCTGTATAGCTGCGGTACCATTCCTGGCGCGCGCGAAAGTCATCCGGATAGAGCGTGACTTTTTCGACACCGAACTCAAAGTCAGAGCCCTCCTCCGCGATGGTTCGGACAAGATTCGCGGCGTCGAAGCGATAGCCGCTGAACCGGCTGGGTGGCTGCGCGGCGAGCCAGACCCACGCTTTGCCGAGCTCGACCGGATCCGCCCAACTCGCCCTCAGTTCTTCCGGCGCTTGATCGTACTCTGCCCAGGTCATTCGTGTTGGCTTGATGCGGACACCCGGACCAATGGTATTGAGCGCGATGTTGTAGGGCTTGGCTTCGAGCGAAAGCGCTTTGACAAATCCTTCGATGCCGTGTTTGATCGTGCAATACGCGGCCTCCTCTTTGAAGCCGCGAATACTGGAGCCACTTGCAATGCCGATGATGTGGCCTCCACGTTGCGCTTTCATTTGATTCCAAACGGCGTACGTGCAATTGAACAGTCCGCCGATGCCGATGTTGATCTGATGTGACCATTCTTCCGGCGTGGTCGCTTCAAACGTCATCAGCGGCATGTAAATGGCATTGTGCACCACCACATCCAGACGTCCCCAGCGATCGACGATCTGCTTCACCACGCTCTTGCACTCGGCGAGGTCGGCGACATCGGAGCGGCACGTCTGAAAGTCTGTGCCGTCAGCGGCAAGGTCTCGAGCGCAGCGCGCAAGTTCATCGTCGCTGATATCTGTCACGCACACCCTCGCGCCCGCGATGCCAAACGCACGGGCGATTCCCCATCCCAAGCCGCGGGCGGCGCCGGTAACGAGGGCGACCCGGTCTTTTTGTAGCATCATCGTCTGGTCCTTTCGTTTTCTGATGAGAGAGACCGATTCATACATTGTACGCCAGCCTCCATACACGGGGAATTGCCTGCGCGGTGGGGAAATGGAGTGCAAGCCTGAGATTCGTGGTGCAACGATGGCTGATCGTGGGCGTGGACTGGTCTGCCTTCTCGTGGTCGCTCTTCTATGGGGCCTCTTACTGCCCTGTGGCACGTTCGCCGCCACAACGTGAGCCAGTCCGGCAACACATTCAGAGGCAACCAGTCCAACGTGGTAATTGTGACCGATCTGTTGCTGGCTCCTGGCCCGTAACAGGGTCTGTCCGCCTCACTACAGCGTATGACACAGACGGCCGACGTTGTTGTCATTGGAGGAGGCATCATCGGGTGCGCGTGCGCGTACTATCTTGCGCGCGATGGGCACCGAGTCGTGCTCGTTGAGCGCGGCGAGATCGCGTCCGGCGCAGCGTCCGCCAGCGGTGGCTGGGTCGTCATCCAGAACAAAGAAACACCTGACCGGGTGAGTCTTGCTCTCGCGAGCCGGAGACTCTACGACGATCTTGTCGAGGATGCCGGTGTTCAGGTTCTGGCGACAGGCGGATTGATTCTCGCAACCCGCGGGGGCGACGGCCAGACTCTCCATCAGCAGGCGGACGTGGCGCGCGCAGGCGGGGCGGTCGTGGAGGAGCTCGACGGGTCGCGCCTTCATGAGCTCGAGCCGGCACTCTCGGCTGATCTGATGGGCGCGTTGCACTGTACAGACGAGGGTGTGGTTGATCCACCGGCGGTGTGCCGAACGCTCGCACGACGCGCAATTGCGCTCGGTGCCATCATCCGGGCCGACACGGTTGTAACGGGAATCGAGGTTGACCACGGTCGTGTCACAAAGATCACGACTTCGAAGGGCACGGTGGCAACACGGACCGTTGTATGCGCAGGGGGCGCGTGGTCATCGCAGATCGGCGCGATGGTCGGGCTCGAGATTCCCGTCACCCCTCGCCGCGGCCATCTGATCGTCACTGAGGTTGAGGGCATGGTCCGCCGGCCAATGCTTGAGGCTGGTTACCTTGCGATCCCTGACGATGGCCGGCCTGACGATCCCCATGGACTAAGATTCATACTGCAGCCGCGAGTCGACGGCCGCTGCTTCATCGGCAGCACCAGGGAGTTCGCCGGCTTCGATCAGGATGTGAATCTCGATCTCGTGCGCCGGATGCAAGCTCACGCCGCCCGGTTTGTGCCTGCGGTCGCGCAGTCTGCCATCGCACGGGTGACGGTCGGCTTTCGTCCGTATACACCCGGCGGCCGGCCATTGATTGGACGTGCCGGTCCTGAAGGGTTTGTTGTTGCGACCGGACATGAGGGCGAGGGCGTCACCCTCGCGCCTCTGACGGGGAAGATGGTGGCGGACCTCGTCGCCGGGCGCGTCCATCTCCACGCTCTCCCAGTGCAGGAGAGAGTCGGGTGAAGGAATTTCGACGAGATGCGTGCGGTCGTCCAGCGGGTCAAAGAGGCAAGCGTCAGTATCGACGGAGAAACGATTGCGCAGATCGGGCCGGGGTATGCCGTGCTGCTGGGCATTCGGACCACCGATACCAAAGCGGATGCTGAGGGACTTGCTGAGAAGATTGTCCATCTGCGGATCATGGAAGACGACGAGGGGAAAATGAACCGCTCGATCCTCGATGCCGGCGGCGCCGTCCTTTCCGTGTCGCAGTTCACCCTGTATGGTGATGCGCGAAAAGGCCGGCGGCCCAGCTTCATCGATGCGGCCGCGCCTGAACAGGCAGAGCCGCTCTACGAAGCGTTCAATTCGCGGCTGCGGACGCTCGGAGTACGTGTGCAAACCGGACGCTTCCGTGCGAAGATGCTGGTCGAGATCCACAACGACGGACCGGTGACGCTGCTTCTGGATACCGAGACGGCCTGATGGAACAACTCCTCGATCTGACGATTGCGACACAGACAGTCCTGCGGTTCCAGGTTGCATCGGGAGCCGTTCAAGAGCGTCTTCCATTTCCGTGGCAGGTCGCGGCGGCGCCCGCCGGCGCTTCGAAGGGCGCGAATCTTTCCCTCCTCTTCAATGACGCGCTGCTGAACCAAGACGCCGAGGGCAATGCGAGCGAGGACGCCACGAATCGCTATATCGGGTTCGCGGTTCCAGCCCGGCATCCGGAGACTGGAGAGGAAGCGGGGTTCAACTTCCGCATCTTGACCGCCAATCCGAAAGGCGTCCCGGGGAAGTACAAGACGGGGCGTGTCGGGGGGGTGGTCCGCGAATACTACGCCAAGGGAAACGACCTGGACGCGACTGTCACGGAGCGCTTCCGGTTCCGCGATCCCGGAGGAGGATCGGTCGAACTGAACCTGCAGTACCGGCGGGGTATCCCGGAACGCGTGATGACCCAGGGCAACGTCCGATCTTCCGTCGATCCCACGATCTTACGTATCTACAAAGTGCATCAACTCATCGACGTCGTCCGCAGCATCCCGCAGAAGATCGACCGCGTGCTGAGTTATCAGCTTCGCGTGACGGTTTCGGAATTCGCCGATTTGTTCGACGGCAAGGAGGAGCTCGTCAGCGTCACGGTCGTGCCGTGGTACGTGCGGCAGGTCTTCGGCCGAGCCCGCGTGGGATCTCCTGCGCCCTGAACACCTCGTGGTATATTTCACAGGATAGGGGCTTTTTTCGTTTCAGGGAGGCTGGGACGGACATGATCGAGGTGCGGCTGCCCGACGGCAGCGTCAAAAAGTACGACGTAGGCGTTTCGCTTGCGCAAATCGCGCAGGACGCGGGTCGCCGCGACGCGCTGGTCGCGAAGGTGAATGGCGAGCTGCGCGATCTCACGGCTCGGCTCGATCAGGATGCGGCTGTTGAGTTCCTCGCCTTTGACGATCCCGAGGGACGCGAGGTCTACTGGCACTCTTCGGCTCACCTGCTGGCCCAAGCAGTCAAAGATTTGTTTCCCGAAGCGAAGCTGGCGATCGGTCCGCCGATCGACGAGGGGTTTTACTATGACATCAATATCGGCCGTCCGTTTACGCCCGAGGACGTAGAGCGCATCGAGGCTCACATGCGCGAGCTCGCAAAACGCGACCAGCCCATCGAGCGAGTCGAAATCCCCCGTGAGGAAGCGATCCGCACGTACGGGACGATGGGCGAAAAGTACAAGCTCGAGCTGCTGGACGAAATCCCTGACGCGCGCGTGTCTTTCTACCGGCAGGACGGGTTCATGGATATGTGCCGGGGCCCGCACCTGCCACGCACGGGGCTGATCAACGCCATCAAACTGCTGAGCACGTCGGGCGCGTACTGGCGTGGCGATGAGCACCGCGATATGCTCTCCCGCATCTACGGCGTGACGTTCCCGAGCCAGGAGCAACTGGACGAGTTTCTCCAACAGCTCGAAGAGGCCAAGCGCCGCGACCACCGGCGGCTCGGCAAAGAGCTGAAGATCTTCGCATTTGCGCAGGAGCTCGGGCAGGGGCTGCCCTTATGGTTGCCGCGCGGCGCGACGGTCCGGCGCATTTTGGAGAACTACATCACCGACCTAGAGTTGCAGCGCGGATACCACCATGTCTACGCACCGGATCTGGCAAGCGTAGAGCTCTATAAGATCTCCGGCCACTGGGATTACTTCCGCGAGAGCATGTATCCCCCGATGCAGGTGGACAACGAAGAGCTCGTGCTCAAGCCGATGAATTGCCCGCACCACATCATGATCTACAAACAAGAGCAGCGGTCGTACCGTCACCTTCCCGTCCGCATCGCCGAGTTGGGCCGTATGTATCGTTACGAGCGCTCCGGAACGCTCGCCGGGCTGCAGCGCGTCCGGTCGATGACGCTCAATGACGCGCACATCTTCTGCCGCCCCGATCAGGTCAAAGCGGAGTTCGCGGCGGTCGTGGGACTGATCCAGGATGTGTATCGGGACTTCCACATCAGCGATTACCGGCTGGATCTGTCCCTCCACGATCCCAAGGATCGTCAGTACTATCACCAGGATGAGGAATTGTGGAAAGCGGCTGAGGGGTTGCTGCGGGAGGCGCTCGACGAGCTCGGCCTGGCCTACCATGCCGTCATCGGCGGGGCGAACTTCTACGGTCCCAAGCTGGACGTGCAGGTGCACACGGCCACGGGGAAAGTGGAAACGCTGTCCACGATTCAACTAGATTTCTTACTGCCCCGCCGGTTCGAGCTGGAGTATATCGGTGAGGACGGCAAAGCGCACCGGCCCGTCATGATCCACCGGGCGATCATCAGCACGATGGAACGCATGATGGCGTTCCTGATCGAGAACTACGCCGGAGACTTCCCGGCATGGCTGGCGCCCGAGCAGGCACGCATTCTGCCGATCGCCGACCGGCACCTTGAGTACGCGCACAAGGTGCGTGATCGTCTGGCCGGCGAGGGGCTGCGGGTGGAGATTGATGACAGCAACGAGCGGATCAGTTACAAGGTCCGGCGAGGCCAGCTCGAACGCGTGCCCTACATGCTCGTCGCCGGAGACAAGGAAGCCCAGAGCGGACAAGTTGCCGTTCGCAGCCGGTCCGCCGGCGATCTGGGCGCAGTTCCCATCGAGCAGTTCCTGGAGCGGATCAGGCACGAAATAACCTCTAAAGCATAGCCCACCCAAGTCATAGCATCGCCTCTCCCGTTTCCGGATGATGAGTTTGGAAGGGGCGAGTTATGCGTCGACCGGTCATCCTTGTCGCCGGTGCTTTCGCGGCGGGAATTATCCTCGGGAAGTTAACCCTCTTAAGTGCGTACGGCTGGATTGCCATCGGCCTCGCGTTCATCGTCGCCGGCATCTTCGCTTACGGGAGCAGAGAGCCGGCAACGATCGCAATCCTGGGCTCCGCTCTGGCCGCGGGTGGCCTGTGGTATCAGCTGCACATGCTTCCACCGGGTCCGGATCACGTCTCTGCTTTCGCCGGTCAGGCAGCCACGCTCTTCGGTACGGTGATCCGTCCGCCGCCCTCTGCCCAAGAGCGGGTCAGGTTCGTCGTGCGGGCCGAGCACCTGTCACTGAGAGGAGAGACACGTGCTGTCCACGGCCTGGTCCTCGTCTCCACACGCGTGGGTCCCCGGGTACGCTACGGAGATCAGATCACTATTAGTGGAAGACTCGCCAGACCGCCCCCGGCGGGCAATCCAGGCGAGTTCTCTTACCGAGACTATCTCGCGGCACAGGGGATCCAGGTCCAACTGTTCACGCGCCCGGGCGCAGGCGCTCGGATCACGGGCCGGCGGCTCCTCAATCCCGCCGCCCAGGTGGCATATTCCCTACGCGCCCGAATTGCGGCGTTCTTTCAACACGCGATGCCCGGAATGCCCGGGGCGCTCTTGGCCAGTTTGCTGCTGGGCGACGACGGTGCAGTTCCAGACGAGGTCCGCGAATCGTTCCGGTCCGCGGGACTCCTACACGTGCTCGTCGTCTCTGGAGCGCAGGTCGGACTGGTGGCCGGTTCAGTGCTGTGG
>JAHZOA010000015.1 GCA_020028455.1 Armatimonadota bacterium | reverse complement strand
AGTAGACTCGGTAGACTCTTTCAGTGCGGCGGCAAGCTCTGGATATTGCCGGCTGCAATCCTCAAGAGGGATCCCGCGAAAGTGGCATTCGCTGGCCTGCCGGAGGGCCATGACGCCTGCGGCCGCACCGAGCGGATGCCCGAGAATCGCAGAGCCGGCCATCGGCAGAATGTCGTGCCCGAATGCGTCGTAGTTGGCGCCAATATTGAGGACATTCAGTCCGCCGGAGCAGGCGGGGAGGACCGCCGCGATGGATCCCCACGGATCGCGGAGCACGGCCGCGTGGCGTCGTGCTTCAACGAGAGATCCGCTGAACAGATACCCGCCCTGGGCGTAGATATCCAGGTAGTCGCCGCCCAAGAGACGCACGAACTTGGCGAAGACCGTGAAGTCGATGCCACTCCCGGGTCCACGCGTCAACGCCGAACGTCCTCCGGAGTGCACGTAGATCGGCACCGCCGTGTCCTCATCCTCGCTCAACACCTGCAGCGCTGCCAGGCCGGTAGCAAAGACGTTGATCATCAACCCATTCGCTCCCGCCCGCACGGCCTGCCTGGCGGCGGGGAGCATTTCGTCCGGCCGTCCGGTGACATGGGGACAGTAGATGACGCGGTGACCGGTTTCATCTTCCACGCGACGCAGCATGGATACGACGGCGTCCACCCGATCGTGCAGAGGACAGTACGAGGGATTGTTCATCTTTTCATCATCTTTGATCAGGTCGATCCCTCCGCGGCCGGTCGCGTCGCATCGATTCGCGACCTCGGGTGGGGTGAGTCCTGCACCGGGTTTAACGATCGTCCCCAACAGCAGCGAGTCAGCATTTTTTCTCAGCGTACGACGTGTGCCCTCGATCCCAAACCTTGGACCGCGGAATTCGGCCAGGACTTCATCGGGCAGCACAACGTCCGCGAGGCGGACGATATCCGCGAAGGGACGTTCGAAGAGCGGGCCGGCCGTGAGGTACAGCCAGAGGGCCGGGAAGAGCGAACCTTTGCCAGGCAAGTTGGCCGTCGGAAAAGCAATCGCGGCATAGCCCTTCCCTGGAGCCATGATGTGCACATCGTGCACAACGGCCACCGAGCGGGCATACAGTTCTGTCGGGGATCCTTCGCCCGACCACGATCCCGCGCTCTCCTCAAGCGCGATGAATTCGGCGATCCTGGGGAGCTCATTCGAGGTCTCGATATAGTACACGCCCAGAAATGCGTCGGGTGGAGGACGCCACTGCGGAGGCGCCTCGCGTTCGAGAGGAAACGATGACGTGGCTGCTGAACCACCGCCTCGCCTCATGCCTGACGTCATCAGTGTGGGCCTCCTTGTTGCCGACATCCTCGTTCGTCCAGTTGATCGGTGGCCTGAACGCGGCCGCCTCACACTCGCCGATAGCATTGAACTCCACTCAGGGGGCCTGGCCCATACCACTGGAGTGACGCTGGCGAAGCTGGGAGTCCCGACGGCCGTGGTCGGGTGTGTCGGCTCAGATCTGTTCGGCACTTTCCTGATTGACATCCTCCGCGAACATCAGATCGAAACTCACATCCGGCGCACGAACCACGCAAGTACGTCAACAACGGTTGTGATGGTCACCAGCAGCGGCGAGCGATCATTCGTACATCTCCCGGGCGCCAATGCCAGCCTGACGCCTGGGGACGTTCCCCATGGTCTCCTATCCCGCAGTCGGGTCATGCATCTGGGAGGATACTTCCTTCTTCCAGCGATGGACGGGGACCCTGCCTCAGTACTGCTGCAGCAGGCTCACGCAGCAGGATGCCGGACCAGCCTGGACACGGCATGGGACGTGCACGGACGGTGGATGACCACGCTGGCGCCATGCCTTCCTCATCTTGACCTGCTCTTCGGAAACCGCGATGAACTCGGCCGCGTCACCGACATGGATGACCCTGCTCGCATGGCCGGGAGGCTGCGTGATCTAGGCGTTGGCATCGTGGCGGTGAAGCTGGGAGAGGATGGTGCCTACGTCGATGATGGCCGCTGGCGCGGACGCGTCCCGGCGTTCTCGGTGGGCGTCGTCGATACGACCGGTGCTGGTGATGCGTTCTGCGGGGGATTCCTCGCCGGCTACCTGGCCGGCTGGGATATAGAGCGCACCACCCGATTTGCCAACGCCGTCGGCGCGATGTGCGTCAGCGCCATCGGAGGCGCCACGGGAATTCGCAGCATGGCCGAAACGCTGCGGTTTGCGGACATCACCCCGCAACGTGAGTAATTCACGCCCGCGCGCATGAACAAACAGGAAGAGGATCTGCTGGACCGCATGCTGGACGAGGGTTTTTTGCCTTTAGAGCCGACCTATGTGCGGCGCCTCTACATGGATGGAGGACGGCTGGGTCTGGTACGGAAGCCAGGCGGCACGTTCTCACCGCGCCTCGGGCTCTGGCGCCCAGAACGTTGGATTGCATCGACCGTGTCCAGTAGCCATCCGCTGCCGGTGAAGGACGAGGGGCAGAGCCGGATGGCGCGCTCCCGACTCACCTTCCGCCAAGCCCTTGAGCGGCGCGGCGAGCGCATCATGGGGCGCGAGTACATCGCAGCATATGGCCCCATCTTTCCGGTCCTGATCAAGATTCTGGATCCCGGTGAGCCGATCGTCTTCCATTTCCACGCCACCGACGCTGATGTGAAACGGCATCCAGAATCGTTCCCAGGCCAGCGCTCCGGCAAGGACGAGGCGTATTATTTCCTCCCTGCTCCCAGGGGCGCAGTCCCCTACACCCATGTGGGGTTGTATCCGGGTGTCACACAGCGGGTACTGACGGAGGCCATCGACCAGGGAACAGCATTAGATCTCTCGCCGGTGTTTTCTCAGCGCGCCGGCGAAGGCTTCTATGTGCCCGCCGGGATCCCTCACCGTCCAGGAACGGCGCTGACGCTGGAGATTCAACAGCCCTCCGACGTGTTCACACTACTTGAACACCGGTGGGGGACCCGCCGGTTGTCCGCGACACAGATGCATCCGGGGTTCGCATCCTTGGAGGACGCCCTCACGCTGATCGACTACGAAAGATCCGGCACGCCCGGCCTGCTCGAGCGCAACCGGCTTATTCCAGAACCGATTACTGGAACCAAGACGCGAGGGGGGCAAGAAGCCTGGATCTTTCCGCCACGGTTACGGAAATTCTCGGGTAAGCGGCTAATCGTGCATACCCGCTATGAGACCCAGGAATCAGGTCCCTACGTCGTTCTTGTGTGGCGGGGTCGTGGACGTCTCAAGAGTCAACGCCTCACACCCGGCACGGAAGTGGTGGTGACTGCCGAAGTCGCCACACGGTTGCATAGATATGAGGCTGAGGGAGGGCCACTGGAGGTTTTCAAACTTTTTCCGCCCGCCCCAGCACAGAAGGCCTGAAAATGCGTCTAGAAAGTCTTCTGGATTTTTGGTCTATTGGTCTTGCACCCTCACAATACTTTGTCTTTTGGTCTTTTCGTCTTCGAGTCTACTGGTCTAAGACTAGAAGACCAAGAGACGAGAAGACAAAGAGACCAAGAAAAGAGGGCTAGACCAATAGACTCATAGACCAGGAGACTCTCCAGACCATGCTTGTGATCGTGTCACCCAACCTCTGCCTCGATCGGATCATTGTGGTCCGCGGTTTCACCACGGGCCGCGTGCATCGGGCAGAGTCGGTCGCGGAACTGGCCAGTGGAAAAGGTCTCAACGTGGCTCGGACCGCCCGCCTCCTCGGGGTTGATGTTCTCGTGGTGGGCGTTCTTGGTGGCGGATCCGCATCGCGCGCTTTCGTGCAAGATGCACGAGACCACGGTGTCGCCGTCAGCGCAGTGCGGGTGCCTGGACCGCTGCGCATATGCACCCTCGTCGTCGACCCTGGACAAGAGGAAACAGTGATCAATGAGTCCGGTCCCGAGGTCGATGCCGATGCGGGACGAAAGCTGCTGGTTCGCATGCGTCACGCGCTGAAGCGCGCCCAAGCGGTCGTCTTGGCTGGAAGTCTCCCGCCGGGTGTGCCGCCAACGTTCTATGCAGATGCGATCCGCCAATCAAGGCCGATTCCGACCATCCTTGACGCCGCGGGCGAAGCGCTGCGCCTTGGGATGGACGCCAGACCCTACCTGGTAAAGGTGAACCAGCAGGAATTGCAGGAGGCCGTGGGCCGGCCGTTAGACAATCTGGATTCCGTCATGAACGCCGCGGACGAGGTGCGGCGCGCCGCCCGCGGCGCCGTGTTGATCACGCTAGGGAGCCAAGGCGCGCTCATGGTCACCGCCGACGGGATTTGGCACCTTGTCCCTCCCGAAGTCGAGCGGGTCAACACGATCGGAGGCGGGGATAGCCTCACCGCAGGCCTGGCCACAGGAGTGCTCCAGGGACTCCCGCTCGTCGATGCCGCGCGATTGGGTATTGCCGCGGCGGCCGCTGACGTTACCACGCTGCTGCCAGGCACCGTGGATCCTGCGCTGGTAAAGCAATTGGTCCCGCGTGTGCACGTGCGCGCCCTGCAGTAGAGCCGTCTGGAAAGTCTGCTGGTCTGCAGGTCTTCTGGTCTTGCCCCACTCCAACTGCTAGTCTCCTTGTCCCCCCGTCTCTTGGTCTGAAGACCAGAAGACGAGAAGACCAAAAGACCAAAGTAGGAGGAGCAAGACTAACAGACAAACGGACGAGAAGACTCTCCAGACGGTGTTTCGGGGCGGCAGGTTCGAAAGCCCGGCAGTAGAATATTGTCTCGTCGCCTTCAGTAACCAAAGCAATTGCCGTGGTTCGCCAAGCTGCCGAGTGAAGGGCTGGTCCTCGGGAATTTCACGGCAGCGAACTGTTGGGGTGGCAAGGGGGTGTGATCTGTCGGAGGTAGATAAGATCACTTCAAGGAGGGGGAAGATGTTTCGACGCATTCGTGTGCTGACAGTCCTGAGCCTGCTCCTTATCGGCGCCATCATGCAAGTTGGGTGGGCTGGAGTGGCCAGGACCAACAAACTGGAAATCTTTAGCTGGTGGACTGCCGGCGGCGAGGCCGAAGGGCTGTCCGGCTTATTTAGCGCCTATAAGAGGCAGTACCCCAACGTCGAGATCGTCAACGCGACAGTCGCGGGGGGTGCCGGTACGAACGCAAAGGCCGTGCTGGCCACGCGTCTGACCGGTGGCGATCCTCCGGATTCGTTCCAGGTTCATGCCGGGCTCGAAATCGAAAAGTACGCCCCCGATCGGTTTCTCGAGTCGATCGATAGTCTCTACCGATCTGAGGGATGGGAACGAGCTCTGCCCAGAGGCGTGCTGACCTTGCTGCAGTTCAAGGGCCACTACTATTCCGTGCCTGTCAATATCCATCGCGCCAATGTCCTCTGGTACAGCAAGAAGGTCTTTGCGGACAACAACCTGCAGCCGCCCAAGACCTTTGCTGAGTTCTTCCAGGTCGCGGAGACCCTCAAAGCCAAGGGCATTGCGCCATTTGTCATGGGGGACAAAGAAGGATGGGAGGCCGGCCACGTCTTTGAGGTGGTGCTGATCGGTGTGCTGGGTGCCGATGGGTATCGCGGTCTATGGACCGGCAAGACCGCGTGGACCAGCCCTCGGGTCACCGAGGCGCTCAACACCTTCAAACGTATGCTCACCTACACGAACACCGATCATGCCGCGCTCACTTGGGACGGCGCCGGGCAATATCTCATCGACGGCAAGGGCGCGATGCAGATCATGGGCGATTGGCAAGACGGTTGGTTCCAGTCGAAGAAGTTCGCGGACTATGGCTGGGCACCCCCGCCAGGCACGACGGGCATCTTTGACGCGCTGTCGGACAGCTTTGCATTGCCCAGGCGCGCGAAGAACCGCGAGAACGCGCTCAACTGGCTGAAGATAGCCGGTTCGAAGGCGGGGCAGGAAGCCTTCAACCCGAAAAAGGGGTCGATTTGCGCGCGCACCGACTGCAATCAGTCACTCTTCAACGCGTACCTGCAGTCCGCGGCGAAGGATTGGCAGAAGGATGCGCTTGTGCCGAGCGTGATGCACGGCGCGGCCACGATCGAAAGCTGGGCCACGAAATACAAGGACATTATCGCCTTGTTCGTGACCAGTGGTGACGTCGCAAGGACACAAACCGCTCTGCAGGCGGCGTGTAAGGACGCGAAGGTCTGCATGTAGCACGTGCGCTATCCTCACCGGCAACGAGGCAGCCGACTTCCGGCTGCCTCGTTGCACAGTTCCCCGGAGCAGTAACTCGTGCACGACACCGTCCCCACCCAGGTAAGGACTGTTCAAATCACCCGTCTCGCGGGGAACGGTCGATGGAAGATGCCGACCGGCGATCGCCTGATCTCCCTGCTGTTGCTCGCGCCATCTGTGGTGGCAATCGCCGTGTTCATCTACGGCTTCATCGGCTTCACGGGGTTTGCGTCGCTGACGAGATGGGATAGCCTGGTGCCCGATTTTTCCTTCGTTGGCATGCACAACTACGTCGTGCTCTTCAGCACGACGCGGTTCCAGATCGACCTCCGCAACACGGTGACCTTCACCGTGCTGTTCTTGGTGTGCTGCCTCTCCATTGGGCTCAGCCTGGCTCTGATGCTGGATCGAGGGATCCGAGGAGAGGGGGTCTTCCGCAGCATCTTCTTGTTTCCCCTCGCCTTGTCGTTCATCGTCACAGGCGTCGTGTGGCGCTGGCTGCTCAATCCCGGAAGCGTGCAGCTCGGCAGCACCGGGATCAACCTGCTGTTTGATCTCCTGGGGCTTGGCTTCCTGAAGACCGGCTGGTACACCGATCCAAGGATCGGGATCAAAGCCGTGGTGATCGCAGCCACCTGGCAGATGTCCGGCTATGTGATGGCGATGTACTTGGCCGGCCTGCGGGGGATTCCGGAGGAACTGCGCGAAGCCGCGATCGTCGATGGAGCCACTGGGTTCCAGGTGTATCGCCACGTCATCCTGCCCCTGCTGCACCCGATCACATTAGGGGCGATCATCATCCTGGGGCACATCTCCCTGAAGATTTTTGATCTGGTCGTGGCCATGACGGGGCCCGGTCCCGGCTTCTCGTCGGATGTCCCTGCCTTCTTCATGTTCGATACGACATTTCGCGGAGACAACTTTTCGCAGGGAGCCGGCATCGCCGTGATCATCCTAATCATGGTCGCTGTGCTGATTGTGCCGTACCTGCTGTACAGTTTGCGTGCGGAGGCACAACCATAGCGATTCGTGCCGTTTCCTCCACAACCCGGTGGCCGACCTCCGTGCCTCGCGTTGCGACTTACACGGCCCTGACGGTACTGGCAGCGATCTACCTGCTGCCGATCTACGTCCTGATCATCACCGGCCTGAAGAGCTTCGAAGAGGTCAATCTCTATCGCATGTGGGACCTGCCGGCCGCCTTCTCGCTGGAGACGTTCGCCAGGGCCTGGCTGGGAAGCGAGAGCCAAGGCTTTCGGGGTTTGAGCAATAACTTCTGGAACAGCGTCCGGCTGACCGTCCCCGCCACCCTCCTGTCAGCGCTGCTGGGATCGATCAACGGGTACGTCCTCTCCAAGTGGAAATTCCGCGGAGCCGATGGCCTCTTCATGCTGCTGCTGTTCGGGATGTTCATTCCCTACCAGAGTATTCTGATTCCGCTTGTGCAAGCGCTGCGCAGTATCGGGTTGTACGGTTCCATCGCAGGGTTGATCTTCGCCCACGTCGTGTATGGCATTCCCATCACCACATTGATTTTCCGCAACTACTATGCCACCGTGCCAGGCGAACTCGTGGAAGCGGCCAAGATCGACGGGGCCGGCATCTTCGGCATCTATAAGTCTGTCATGTTGCCCGTCTCCATGCCCGCCTTTGCCGTTGTGATGATTTGGCAATTCACCTCCATCTGGAACGACTTTCTGTTCGGCGTCATCATTACTCCGCGACCTGCAGTGCAGCCGATTACGGTGGCGCTCAACAACCTGGCCGGCAGCTACATTGTGGAATGGAATGTGCAAATGGCCGGCGCGCTCCTTGCTGCGCTGCCGACTATGCTGGTGTACATCCTCCTGGGGCGTTATTTCATGCGAGGCCTGCTGGCGGGATCGCTGAAGGGCTAAGCACGCCGGTCACCGCGTCCCCATCAAGATCTCGAACACCAGGTGGTCCAGCCGCTCATACGCAAAGACACGCGGTGCGCTCGCTCCACCGGCGTCGTCTGGCTCCTCGGTGTCCCAGGACGCGATCTCTGCCAGCAGGTGTTGTACCTCAGGATCATCGTGATACTGCTGGACTTTCTCCGCCAGAATTTGATAGGCACGGATGCATCCTTCGACGAACTGCCACACGCCTTGCCCATCGGTGGTGCGATACGGGCGGGCATCAAATGAACGCGGCCCAGGCCACACTTCCTCCTCCAACAGCTTCACCACGAAGAAACCGTCCTTGAGGTTGGCCCCGCCAAACCTGAGATCCTGATCAAAGCGCAGGGGTCGCTGACCGTTGAGGTGGATGCCGAAGAGCTTGCCGGCGTGGAGTGCGTGCGCGACCTCGTAGGCAGGATTGAGCCCGGCCATCGCGGCATGCGCCAGTTCCAGCACCACTCCCACACGATCGGGCTGCTCCAGCGTGGCGATGAGCCCCAGAGTATGGCCAACCGTTGACAGGTACAGATCGCCTCGCGGTTCGTTGGGCTTGGGCTCGATCGAAAGACGCATGTTGTAGCCCTGGCGGGCGATGTAGTCGGCAAGTTCGTTGAAGCCGTCCCGCAGTCGCTTCAGCGCATCTAGCGGTGACCGGCTCGCATCGACCTCGGCGCCATCCCGGCCGCCCCAGATGTTGAACAGCGGAGCATCGAGCAGATGCCCAACGTCGATGGCCGCTTTGTAGCGCGCGATGGCCTGCCGGCGCACTCGCGCCTCATTCGATGTCAGACCGCCATCTCTGAAGACGGGATCTGAGAAGACGTCTGAGCCACACGCGACGCAGATGATGCCGACATCCTCCATGAGCCCTCTGGCCTTGCGGATCAGGCGGTCCCGTTCTGCGTCCGGGCTGCCCGACGGGATAAGATCCTCGGCATGGAGCTCAAACGCCTGCGCGCCGTGAGCCGCGAGACCGCTCATGGCTTGAAGCGGATCGAGTGGGGCGCGAGTGGGTTGACCGAATGGATCGCCTCCTCGATGCATTACGGTCCATAAGCCGAAGCTAAATATCCGTTTCACCGGCGCACCTCCCGCGATTATGGTGGGCCCGATCCCTCAAATTGACCCAAATGGGCTAGAGGAGGGGACAGACCCTTCCTGCAGGAGGGGTCTGTCCCCTCCTGCTTACCGAGTCGAAGGATGGCCGATGATTTCTGTTCGCGGGGATGGCGCCTGGCTCCACCGAACAGTCGGACGATGGGTTCCGACGCCATCGAGCGGGCGATCAAGATTTTCGGAACGGTCTTCGGCGGCCAGCCGCTCTTCCTGGCCCAAGCACCTGGTCGCGTCAACCTGATCGGCGAGCACACGGACTACAACGACGGGCTGGTCCTGCCGGCAGCAATCGAACGTCACGTAGTCATCGCCGGGCGGCCGATGCGCGCCGCCATGATCCGGCTTCACGCGGCCGCTTTCGGAGAGACTATTGAAATACCGGGAGACAGCCCAGCTAATGCAGATCCCCCTCGATGGGCGAGATACCCTCAGGGGGTTGCCGTCGAACTGGCCCGGCGTTTCCGGCTCCGCGGCCTTGAGGGCGCGATCGCCGCGGATCTTCCCATCGGATCCGGGTTGAGTTCCTCCGCCGCACTCGAAGTGGCCGCGTCCCTTGCTTTCGAACACGCCGCAGGCCAAGCGGTCGCCACCCGTGAGCGGGCGCTGCTGTGCCACACCGCAGAAGTAGACTTCGTCGGTGTACCGTGCGGGATCATGGATCAATTCGCCTCAGCACTGAGCCGGAAAGGCCACGCCCTTTTCATCGACTGCCGCTCGCAAGAAACCCACCATATTCCCCTGCCGGCCGACCTCGTCATCGCCGTGTGCGACACGGGCGTGCGGCGAACGGTTTCAAACTCGTCGTACGCACAGCGTCGCCAGGAGTGTGTTGATGCTGTGCGTCTCCTGCGAGAGCGAAAGCCTTCGATTCAATCGTTAAGGGATGTGCCTATCGACGACCTCGCACTGATCGAGGAGTTGCCTGACTCACTGCGCCGGCGCGCGCGCCACGTAATCACCGAGACCCACCGTGTCGTTCAAGCGGCGCAAGCGCTCGAGTCGGGTGAAGTCGAAAAGTTGCGCGAGCTGTTTCTCGCTTCTCACCACAGCCTGCGCGACGATTATGAGGTGAGCAGCGCCGACCTCGACTCAATGACTGACGCCGCGCTGGCCGCTCCGGGCTGTGTCGCGGCGCGAATGACCGGCGCCGGTTTCGGCGGCGCCGTCGTTGCTCTTGTCGAGCGGAATTTTCAGGATGCGTTTCTCCAAAGCGTCGCGGTTGAGTATGCCACACGCACGCGCAGGGACGGGACCTTCTTCGTCAGCGAGGCCGCCGAGGGAGCCCAGATCCTCGAATTGACCTAACGCATCGCGCCAGAAAACCTTCAATCTACGGCCGAATTGGTACCAGGTACTTGTTTTCGGCCAAATCGGTACCAGGTACCCGGTTGGCCCAGGAAGTTCGCGATGCGCCATTGAAGTCTACTGCCGAAATTCCCCTGGTGCCCGCATTCAAAGGAAGCGAAATGGGTAAGGCTTGTCCCCATGTAGAGAGGAGGTGATGGCGCGGAGGACTGACGCGCCTGTTTGTTTCTCGGGGGCACAAGAGCATCTTGTAGGGAGGGAAGAATATGGCAACACGCGTTAGGCTGCGATGGCTCGCCGTGATGCTCGTCGCCGCCCTATCGATAGTCTCAGCAACGTACGCCGCTGAGCAACAGCAGTTGGTCGTCTACAACTGGTGGACCGCCGGCGGCGAGAAGCAGGCGATGGACAAGATCTTCGAATGGTTCAAGAGGAAGAACCCCAACATCGAGATCGTCAACAACCCGGTGGCCGGCGGCGGCGGCATCACCCTGAAGACGGTCCTTCTGGGACTCCTTGCGGCAAAGATCCCACCGGACACGTTCCAGTCATTGAGCGGGGCAGAGTTGAAACAGTACGTCGACGGGAACTACATCGCACCCGTGGACGATGTGTGGTCGGCCCAGAACCTGAACGCCAATTACCCCGCCGTGATCAACAAGATGACGACGTTCAACGGAAAACACTATGGCATTCCGATGAACGCTCACCGCGCCAACTGGCTCTTCTACAGCAAGAAGATCTTCGACGAACTGAAGTTGACCCCACCCACCACGGTGGACGAGATGATCGCGGTGGCGAAGCAGATCAAGTCCAGAAAGCCCGGAGTGGCGCCCATCGCCATCGGGACGCGCGAGAAGTGGCCCGCGGTGTTCCTGTTTGATGTGGTACTGCTCTCCACGGGTGGGCCTGACGTGTATGAGAAGTTCTACACCGGCCAACTGAATGCAAGGACTTCGCCGGAGGTCAGGACCGCGCTGCAGAAATACCGAGAACTGGTTCCCTACCTATATGAGTTTCACGGTGCCAAAACCTGGAGCGACATCGCCGCCCCGATGGCCGAGGCGAAGATGGGGATGATGGTGATCGGCGACTTTGCCGCCGGTCTCCTGGTCCAGGCTGGTTTCAAGCAGGGCACCGAATGGGATGCGGTGGGCTTCCCGAAGAAGCCCCAGGAAGTCTTCCTGATGATCGTTGACACCTTTGTCCGGCCTGTGGCAGCTAAGAACCCGCAGGCGACAACCGCCTGGCTCACCAACCTCACCGACCCCAAAGTGCAAGCGGAGTTCAACGTGATCAAAGGGTCCATCGCCATCCACAAGGCGGTCCCGGACAGCACCTATCCGGACAAGCTGCATCGCGAGGCCTCCGCGACGTTCAAGAGCAAACGCATCGTCCCGAGCTCGATCCACGGGGTGCTGGCTCCACCCGCCTTCCTCAGCGACTGGCAGGACATCTTGACCCGCTTTCTCTACAGCCCCGATGTCAATCGGGCGCTGTCTGAGATCAGCGATGCTATGACAATGGACAAGGTGACCGAGTCCGGCCAGTGGTATTGGGCTAAGTAACCGCGCCTGGGCGCCCCCGCCTTTCCACGGGCGGGGGCGTCCCGCTGTCCATGCCTTACACCCGCGCGCACGTCCTCCTGTTCCTCGGGCCGTTGCTTCTCATCGTATTGCTGATGTACGGGATGATGGCCTGGACCGTGGCCATCTCGATGAGCGACTGGGTCGGCCTCGCCCCGGTGTGGAAGTTCAACGGCTTGCAGAATTTTCGCACTCTGGTGGTTGGCGCGTTGCAGGAGCGCTTCTTCACCAACCTGAGGAACAACGTCATCTGGCTCGTCGTGTTTATCGTCCCCACGGCCTCGCTCGGCCTGCTTCTTGCCTATGGACTCGACCTGTCCGGGAAGGCGGAGCGGCTCTTCCGGCCGCTCTTTCTGTATCCTCTGACCTTATCGTTTGTGGTCACGGGCACCGTCTGGGCGTGGATGTACGACCCCGAGGCTGGCGTGATCAACAACGGACTGCGAATGGTGGGGTTGGGGCGGTGGGCGCAACCATGGATCGCAGACCCTGGGCTCGCGACATTGTGCCTGATCGGCGCGGCCATTTGGCAGTACACCGGATTTGCCATGACACTATACCTGGCTGCGATCCGTGATATCCCTCGCGAGACCATGGAGGCGGCCCGGGTAGACGGTGCCTCCGACGTGCAGGTCTTTCGCTACGTCGTCGTCCCCAACGTCGGCCACGCCACCATGATCGTCACAGCCTTGCTCATCCTAATTACCTTGAAGGTCTTCGACCTGGTGTGGGTGATGACGTTCGGCGGTCCGGGGATCTCCACGGAGGTACTGCCGTTCTTTATGTTCGTGGCCACCTTTCGGCAACAGTTCGTCGGGATTGGCGCCGCCATCAGTGTGATCATCCTCATCATGGCTGTGGCGGTCGTCGTCCCCTACTCGTGGTGGTCCATGCGACGGCTGCAGGTATGAAACCGTCCTCCAGGCTTCCCTGGCTGGCGATCCTGACCGTTCTGGCTCTGCTCTGGCTCTTGCCCTTCTACACGATGCTGGGCAACTCACTGAAGACGATGCGTGAGATCAGCCAGAGCCAGTATGTCCTCCCGCCTCGCGGTCTCGAGCTGCAGAACTACTTCGTCGCGTTCCAGGTTCTCAGACACGGGTTGGTAAACAGCGCGCTGGTCTCGGTGCCCGCGACGATCCTAGCCGTGTTGCTGGGCTCATTGGCCGGCTTCTTCCTGGCGCGGATGAGGTTGCGCTTCGCCAGGAGCATTTTCTTCATCGCGACGATTGCGACGTTTCTCCCTTACCAGATCGTCCTGATCCCGCTCACACAGTTCCTGGCGACATTCAAACTGGTCAACACACGACCGGGTCTCATTATCGCCTATCTGATTCTCAATACCCCGATGGCGGCACTCATCACGGCCACATTCTTTCAGACGATACCGGCTGAAGTGCAGGAAGCTGCTGCGTTGGACGGATGCGGACCGGTGACCTTCTATTGGCGGATCCTGCTCCCCGTAGCGCAGCTGGGGATCATCTCTACCGCCATCCTCATCTTCACTCTTGTCTGGAACGAATTCCTCATCGCCACGGCCATGACGCAAGGCCCGTTCAATCAGATGGCGACCCCGGTGCTTGCCGGCCTGAGAGGCAACTATGCTCAGCTGTGGCACATTCAGATGGCCGGTGCCACCCTCACATCGGTGCCGCCGCTCGCGATCTTTGTCTTCCTCGGCCGGTACTTCGTCTCGGGGTTGATGGCGGGTACGCTCAAGGGCTAGGGGCAAAACCTTCAAAATTTAGCCAAACTGGTGCCAGCCACCGAAATTCGGCCAAACTGGTCCCGCTGTCGTATGACCCATTTGGGTCATCGATTCTTCCTTGAAAACCGCTACATTGAGTGTGGACCGACCCCACGGTGACAGTCACCGGGGCAGGACGCTAGCCTTGCTGTTGCTGGAGTCGGATCCTTTACGCGCGAAGCTCGGTGACGGGGTCTTTGTGTTCGCCGCGGCGGATGCGCTCGATCGCCACGGGGAGATGGTCTGCAACCTCTGATGCCAGCATGCCGGCCATCCCACGCTCTGAAGCGATGAGATCGGCGGCGAGTCCATGGAGGTAAGCGCCGCAATACGCTGCGGATATAGGGTCAAGGCCCTGGCCGATCAGCGATGCAATGGCGCCCGTCAGAACATCGCCCATCCCTCCGGTCGCCAATCCGGGATTTCCGGTCGGGACAATATACGCTTCGCCGGCAGATGTGGCGACAACGGTCCTCGCGCCTTTCAAGAGCACCGTACACTTGAAGCGTTTGGCCGCGGAACGTGCCGCCGTCAGGCGATCTTCCTGGATCTTCGTCGCAGGAAGGTCTAATAGCCGTCCAAGCTCTCCGGGATGCGGCGTGATGACCAGCGGCGCAGCAGCCTTCGACAGCATCTTGGCCCGGCCCGCCGTCACGTTGAGGCCATCGGCATCGAGCACCATCGGCTTCCCGCTCCCGAGCAATCCCTGGATCACGTGCCGCACGCCGGCGGCCTGAGAGAGTCCGGGACCCGCGGCAACGACATCACTACTCCTAAGAAGAGTCTGAAGTTGCTTCAACGCGCCTGCAGTCAGTGCGCCCTGACTATCTTGCAGCGGCGTGGGCATCCCTTCAATTACGTGCGATGCAATGATCGGATAGACGCTTTTTGGAACGGCGAGCGTCACCAGCCCCGCCCCGGATCGCAGCGCGCCTTGCGTCGCCAGGACAGCCGCACCGGTGAAGCCAACGGACCCGGCAACGATGAGAATTCGACCATAGTCCCCCTTGTGCGAATCCGGCCTGCGCACCGGCAAGAGGGCGCGGACCATCTCGGAAGTTACGAGATGGGTCGGAACGGATGAATCACTTGAGAGCGTTCCCGGATACCCGATATCGGCGACGAAAATTGAGCCCGCGAGATCGGCTCCCGGGAAAACCAGCAAACCGACCTTTGGGAGCCCCATCGTTATCGTCGCGGCTGCGCGAATGGCTGCTCCGTCCGCGCTTCCGGTGTCGGCGGATACCCCCGATGGAATATCAACGGCGAGCACTGGTGTACCGGTGCGGTTGATGGCGTTGATCAATTCGGCCGCCTCGCCCCTGGCTTGACCTCGAAATCCGGTTCCAAAGAGCGCATCGATAATTAGCGCGGCGCCGCTCAGGATTCGATCGGCGTCAGGATCACGAATGGCGCGAGTAGGGATGTCGTCCCGCCGCGCCGCCTCAAGGGCCCGGCGAGCTTCGCCGGAAAGTTCTGACTCCGCCGAGGCCAGAATTATCTCGACATGAACTCCCTTAAGACGCAGGTCGCGCGCGGCGACAAGTCCGTCGCCACCGTTGTTTCCCTTTCCGCACACGACGACCACCCGCGGGCTATCGAGTGCGGACAGCATCGACATCGCCGCGTTGGCAATTGCCTGACCCGCGCGCTCCATCAACGTCGAGGCCGGAATCCCGAATTCCTCAATGGTGCGGCGGTCTATTTCTGCGATTTGCGATGCAGTTGCGACTCGCATTCCGCGTCTATCCAGTCTACCCTGTCTGCCCACGTCTTCTCTGTCCACTACGGGTTGTCCGCGTTATTCAGACTGTCCACAGCCGGTGAACGAAGGTTCTCAATTGACCACCAATACAGGCCGTGATAATCTGCAACACGAGAGGCGCTGGCCTAACGGCGAAGAAGCCGACTCAAACGCTGTGGCGCGTGGACTCTGATAGCCGGCTGTCCTTCACTTCGGGAGTAATCCCGGAGAGGAGCCAGCAGGCAGTAGGAACCGGCGGCGGCAGCTGAAGACGGTGAAGAAGCCGGAAAAAGCTAGCGTCTCTCGTATTTCCTTTAGCGCCCGACCTGAGTCTTCGCAAGGTCTTCCAAAAGGGTCACAAGCGATGAGTGATCCTGGTCCCCTCGTCCTAATCCCTGCAGTGCTGTGAAGGCTTCTTGCACAATGGCGGTCGCGGGCAGCGGCACGCCCAGATTCTTCCCGGTCGACAATCCGATGTTGAGGTCTTTCTGGTGCAGCCGGACGCGAAATCCCGGCTTGAAGTTCCGTTCGAGCATCCGCTGGCCGTGCACGTCCAGAATGCGACTTTGAGCAAATCCCCCAAGTAGCGCCTGACGGACCTTCCCGGTGTCGACGCCTGCTTTCGCCGCGAGAGTGAGCGCTTCGCTCACAGCTTGAATCGTTAGCGCGACGACGATCTGGTTGCAGGCCTTCGTGACCTGACCGGCACCGCTTGCGCCGATGTACACGATGTTCTTTCCCATTGCCTCGAAGACCGGCTTCACGCGCGCGAATGTCTCTTCGGGACCGCCCACCATAATCGACAGGGTGGCGTCAATCGCGCCTTTCTCGCCGCCGCTCACGGGCGCATCGAGCATCTCCGCACCCTTGGCACGCACCGCCTTGGCCAGCTCCTGCGTGACCATGGGCGAGATCGTGCTCATATCGACGAGGGCGGCACCTTTGCGCAATCCCTCAAGAACACCACCCGGTCCCGTCACCACCTGCTGCACGTCCGGCGAATCAGGAAGCATAGTGATGATAATGTCGGACTCTTCCGCCACGGCGCGGGGCGTTCGCCCGTCTTTGGCGCCGTCGCGCACCAACTCGTCCACTGCCCCGCGGCTGCGATTGTGCACCGTGAGCGAATATCCCGCCTTGATCAGATTCCGGGCCATCGGCTTGCCCATAATGCCAAGTCCAATGAACCCGATGCGCTCGTGAGCCACCCTGCCACCTCCAAATCAAAAAGAAAAAGTCTGCTAGGTCTTCAAGTCTTCTAGGTCTACTAAGTCTACCTGCTTCCAGACAGTCTCAGGTCGCGAAACCTAGGAGACCAGGGAGACCCAACAGACCAGGGAGACTAAGTAGTGGTGAGGCGTACTTCATACGTCCCGCGAGCATCGACCGTTAGCTCGGTGCCCCACGATCCTGATACTGTGTCACGCAGCTCGGCGCGGCCGCGGACCTCAAGGCCGGATGATTCGATCCCAAGCACGCGAACGTGGTGTCGCCCCGCGCCCCCGCGCACGCCCACAAGAGCGCCCGCTGTACGCACGCGCGCGCGTATGTCGATCGGCTCGTTCAATCCCTGGAGCATATACTTCGCCGCGGTGCCGGCTCTGATCTCAAGCGTCAACGGGTCCGGACGGGCATCGGCGTGCGTGACCGGCGGGCCCAATGGCAACACCGTGTTGTCACGCACGAAGATCGGCACAGTATCCAAAGGTACGCGAAACGTCAGCCACCGAGGACCATCATGCTGGACGCCGCTCCAGAAGTCCCACCACCGTCCTGGTGGAACGTATACGCGGCGCACCGGATCCTTTGTCAACACGGGCGCAATCATCAGCGTGGCGCCCAGCAGATATTGGTCGCCGATCGCGGCCGTGTTTGGATCGTCCGGGAACTCCAGGACGAGCGGTCGCATGAGAGGCAAGCCCGACTTCGTTGCCGCGATCGCTTCGCTGTACAGGTAAGGCAGCAATCGGTACCGCAACTGCGCGTAGCGGCGGATGACTTCAAATGCCTGAGGGTACGCCCATGGTTCGCGCGGCTCTTTGCCGTGAAACCTTGCGTGAGTGGAGAGCAGTCCCAGCTGAGCCCAGCGGATAAATAATTCATGATCAGTCAGCCCATAAAATCCGCCGATATCGTGGCTCCAAAACGCAAATCCCGATAGCATCAGACTCAGCCCGCTCTGAAGCACCAACGGCAACGTGTCCCACCGCGATGGCGCATCGCCGCTCCAGTGCACCGGATAGCGCTGCGAACCCGCCCAGCCGCTGCGCGCCCAGACAACCGCCTGCCCGCGAACCTTCGACGCCTCCTCAAACACAGCACGGTTATAGAGAAGCGGAAAAAGGTTGTGGAGCTCGAGCCCGGTCATCCCGTTGCGCGCAACGGCGCTCTCGGGAACTTCCTCGCCGTAATCGGTCTTGAATGCCGCCACGCCCATCCTGAGGAGGTCGCGATGCAGTCCCTTGAACCACTCAACGGTGCTCGGGTTGGTGAAATCCACGATCGCCGCGTTCTTCCCTCGAAACCGAACAATCTCACCACCGGCGTCGCGAAGGAAATGTCCCGCGCGGGCGGCCTCCGCAAACCGCTTACTCTGCATCGGAAAGTACGGATTCTCCCACAGCGAGAGCCGCACATGGCTTTTGCGCAGCGTACGGATAAATTCCCACGGCCGACCGAAAGCCTGCTCGTCCCAGACGAGATCGCTACAGTCGTAATTTCGCGTCTTGCGACCTTTCAGCCAGAGTGGATCGAGATGCACCACATCGAACGGAAATTCCCGCCGCCGCCCCTCCGCGACGACGTGCTCGACTTCGGCGCGGTCACGGTACATGCACCGCGACAACCAAATCCCAAACGACCAGCGCGGCGGCACGGGAACCTGGCCCGTGAGCACAAGATAACGGCGCAGAATGTCTCTCAAAGTCGGACCGTAGATGAGAAAGTAGTCGAGTACCGGCTCTTCGACGTAGATCCAGCCAGACGCCACCGAGTATGCGCCCAGATCAATGGTCATACGCGTGTGTGTGTGCACGAACATGCCGTAGCCGGCCGTGCTCATGAAGAACGGCACCGGCTTGTACACGAGATCGGTCGAATTGGTCCCGTGCGTGTCGACGCACCACAGCACGGTACGCAACCCGCGACGGTCTATTGGACCGTACCGCTCCCCGAGGCCGTAAAGATGCTCTCCGTGCCACAGCCGGAAAGACTCATACACGTGCCGTCGTCCGCTTGAGCGGTCTTCGGTGTAACCCATCCGGTGGGTGACGAAACGATCGAAGCTGCGGTCGGCAAATTGCGCAAAGATGGTGCGGCCAGCGCCGTCTTGGAGGCGCAGCGCAAACGGAGAGCGATTGCAGGTCACTTGCAGTTCCCCCGCGCGCATCCGGATCGTGTCCTTTGTTTCCTGCACGCGGACCTTCACGCGTCCGCCGCGCGCCACCAGCATTGGAGATGTCCGGTCCAGAGGACCCCCTGAGGCATGGAACTGCAGACGAATGACCTGTGGCGCGAAGAAGGTGATGCGGATCGTGAGGTCGTCGCCGCCAGCCGTGGCAGCCTGAACATCCACTCCGCCTGCCACCCGGCGCATGTCCCGCACGCGTGTCACCCGGTGAAACTCGCGACTAGGGTCGCTGAAAACAGGTCCCGGATCGAGGGAAAACCGTTCGGTCATGACCGGGGTTCCGCGAGCACCTCGCGCACGAGCACCGGGTCGTTGGCGATGATACCGTGCACACCGGCCTGCACCGCGACCCGCGCCTGATCGGCGGTGCGCACCGTCCAGGGAATGATTCGGAGCCCAGCCCGCCGGCACGCATCGGCCATATCGGGCGTCAACGCATCGATCGCCGGCAAATAGATTTGTGCTCCCAGCGCTCGAGCACGATCAACGGCATTGCCTTGATGTAGAAACCCAATTGGGACTTCAACGGCGAGCGACCGGCAACGCTCCAGCGGCGCAGGGAGAAATGATGTGAAGAGCGTCGCGTCGGCCATCTCTGTCTTGCGCACGAGCATCACCGCCTCGGTCTCGATCCCCGGCACTTTCAGCTCCACGTCCACGAGGAGTCTGCCGTGTGCAAATTCGAGCACTTCTTCCAAGAGCGGCACGCGTTCACCGACGAACTTCGATCCGTACCAGCGTCCGGCATCCAGGGCGCGGACCTCTGCGAGCCGCAGGTTCCCGAGCTCACCTGTGCCGTCCGTCGTGCGGTCGACAGCAGGATCGTGCATCACCACGAGATGGCCGTCGGCGGTGGCGTGCACATCGAGTTCGATGGCGTCCGCGCCCTGCTCGAGCGCCAGGCGGAACGCGGCCATCGTGTTCTCCGGTGCAGCATCTGAGGAGCCCCGATGCGCGATAGCGAGGCAGCGCGACTGAGAGGTCCACCGCATGAGAATACTGACTTAACCCGGCACCAAGCAGAATTCCCCCGGCCTCGACCTCGCTCGGCTCCAGACTAAATCAACGTGCACAATCCACCG
Organism: Armatimonadota bacterium; assembly: GCA_020028455.1. Taxonomy (GTDB): domain Bacteria; phylum Sysuimicrobiota; class Sysuimicrobiia; order Sysuimicrobiales; family Kaftiobacteriaceae; genus JACPRY01. Next base: position 3,302 of record JAHZOA010000015.1, on the reverse strand, counting down.
GCCTCGCCTCAGGCTCGGCCTCCTCAACAGCGCCGACGACGACTGCAAAAGAACGTTGGTGGGCGCCACCTGATGACTACCGAGCGTGCGCGGAGATCATTGTCTCGAGCTGCACCGCGGTGTCCGTGGTGATTTGATCGACCCCGGCCTCCAGCAATGTCTTCAGATGGATGTCGGCGTCGCGGTCGCCGGCGTTGAGCGTCCAGCCGTCGACGACGATGTCGCCCAACTCGCGCCGCACGATTTGGACCGGGTGGCAGCCGTCGGTCATCGCCTGAGCAATGAGTTCTTTGCGGAGGTAGATCTCCGCGGGTTCACGGACGAGTCCGCACAATGCAGTAATCCTGTCCTCGAGATAGTCCCGCACTGGCATCGCCCGCCGGAACCCCAGCGGATGGTCGTCCAGGTACCCGTGCACGTTCTCACGCGTGGGCAGGCGCGGAAATTCGTCCACCGCCGCGTCGAGATAGAAGGCAAAGTCTAATCCTACCAATAGGGTCGAATCGAGTCGACGGAGTATCCTCAGGTTCCAGTCGGCCAGGCAGCCAACGACGACGCGCAATCTTGGATTGGCGCGCAGTGGCTCGAGTGCGCGCAACACGCTGCGTGCCTGCTCATCGCTCAGTGGGTACTGATCCTTCAGGTCGACCTGTACCTTCATCGATCGCGCCACATCGCGTAACAGGAGGACAGCTTCGGACAGGAGCGCGGGCGACTCGCTCGAGCCGCGCAGGCGCAGCAATTTTGCGTCGCGCGCCGTGCAGGCGGCGACGGATCCCGCGCCAGTGGTCTCGCGATCCAGAGTCTCATCGTGCACAAACAGATAGTCGCCGCCGTTGAGGGCGTGGATGTCGAACTCGATCGCCTCCACCCCCTCCGCGATGACTTCCTGCAGTGCAGAGAGGCTATTGGGTGGATGGCGCCCGCGGCCGGAGAGAAGGCGATGGTACTTGAACAGGATCCTGCGGCCCTTGTAAGAGGTGCTCGGGGGGAGTTGTATCGACACGCCGCGGCCAAGTGGTGACGAGGTCACGAACCGATCCGCGTTCCGGCGGAGTCGAACCGGTGGAGGCTCGGAGGTGTGTAGCCGAATCCGACCTGTGCCCCCGCGGACGGCTTCGTCCCTCCCTCCACGAGAACTTTCACTGATGGCCCGCCGAGATCCAGTGTCACGAGTTGCTCGCGACCGAGTGACTCAACGAGGACGACTTTCGCGGGCACCGTACCTCGCAAGTTCGCATCCTCGGGGCGGATGCCAAGATATCCGGGCCCGGCCGGACCGGTGACGGAGACCGGGACGTGGACATTGCCAACCGTGAACTGGCCATCGGCAAATGTGCCTTGTAGAAGATTCATTGGTGGATGGCCGACGAAGCCGGCCACGAACGTGTTGGCCGGACGGTCGTATAACTCTTCGGGCGGCGCGAACTGCTGCAGCTCCCCGGTGGAGAATACCGCCACGCGATCGGCCATGGCCAGCGCCTCGGCCTGGTCGTGTGTGACGAGAATGCTGGTCACGCCGAGTTCTTGCTGCAGCCTGCGGATCTCGCCGCGTGCCTGCAGCCGGATCTGCGCGTCCAGGTTTGACAACGGCTCGTCCAGCAACAGCACCTGCGGCTCCTTGACCAGCGCCCGCGAGAGCGCGGCGCGCTGCTGCTGACCACCGCTCACCTGGGCAGGCCGGCGCTCCAGCACGTGCGCGATCCCGAGCAGATCTGCCGTCTGCTGCACTTTTTGCCTGACGTCGGCGGACGGCGTCTTTTTCAGCCGCAGCGGGAAGGCGATGTTGTCAAACAGTGTCAGGTGCGGATACAACGCATAGGACTGAAATACCATCCCGACGTCGCGGTCCCTCGGGTGGAGGTGGTCCACCCGCCGGTCACCGAAGAGGATCGACCCCGATGTCGGCTGGTAAATGCCGGCGATCATCAGCAGCGTGGTCGTTTTGCCGCAGCCAGACGGTCCCAGGAATGCGACGAGTTCGCCCGATTTGACGTCGAGATCGAGCGCGCTGAGCGCGACCACTTTCCCGAAGTGTTTGGTCAGGCCCTCGACGCGGACACGAATCCCTTTCAGTGCCATTATCCCTTCACGCCCCCCGAGTAGATGTTCAACAAGTAGCGCTGCCCGAGCAGGAACAACGCGATCACGGGTATCGCGTAGAATAACCCCACGGCCGCGAACATCCCAAAGTCTGAGAAGGCTTCGGTGAGGAAGCTTTGCAGGTAGCTCGACATCAGCTGGCTCCGGCTGCTGACGATGAACGTAAACGGAATGATGAACTCGCCCCAGGCCGACAGAAGCGCAAACGTCGCCAGCGCCAGAAGGCCGGGCCGGACCATCGGCATTGCGATCTTCCAGAACAGCGTCCACCGCGACATGCCGTCGACGAGCGCCGCCATCTCCATCTCCCAAGATAGAGAATCAAAGAAACCTTTCATCAGCCAAATCCCGAGCGGCAGCTCCAGCGATGCCTTGACCAAAATGACGCCGATGAGCGTGTCGAACAGTCCGAGGAGGCGGAGGATATAGAAAATCGCGATCAGGAGGCTGACCGCCGGGAACGCGTGCAGCACCAGCACGAGCCCAAGGTACAACGACCTTCCGGGAAAGGAGAGCCGGGATATCGCGTACGCCGCCATTGAAGCGATGAGGACTTCCGCCGTGGCTACGACGACGGCGAAGATGAGCGAGTTGCGAAGCGCGACGAACACCGGCGGCCGCCCGCCGACGGTTTCCCAGAGAAACCGCCAGTTCTCTGGCGCAAACCCCCCTGCCGGAATCAGCCCGTGCACCCGGTCGAACCACCCAGTGAGCAACAGCCAGATGAATCCGGCGATGATCGGGATACTGAGTCCCAGGAGCACCAGGAGGAGCAACCGCCAGCGCGGAGGCAGCAGGGGCACTAGTTGACCTCTATCTTCGGCTCTGCGACCAGCGCCCTGAAGTTGAAGATACGCAGGTATAACACCGATACGATGATGCCGATGACGACAAGCACAGCGGCCATTGCCGCGCCCAACCCGAACTGTACATTGCCGAAGTAATTCGACAGCGCAAGGTTATAAGCGTGAAGCGACCATACGGTTGTGGTGAAGAATCCAGGGCCGCCCTGTGTCAACAGCAGGATGTATTCAAACGACGTGAGGAGCGAGAGCGTCTGGTACGCGGTCACGAACAAGATCGGCCACTTGAGCATGGGCAGCACGATCCGGCGGATCGTTTGAAGCGTCGTGGCGCCGTCCACCGCCGCCGCGTAGAACAAGTCTTGCGAGATGGACCGAATCGCCGACGTGAAGATC
>JAHZOA010000090.1 GCA_020028455.1 Armatimonadota bacterium | reverse complement strand
GGCTGCTCTGGGTCGGAAACACACTACGCACCGCGATGTAGCGTCTCACGCTAAGACGCGGCAGCCCTGAGGGGAGGCTCTGCGACAGCAGGCCTCCCCGTGCTCTCAGGGGAGAACCTCATGGTACGAGGCGTACGAATCGATCCGGAAGGACTGGAGACCAAGTGGTTGCACCGTGTTCTGCGTCGAGGCGCGCGCGTGCTCGAAATCGGATCAGGTGACGGCCGCTCGGCCAGACGATTCGCCCGGTACGTTCGCAGCCTGGTCGGAATCGATCCCGACGCCACACAGATCGAACGGGCGAAGCGTCTCACGCCCGCCACCCTGAGGAGAAAGGTCCAGTTTGAGGTGGGAGACGCCGAGCGGTTACGGTTCACGGATCGATCGTTTGACGTTGTGGTGTTCTCCTTATCGTTGTGATGAATACGCCGCAGGGGCATGGTCCATGCCCTGACAGAAGCTCACCGAGTCGTCCGGCAAAGCGGTATTGTTGTCGACTACCGTCCCGATCTCGATCCCGGCGGACGCCGCGCCAAGCCCCTGGAACTGTATTGCGTCTACGATGGCGAGAGCATCCCCGCAGGCCACATGATCGAAACGCCCGAGTATTATGGGGACTATCTCTCCTCCAACCGCGCTGTCCAGCAAGTGCTTCGCCGCGAACTGTACACCCTGGTCAGCAGTGAGCTAGTACGTCCTCGGGTGTACTTCCGATCGCTGGATATCCTGAAAGACTACTTAGCAAAGCAATGGACGGGAACAACGTTGTCTCGTGAAGTGGAGCGGCGCCTAGCATCGTTGCTCCGACAGCATTCAGGTGCAATCATGGTTTCTGAATTGTTCAGGGTCAACGTTCTGCGTAAGGTGTAACGGGCCGCCCCAACCCTAAGCAGGCTTCTTCCTTCGGCTATCGAACCCGCCATGCCGAGAGTGACGCATGGACCCAATCGGCCGGCGCATCGACGAATTCGCGAACCGCGTTCGTGCGGTTAAAGCGGACGACCTCTATTTCTACCTTCAGCCGGTAGAAGCCATCGACGGTGCCTCTGTGACCATCGGAGGCCGTTCGCTCCTGCTGGGGTCATCGTATTCGTACCTGGGACTGATCGGGCACCCCGTCATTCAACACGCGGCTCGTGACGCGCTCAATCACTATGGCACGGGCACCCATGGCGTGCGCTTGCTGGCCGGCAATACAGACCTTCACGATCGTCTAGAGCAGCGGATTTCAGCGTTCTCAGGAACCGAGGCTGCGGTCGTATATTCGAGCGGGTATCTTGCCAACGTCGCCGTGATTAGCGCGCTCGTCGGGCGGACCGATGCGGTGATCTGTGACAAACTCAATCACGCAAGCATCGTGGACGGGTGTCTGCTTTCCGGCGCCAAGTTCATTCGCGTGCCGCACAGCGACACCGCGGCCCTGATTCGAGAACTCACTGCCCTTCCCGCTGCGATGGGGAAACTCGTCGTCGTCGATGGCGTGTTCAGCATGGATGGCGATGTGATCAATCTTCCACGGGTCGTCGATGCATGCCGGCAATCACAGGCCACACTCATGGTCGATGAATCGCATTCCCTCGGAGTGCTCGGGCCGGAAGGCCGGGGGATTGAATCGCATTTCGGGCTGCAGGACGTTATCGATCTCAAGATGAGCTCACTATCAAAGAGCATTCCATCCGCTGGAGGCTACATCGCCGGCAGCGAGGATCTCATCACCTATCTCAAGCACGTCTCGCGTGCGTTCGTGTTTTCCGCAGCCCTTCCCCCGCCCAGTGCGGCCGCAGCCATGGCCGCCTTCGATGTCATGGAGCGCGAACCCGATCGCGTGCGGAGAGTCCAATCGCACGCGCGCACGTTACGCGCACGCCTGCGGGACGGTGGCATTCCTGTACGCGAGGATCCGACACCGATCATCCCGGTGATCACCGGTGACGATGTGCCTGCACTGCGGATGTCGCGCGCGCTCTATGATCGGGGAGTGTTCGTTCCGCCGATTGTGTCGCCGGCGGTCCCCCCCAAGACGAGCCGGCTGCGCGTCACTGTGACCGCGGCCCACAGTGACGATGAGGTTGCGCAGATCGGGGACGCCGTGGTCGGAGCGTGGCGCGAAGTTATGTTGGAGCCGACGGTTGCGCGCGCCGTACCCGGCGCGCCGCGCGCATAGTCACCGCATCGACCAATCCGGGTAGCAGGTTATTGATTGCTACAACCGGAGAAAAGAACCATGGAACAATCCTCCGCGGGCGTGGGCGGTCGGCGAGGGAGACGATCATACCGGCCACCTGCTTGGTACTCAGCCTCAGCCAATCCGGCGCCTCCCCCAATCGCACACGTTTCCTCTTGCCGGACTCGGTGCCTTTGACACCGCCGGGATAGATCGTGCACACATGGACGCCTCGGGGCCGCAGCTCTCGGTACAGCGCCTCGCTGATGCCGTGGAGCCCAGACTTCGTAGCACAGTAGATCGCCATCGTCGGCACGCCGATGCGTCCGGCCACCGACGAGACGTTGATGATCACGCCGCGCTGCTGTGCCAGCATTGAGGGCAGCACGGCCCGCGCCAGCAGGATCGGAGCAATGAGATTCAGCGTGACCTCGGTCTGAATCTCTTCTTCGGTCAGCCGTTCAATCCAGTTATACTGACCAATCCCTGCGTTATTTACCAAAACCTCGATCGTCTGGTAACGGTTGAGCGTCTCACCGACGATTCGGTCGACCGCCCCAGGCTGGGTGAGATCGGCTTGGATCACGAGACTTTCCGGGAGGTCTGCTGCCAGGCGCTGCAGCCGGTCAACCCGCCGCGCGGTCAGTACGACGCGGTCTCCCGCCAGACCGAACGCGCGGGCCGTTGCCTCGCCGATCCCGCTGGATGCGCCGGTTACGATCACCGTTCGTCCGCTCATGGGGGTAGCGCCCGGCCAACAGTGAGCGCCTCCCGCAACGCCGGCTCCAGTTCCTGGTAGGCCGCATCGGGCTCAGCGCCGATCGCGTCCAGGAGTCTACTGAAGAAATTGCGCGCGGCCGCGGCGGCAGCAATGTCCAGGATCTCCTCATCGGAGAGTCCATGCGATCTAATTTCTTCGATGTCTCGGGAGGTGACCTTGTACGCATGCTGGGTGATCTTATGTGTCAATGCCATGATTGCGACCTCGATCGCGGGCAGGCCGGCGGCGCGGAAGTCTTTTACGACCATCTCAACCTGCTCTGCAGTCAGGAATTTCGAACGGAGCACCGCTCCGTGTACCAGTGTTCAGTAGGTGCAGCGCAATGCCGCCGAAGCCGCAACCGTGATCAATTCGTAGCGGCGGTCATCCATCCTGACACGGATCTGCCGCGTCAGGTTGCGCCAGGCGGCCATAATCTCGGGATGGAGGCTCAGCGCCCTGGTGTAATTGGCAACAAACCCAAGACCCTGCTGATCGTAGTCATACAGTTCTTTGAGCAATCCCGTAGCTTCCTCAGGTGGAATCGTTCTGATGAACGTCATATCTTGTCCCTCCATTCTTAGAGGCGCCCACTCCGATACAGCTTCACGTATCTTCGGTACGTGTCTGCATCGACACCTCCGGCCCTATTAAAAGGAAGCCCGAGGGCTGCGTGGAACGACTGGGTGCTCAAAGCCCCACCAGGAGACGAGGCGCTAATGGAAAGCCTCTGGCAGTGGGGAATCGCCTTCATCGTCGCAGTCCAGTCCACCGGGGGTGAGCGGCTGGATGCGGTTTTTCGCGCGATCAGCTTTCTGGGCGAAGAGCAATTCTATTTGGTCTTCTTCCCTCTGCTGCTGTGGTGCGTCGACGCGAGGCTGGGGTTCCGCCTCGGGGTCATCTTCCTGCTCTCTGTCTACACAAATTCGGTGGCGAAGGAAGTCTTGGACCATCCGCGGCCCTTTGACCTCAATCCGTCGCTCCAGCGCGGGTACGCTGTCGGATACGGCCTACCCAGCGGGCATTCGCAGAACGCTGCCGTCATTTGGGGCGGGCTCGCGACGCGAATCGGAACACCTGCCGCGTGGATTGGCGCTCTGCTGCTCGTAGGACTCATCGGGTTCTCGCGCGTGTATCTGGGCGTGCATTTTCCCACGGATGTGCTTGGGGGATGGTTGATCGGGGGAGTGCTGCTCGCGGTTGCGCTCGCGGTAGACGAGCCGATCGCCACAAACGTACGAAGGTGGCCATTTTCCGTTCAGATCGCGCTCGCGATCCTGGTCCCGGCGGTCTTGGCATTTGTCTTCCCCGATACGGATGCCGTCAGCGCCATGGGAACGCTGGCCGGATTCGGCGTGGGATTCACCATCCGCCTCCGCTTCCTCTCTCTGAACACTCGAGGACCGTGGTGGCAGCGGGTGATTCGCTTTCTTGTGGGCGCAGCCGTGCTGCTAGCCCTTTATGCAGGGCTACGGTTCCTCTTCCCTTCTGAAGGACCACTGCAACTCGTCTTCCGGTTCATTCGGCACAGCGTCCTCGGCCTGTGGGTCACGTTTGGAGCGCCCTGGTTTCTTGAGCGAACCCGACTTGCTTCTCGGACCCGATGAACCGACCCATTGCGCTCACCACCGTCGCGTTGATCATCGCGATGGGTGTCCACGTACTGCGCGGTGGCCTTGCGCTGGTGGTATGGAATATCGCCGTGGAGCAGCCTGCGGCTGTCCGCGCACTGATCGCACTTGTCATCTGGATCGCGGGGCTTGCCGGGTGGCTGCTGGCGCCGCGAAAGAATTCTGTACGGTGGATGCAGCGGATTGCAACGATATTCGCGCTGGCCTACGCGATCAACCATCTCATCGCCGATCGCACAATCACGCCTGTCCTCGCCGTGCTTTCACTCATTACCTGGTTCTGGCTTGTCCCAGTGATAATGGATGCCCTGGCGCGATACGAAAGGCTCGACGTGCTGGTGCCGGGCATTCTTCTTGGCTTCGCCCTTCAAATCGCGCTGCAGACTGCGCTCCATGGACTCGACTTGTCGATGCTCCGCGGCATTCTGCCGGGCATTGGAGCGGGAGTAATGGGCGCAGCACTCATCGGGACCACGTACGCGTTCAAACCTGACCTGCCGGACAAGGACGGTTCGAACGTGCTCTATCCTGGCTGGGGCATGCTCGCGCTGGGTCCGTTTCTCGCGTTACAGTTCACGCTCCTCACCAACCTGGGGAGGGCTCAGTTGCTGTCTGGGTGGGGCATCGCGTTCGCGGCGATTCCGATCATGTTAGGACTCGCGGCGGGTGTGGCAGTGCAACCTCTGGACCGGTCGCGCATTGTGCAGATCACAGCGGCAATCGCCCCTATTGTGCTGCTCCAGCCGGCGTTGCTGCAGATGGGCGGGCTCTGGCTCGTGTCCGCGACTCAACTCCTCCTGGCGATCGCCGTCGCGGCCGCTTTTGCCTCTACCGGGAGAGCTCCGCTTCGCCGGCCGCATGTTCCCGGCGCTGTGGGAATGTTGCTCCTCTTCGTTCTCATCTTTCTCTTTTATTCGCGCTACGAATGGGTCACCTTATGGCCGATTATGGCGGCGCTTGTTGCTTTCGCTGTCGTGTTATGGGGAGGGCACTCGATCGGCTTCCGCGCATATCGAGTTGCCATCTCCATCGTCCTCGTCGGCGTTATCGGCATCGGACTGGGCTTGGTCGCTAGGCCCTCAGGAATCGCGACGAGTGCTCTAGAACAGATGCGCGTGATGACCTACAACATTCGCATGGGATTCGACGGCCACGGCGTTCCACAGCCGGCCGCTTCAGCCCGGGTGATTGAAGGGTCAGACGTGGATGTGGTGGCGATTCAAGAGGTCGGACGGGGGTGGACTGTGAATGGCGGGGTCGATCTTGTGGCCTGGCTTCACTGGCGATTCCCCAGGTACCAAGTTGTGTATGGCCCCATGAACGGCGACCTCTGGGGCAACGTGATCCTGAGCCGTTATGAAATACGTGACAGGGGAAGCGTGCGCTTCGCGGTCCGCGAGAGCCAGTTTCAGCGAGGCCTCACCTGGGCGCTCGTTTCCAGTCCTCGAGGCGATCTACTCATCATCAACGCCCACCTGGCCCATGACTCTGCAGCCGACCGGCTCGCCCAGGCGCAGGACATCCTGGCGTTCTGGCGGGGGCGTGAACGCACGATCCTACTCGGTGATTTCAATGATGGTCCCGACTCGCCCCCGATCCGCCGGCTGCTCGCAGCTGGTTTTGAAGACGCGCTGGCCCGACATGGACTCGGCAGGACGTACACGTTTCCATCCGTTCAACCATCGGAACGTATCGACTACATCCTTGTCACCCCGGATCTTCGGTCAGCGGCGGGGACAATCCAAAAGACGACCGCATCCGACCACCTGCCCGTCCTGGCAGATATCCGTTTCCGATGAGTCAGCCACGGTTCACCTGGCGAGACCCAAAGTTCACCTACGCCGACGCGCTCTCTGGATCGCGGCTGGTCATGCTTCCGTATCTCATTTACGGTTTGGCTGCGCAGCTGCCCGGGCTGGCCGTGACGACGATCGCGGCCATGATCGTGACGGACCTCATCGATGGTCGCGTCGCCCGCCGGCTCGGCCAGGCCCGTCCGTCCGGTGCCGCATTTGACAGCACCATTGATTTCATCGTGATATACGCCCTATTCACCGCGTTCTTCGCCATCGGCATGATGCCGTGGTGGAAATGGCTCGTCATCTTTGCCCCGGCCGTGCTGATGGCTGCGACGCAGATTCTGTACCTCGCACGAGCGCCAGAAGTCGAGTTCGCGCTGACGCCTGCGGGAAAGCGAGTCGGCCAGATTCAGTACGCATATCTTCCGTTCTTGCTGGCACGGACGTTTTGGTGGCGCGAAGGCTGGGCAATGTGGCTCGACCACGTCATCTTCGCGCTGCTGGCCGTGGCGATCATATTCAGCACGATCGATACTCTCAAAACGCTGCGCGGCCTCTTGAAGAACCAATGAGCGCTCCATGGTGGGTGCCAAGAACGTTCGCACTGGGATTGGCCGCGCTCAGTGCTCAA
>JAHZOA010000246.1 GCA_020028455.1 Armatimonadota bacterium | reverse complement strand
AAATCCATGCACGACCCCATCGTGAAGACCGGAGCCTGGGTGAAGCAGATGCTGCAAGGGCATCTGAACTACTTCGCCGTCTCGGGCAACGACGCGAGCCTGTGGTGGTTCTTCAACGAGGTGAGATGGCTCTGGCTCAAGTCGCTCAAGCGGCGCAGTCAGAACTCACGCCTGACCTGGGAGAAGTTCATCCGGCTCGTCGATCGCTTCTTTCCGCCAATAAGGGTACTGCATCCAATGCCCTGTCACCGCTTCGACGCCAAAACCCGAGGGAGGAGCCCGGTGCGTTAGCAGCGCCCGCCGGGATCTGTGCGGGGGGCGAGGAGCAATCCTCGTCCCTACCGCGAGTGCGCCCGGCATGGGCATCGACTTGGAGGTGAGAGTCCTCTCGTGAGCTGGTCACAGCGAGCGAAGCAAACCGCAGAGCGTCGGGCCGCGAGGACGGCGTGAAGGAAGCGGGGAGCGAAGCTGCAGGCCGACGAACAGAAACCGGATATGAGGCGGCGCCAAGCAGGGCGAGCGGGCTCGCGTCCGCAAAGCTCTCGTGACCAAGGCGAGGCGACGTAGATCCGGTGGTCGTGCAGCGAAGGCCGATGCTCTTACCCGGGGAGATCTCGCCTTGTCCCTGAAAGGGGGACACGGACCGTGAGGTTCGTGGGAAGCGAGAAGTCAGCAGAGGTCGTACTAGCCGGGGCCAGCCCCCGGTGAAGGACCGAACGATGGGAAGGGCACAACGCCCTCTACTCTCGGAGGCACCATGCCACAGAAGCCGAGGCGACTCGGGCGTGCGAGCGGAACAAGCGGTGAAGCCGCGAGCGCCGTCGCGCGTGTGGAAGTGACACCGGCGAGGGGTGGAAACGAGCGCCCAGGAATGCACGGAGCAGCCAACGGTCTGATGGAGCTGGTGTGCGAACGCCAGAACCTACTGGCCGCGCTGAAACGTGTTCGGCAGAATAAAGGAAGTCCCGGCATCGACGGGATGACGGTCGAGGCATTGCCAGCCTTCCTCAAGGTGCACTGGCTACGTCTGCGCGAGGAAATCCTCGCGGGTCGCTACCGGCCGCATCCGGTAAAGCGCTTGGCAATTCCAAAGCCGGGCGGAGGCGAGCGCGAGCTCGGCATTCCGACCGTGCTTGACCGGTTCATCCAGCAGGCCCTGTTGCAAGTCCTGCAGCCGCGGTTCGATCCAACCTTCTCAGAGGCAAGCTACGGTTTCCGGCCAGGCAGGCGGGCGCACGATGCCGTGCGTCGCGCACAGGGCTATGTGCAGGACGGCCGTCGCTTCGTCGTGGACATCGATCTGGAAAAGTTTTTCGATCGCGTGAATCACGACGTGCTGATGGGACGATTGGCCAAGCGGATCGCGGACACTCGCGTGCTGGGGCTCATTCGCCGTTACCTCGATGCGGGCGTGCTCGCAAATGGGGTGGTGATCGAGCGGCACGAAGGAACGCCGCAAGGTGGTCCTTTGTCTCCGCTGTTGGCGAATATTCTCTTGGACGAGGTCGACAAGGAACTTGAGAAACGCGGGCACGCGTTCGTGCGCTATGCCGATGACCTGAACATCTACGTTCGGTCACTGCGGGCGGGCGAACGCGTGATGGAGGCGATGCGTCGTCTCTATGCGCGGCTGAAGCTCCGCGTCAACGAGGCCAAGAGTGCGGTGGCGCGCGCCACGCAACGTAAGTTCCTCGGCTTCTCGTTCTGGATTGCCCCAGGACGGAAGGTCAAGCGGCGCGTGGCCACTGAAGCCTTGCAACGCCTGAAGGAGCACGTCCGCACTCTGACCCGACGCATTGTCGGCCGGAGCGTAGCGGCCGTGTGCGAGGACTTGGGTGTCTACTTGGCTGGATGGAAAAGCTACTTCCGGATCGCCGAGACGCCCCGGGTCCTTGCTGACATCGATAAGTGGATTCGCCACCGCCTCAGGGCGCTGCAACTCAAGTACTGGAAGCGGGGTCCGACCATCTTTCGGGAGCTTCGTGCTCGCGGGATCAGCGATCGCGCCGCCAGACAAGTCGCAGGTAACAGCCGCAGGTGGTGGCGCAACGCGGCGATGGATCTCCATATGGCCCTGCCGAACAAGCTCTTCGATGAGCTGGGGGTGACCCGGCTTGCCGCATGACCTCAACCCGTCGAACCGCCCGGTGCGGACCCGCATGCCGGGTGGTGTGGCAGGGGCCGCGGAGCCCAAAACTCCGCGCCCCTATGCCGATCCATCATCGTCACTTTGTTCCAGGGGCGCCGGCGGCCGTGTGTCGTCGCGCGCCGCTCGACGCGCCGGCTGCGGAGGGTGACGCACGCAGCAGGCCTGCGATCTTGAGGCGCTCTCCAAGTCTTGCCATGAATGCGGGTCTGAAGGGCCAGCATTGGTAATGGCCAGATCCTTGCGTATGAGCCGCCGCGCATCTGGCCGCTTTCCATTGCTCAGGCCTCCCCCGCTTCAAACGAACGAACCCTAACGTGCACGCGCGACCACTTGATAGCGAGCGCCCATACCGGCTTCAAGGTGATCGTCTACGTGGCAGTGCAACAGCCAGATGCCGGGATTGTCGGGCACCATATCGACCTGGACATGCTCCGCAGGGAGGACTGAGACCACGTCCTTGCGGCGCCCCTCGTGAAGGACGGTGTTGCCGTGCCAGTGGGCGGTGTGGATATCAGGCTCGTTGCCGAGCCCGATCACATACCAGCGC
>JAHZOA010000245.1 GCA_020028455.1 Armatimonadota bacterium | reverse complement strand
CAGTTCCATTCGCCCCGACCTGCCGGAACTGCTCAACGCTGTGAGAGATCGGCCCGAGTGGCTGGACCAGGTCATGTTGACGGTGGACGGCCCCACCCCGGTTTTTGTGGACGATCATGGCTACCTCGACTACCTGATGCGCATTGCCATCGAGCAGGGCATCGAACCGATGCGGGTTCTGCGCATGGTGACGCTCAACCCGGCCGACTACTTCGGCTTCACAGACGTGGGTGAGATCGCCGTTGGCAAACGGGCCGACTTGAATATCCTGACGGACCTGAGGGAACCGACACCGCTGATGACCATCGCCGACGGACGAATCGTGGCCGAGCGGGGGGAACTGGTCGCCCCACTCCCGCACGTACCGGTCTCTGGCATGCTCGAAGACGCTGCGATCCCCCGTCTTTCACCGCATACGCTCGTGGACGCTACTCCAAACGCTCCTGCGATGCGGCTGTTGAACGACGTGATCACGGAGATCGTCCCTCCCGGTGAGATATCGAAGGATGCGCTTCATGTCGCCCTCATCGACCAGCGAGGTCGCTGGATCACCCGCAGCCGGCTGGTGGGGCTCGTGAATCACCTGGGCGGTCTCGCGACCACGTTCAGCAGCAGTTTCGGCGACGTGATCGTCCTGGGGCAGCGCGCGGAGGACATGGCGGAGGCGCTCGACAGGCTCGCCCAAGATGGCGGCGGACTCGTCGTGGTTGAGCACGGAGAGGAACGCTTCCGGCTTGCGTTCGAAGATCGCATCTATTCCACACGGTCGTGGCCGGAGGTCGTTGCCGCGAACCGGCAGTTCAACGCGCTGATGCGGGAACGCGGATATCGTTTCGGGGATCCGCTGTTCAGCCTGCTCTTCCTGACCTTTGACTCCCTGCCGTGGATCCGCCTCACCAGCCGTGGAATCTGGGACGTACGGAACAGACGCCCGTTTGTCCCCGCCACTCCTCTGTAGCGATGCCCTGGCTGCAAAGGAGTGGTCCTCCGCGATCCGAATTCAAACAGTATCCCGCAATTGAGTCCGATTCAGAAAGGTTGCCAACCGATGACTGACACGCCTGACGGAATCACGCGCCTGCGGAAGCACCTGACCATGATCGCGGACATCCGATCGGCCGCCGCCTTCTTGCGGTGGGATCAGGAGACGCTCATGCCCCCCGGAGGGACGGCGGCGCGCGCGGCGCAGCTCGCGACGCTGACGCGCCTGGCGCACGAGTATTTCACCTCCCCCGAAACGGGGCGGCTCCTCGAGGCGGCGGAACGCGAGGCGGCCGGCCTCGCACCCGACTCCGATGGGGCGGCGCTCGCCCGCATGACCCGTCGCGATTACGATCGGCTGACGAAGCTGCCGAGCGATTTCGTCGCCGAGAAGGCCCGCGAATCGTCGCTCAGCGTGCAGGTCTGGCGCGAGGCGCGCAAACGGAACGACTTCCCGGGCTTCCGCCCATCGCTGGAAAAGATGGTTGACTTCGCCCGGCGGACTGCGGACTACCTGGGGTTCATCGAGCATCCGTACGACGCGTTGCTCGACCTGTACGAACCTGACATGAAGGCGCGCGAGGTGGACGTGATCTTCGCCCGGCTGCGGCAGGTTACCGTGCCCTTCGTACGCGCGATCGCCGACCGCGGTCGAACCGTCGATGACGACTTCCTCAGGCAAGACTACCCTGAGGAAGGGCAGCGCGAATTCGGCCTCAAGATCGCCGAGGCGTTCGGATACGATCTCCGCCGCGGACGTCTGGACACGAGTCCGCATCCGTTCGCCAGCGGGTTCAATGTCAATGACGTTCGCATCACGACACGGTACCAGCGGCGGTATTTGCCGTCTGCGATTTTCGGCATCTTCCACGAGGCCGGGCACGCCATGTATGAGCAAGGTGTCGATCCGTCCCTGGACCGCACACCGTTGGCCCGGGGGGCAAGTCTCGGCATGCACGAGTCCCAGTCTCGGATGTGGGAAAATCTGGTCGGCCGTAGCCGGCCATTTTGGGAGCACTACTACCCGGTGCTGCAGCAGCAATTCCCCGCGCAGCTCCGGAAGGTTGATGCCGAGTTGTTTTACAGGGCCGTCAACCTGGTGCGCCCATCATTGATCCGAGTCGAGGCCGACGAAGTGACGTACAACCTCCACATCATGCTCAGGTTCGAGTTGGAGAAAGCGCTGTTGGAAGGCTCCCTGCGAGTCGAGGCGCTGCCCGAGGCGTGGAAGGGCAAGATGGATACCTACCTCGGCATCACGCCCCCGTCCGATGCCGACGGCGTGATGCAGGACATCCATTGGTCGCAGGGCTCTATCGGGTACTTCCCGACCTACTCGTTGGGCAATATCATCTCGGTCCAGTTGTTCGAGGCGGCACAGCGCGCGCATCCCGGTCTTCTGGACGATTTCGGGCGGGGCCGATTTGCGTCGCTGCTCGGCTGGCTGCGCGAGCATGTCCACCGCCACGGCCGGAAATTCCTGCCTCGGGAGATCCTGCAGCGCGGCCCGAAGTTCTGCACGCAGTGCGCCGGTCCGTTAGAATACCGCCGGTTGCAGGATGAGCGCTGGCCGCAGCCGGTGTGCCCGCGCTGCGGTCACGTCGAATGGCAGAATCCCAAACCAACTGTCTCAGCCCTGATCACACGGCGGCGCGACGCCGGCGCGGTCGACGTAATGTTGGTCCGTCGCGCCATCCCCCCGGAGAGAGGCGCCTGGGACTGTCCCGGCGGCTTCATTGATCCGGACGAGCATCCCGAAGATGCCCTCCGGCGTGAGTGCCGGGAGGAACTGGCCGTGGAAGTGCAGCTCGGTCAGATCGTCGGCATCTACACGGATCGCTATGGTGACGGAGGAGAGTACACGCTGAACATTTACTACGAAGCCAGGATCCCCAGGGGCGCGCCTTCGCCCGGCAGCGACGTATCGGATGCCCAGTGGTTTCCGCTTGACCAGCTCCCGGAGCCGATCGCGTTCGGCAACAACCGGCAGGCTCTGGCCGCTCTCAAGAGCCGCCTCCTCCCCTAAGCCGGTCTCCGTTCTCCCACCGATCCCTCCCGCTTAGGGAGGGTGTGCAAGCCCCCTCTGGGCGAAATAGCGGCGTCTTTGGGCATGTACGGAGAATAAGGATGGAGGTGAAAACCGATGCGGCTCGTGATGTGGCTCGGTGTCCTGGTCGCCATTGGCTGGGGCATCAGCCTCGTCGTGCAACAGTTCCTGCAGGCCAACCCGCGGCCGACCTTCTAGCCCTTCCCCTCCTGAGTTCCACCAACCACTTTCGCCGACCCAACGCGCGATAGCCATACTGTTGCCTCACGCGGCGTAAGCAACCTCACCATCTGCAGATGCATGTACTGCGGCTCCTGGATCAACCTGGGGTAGTCTCGGCGTAGCTTCCGGTAGGTCTGCAGCGCCCACACGAACAATGACTTCTTGCTGAAGAATGCCTCGCGAAACGACTCACGGTTTCCGTTCCACAGTTCTTCACCACTGATCACCCGCGTGGTCGTGCGCCAGAGGAGACGCCAGAGTATCAGCCAGAGGGGATAGTCGAGCCAGATCAACGTGTCCGCACGGCCCCACACAATGTCCCGGACCTTGCTGTAGTTG
>JAHZOA010000244.1 GCA_020028455.1 Armatimonadota bacterium | reverse complement strand
GGGCACAGGGAGGCGCGACGCGAAGTAGGCAGCCAACATGGTTTGCTCCGCTTCGTCTGAAAGCTGATGGTGGACGGCGAAGTTTCCAAGGTCGAAGAAGATGTCGCCCATCGCCGCGTACTCCCAATCCAGGAGCCATAGATGCTGTCCATCGTCGAGCCAGTTCGCCAGGAGGAGGTCATTGTGGCAGGGACGGAGCACCGGCGGATTGCCGAGGGCCGCTTCCAGGCGCCGCGCCTGCTGCAGCATCCAATCGAAGCGTTCCGGCACAGGCGCCCCGCGCGGGATGGCGAATGCCAGGTACTCTCCGACGGCGCGAAAGGGTGAAAACGTCCCGGGGAAAACGGGGCCACCGTGATATCGACGAATTGTCCGGGCGACGCGCCGCAGCGTTTCCGGGCGGGCGATCTCCTCGGTGGTCAGGGCGCGGCCATCAACGAAGCGTGTGACCAGCACGCCGGCGTCCTCAAAGAACGCCACCACCTCGGGCGATACGCCGGATACCGCGGCAGCGATCGTGCACGCGTGTTCCCGCTCCCGATCGATCCCCAGACGCATGCTGTCCTTGCCCGGGATGCGAACGACGTAACTCCCCCCGGTTGCGCGCACTCTGAAGTTCAGGTTGGTAATTCCCCCGCCGAGTGGCGCGACATCAAGGTCGGAGGCAGTCCCCCATCCCATGCGAACAATCACGTCTTCAACCGTCATGGAATATCGACGACGAGGACATGACCTTCAGGGTCGGCGGCGCGGGCGTCAGGTCGAGGACGGCGCTTCTAGCGCGAGCACGGCTTCGCGTGGGAAGCTCACCGTTAACGCCTGCCCCCGCTGCGGCAACGAAAGCCTGGGGTTATTGAATGTATCGAGCGAGATGGCGTTGTCCTTGAAGCGTATACGGATCCGGACGATCGAGCCCAGGAAGTTCACGTCTTCGACTGTGCCCTGCATTCGGTTCCCGTCCTCCGCCGCCTCACCGATCGAGACGACTTCTGGACGAAGAGCGATCGAGCATCCATCGCCGACCCGGGCGTGTTCCAGCCCGCGCGACGCCATAACTTCCTGACCGTCGACCAGGATCTTACCGCGCGCCGGATCGGCTACCTGTCCTCGCAGGATGTTTAGGGTGCCGACAAACGAGGCGACAAACGACGTCCGCGGGAAATTGTAGATTTCGAATGGCGTGCCGATCTGCTCGACGCGCCCCTCGCTCATCACCACGATGCGGTCCGAAAGCGAAAGCGCCTCCTCCTGATCGTGCGTGACGTAGATCGTCGTGATGCCCAGCTCCCGCTGGATCGAACGGATCTCGTTCCGCAGCGACACACGAATCTTCGCGTCGAGCGCGGAGAGAGGCTCGTCGAGGAGAAGCACCTGCGGTTGAATCGCCAGGGCGCGGGCCAGGGCCACGCGCTGCTGTTGTCCGCCGGACAGCTGGTAGGGATACCGGCTCCCGAGCGTGGGCAGCTTGATGAGGTTGAGCATTTCCTCCACGGTGTGTCTGATCACCGCGGCAGGTTTCTTCGCCACCTTCAACCCGAACCCGACGTTCTCAGCGACCGTCATGTTCGGGAACAGGGCGTAGGATTGGAACACCATCCCGACGTTGCGGCGGTTCGGCGGCCTGTGCGTAATGTCCACACCGTCGAGACGGATTGCTCCGGACGAAGGCGATTCAAACCCGGCAATAATGCGCAGCGTCGTCGTCTTGCCGCAGCCGCTCGGGCCCAGAAACGACACGAACTCGCCCCGGCTCACCTCGAGTTGGACGTGCTCGACCGCCGTGGTGTGCGCGAATCGCTTCTGGAGATTCTCGATCTCAAGAAAGGTCATTCGTTAATGCGCCCCGGCCGCCGGCCCTTGCGCGCCCCGCCCGAAGACCTGGATGAGCCCCATGCACGCCCAGGTGATCGCAAAGCTGATGATCGCCAGCGCCGCCGGCTCGTAGGCGCGATTTGCGCCGATGTTCTGCAGATAGGGGCCGAACGCCGGTCGGTTCAACAGGCTCGCCATCGTAAACTCGCCGATGACGATGGCAAAGGTCAAAAAGGCGCCGCTCAGCACCGCCACCCGCACGTTGGGAAGAATCACGCCGAGCAGGATCGTGGGCCACCCGGCGCCCAGACTCTGCGCGGCCTCCGTAAGGGTGCGGACGTCAATGGCGCGCAACCCATTGTCGACCGCGCGGTACATGTACGGTAGGGCCAGCGTCACGTAACTGAAGATCAGGAGCAGGTCGGTCGTCCGCTCGGCGCCCGTCAGCGGCAATATCGAGGAACTGTTGTAAATCCGCAGGTATCCGAACACCAGAACGATGGCGGGAATCACCAGCGGGAGCAGTGTGATGAATTCCACAACCGGCCGCAGCCCGGGCAAGCGCAGCTGAACCCAGTAGGCGGTCGGTACCACGAGGAAAATGCCCACGAGGATGGTGGCGAACGCCAGCAGAGCCGAATAGGTCACCGTCGCGCCGAACCGCGGATCTGCAAGAACGATCCGATACGCTTCAAAGCTGTATACTCCGCGGAGGTAGCGGAGCGAAAACTCGAACGTACTTAGCAGAGGAACGAAGAAGTACATGACGCCGAGCAGGATGATGATCCACGATCCGAGACGGCCCCGGTTCATCGCAGCCATCGCTCGCTGCGTCCGCGCAGCCAGATGTACGCCGCGTTCGACAGGCCCGTGATGAGAATCATCCCCAACGCCAGCGCGTAGCCGA
>JAHZOA010000243.1 GCA_020028455.1 Armatimonadota bacterium | reverse complement strand
CCTGGTGCGGTGCATCCTGTATGACCCGGCGTTCGGCGCGCCGGGACTGCCCGAACGCCCAACAGCTGCCAATGCCATACCGTCTCGCAATTGACATCGGGGGAACATTCACGGACCTCGTCCTGCTGGACGAGTCCTCCGGCGTTCTGCGCGGCCACAAGATCCTGACCACACCGCGCACGCCGGAAGAAGGTGCACTGCGTGGCCTGCATGAGTTGTGCGCCCGGGCGGACATCACCCCAGCCCAAATCACGACGCTGATCCACGCTACCACTCTGGTCACCAACGCCATTATCGAGCGTACAGGCGCCCGCACGGCGCTGCTGACGACCGAGGGATTTCGCGACACCCTAGAGATGGGCAAGGAGCAGCGCTACGACATCTACGACCTGTTCCTGAAGTACCCGCATCCTCTGGTGCCGCGGCGCTGGCGGATCGAGGTACGCGAGCGCATCACTCGAGATGGCGATATCCGCGTCCCTCTCGATCTCGATGAAGTGCGCGGCAAGGTGAGGCGACTGGTACGCCAGGGCATCGAATCGATCGCCGTCTGCTTCCTGCACGCCTACAAGAATCCCGTCCACGAGCAGGCCGTACAGCGGCTGATCGAGTCCGAGTTCCCGCAGCTCATGGTCTCCAGCAGCAGCGAGGTCAGCCCGGAGATTCGGGAGTTCGAGCGCACGTGCACGACCGTTTGCAACGCCTATGTGCAGCCCCTCGTGGATCGCTACGTCGGGCGGATAGACGAAGCGCTGCGCGAGCGAGGATTCGCAGGCCAGTTTCTGCTCATGCTCTCTTCTGGCACACTTGGCACGCCTGAGGTCGCCCGCCGATTTCCGGTTCGGCTGCTCGAGTCGGGACCCACCGCCGGTGCGCTCATCGCGGGATATATCGGCAACGCCATAGGCCGGAGCGAACTCGTGGCCTTCGACATGGGTGGCACGACGGCCAAGATCTGCCTGGTAAGCGAGGGACGCCCGAAAGTCACGCCCCAGATCGAAGTGGCGCGCATGCACCGGTTCAAGCCCGGTTCCGGTCTGCCGATCAAAACACCGGTCGTGGATATGATCGAGATCGGCGCGGGCGGCGGCTCACTCGCGCGGGTGAACCGTCTTGGTCTACTGCGCGTCGGTCCGGAAAGCGCCGGCGCCGATCCCGGACCAGCCTCCTATAACCTCGGAGGAACCGAGGCAACCGTCACCGACGCCTGCGTGGTCCTCGGCTACTTCGATCCGGGCGCGTTTCTGGGCGGTGCGATGCATCTGAATCATGCAGCTGCTCGCGATGCTGTGAGCAACGCGGGCGCGCCGCTCGGACTCGACACAGTGCAGACCGCCTGGGGCATCTATGCGATTGTCTGTGAGAACATGGCACAGGCCGCGCGGCTGTACCTGATCGAGGGTGGCCAGGATCCACGCCGGTTTACCCTGATGGGGTTCGGGGGCGCGGGTCCGGCCACTGCGACAAGGGTGGCGCGGCTTCTGGGCATGCGCGATGTCATCATCCCGCCGGCCTCCGGCCTCGCCTCGGCCCTGGGCCTGCTCGTCGCCCCACCGGGGTTTGATTTTGGACATTCGCTTGCCGGTGAGCTCCGCGACCTTGATTGGCCTTCGGTGGAGCGCCTGTTTATGTCCATGGAATCGAAGGGCCGCGCTATGGTCGGCGCGGTGGGTGTCGACGCCCAGGCAATGCGCGTAGAGCGCCGCGCGGAGATGCGGTATGCGGGCCAGTTTCACGATCTCGAGATTCCGCTGCCTCCGCGTCTGGATGGGACTATGACAGATGCCCTGCGCGCGACGTTCGACCGCGAGTATGCACGGCTTTACGGCCAGGCGTTGAACGGCTATCCGATCGTTGCGCTGAACTGGCGCGTGCTTGTCACCGGGCCAGGCCGC
Source organism: Armatimonadota bacterium (assembly GCA_020028455.1). Classification (GTDB taxonomy): domain Bacteria; phylum Sysuimicrobiota; class Sysuimicrobiia; order Sysuimicrobiales; family Kaftiobacteriaceae; genus JACPRY01. The sequence goes on along the minus strand of JAHZOA010000243.1, from coordinate 1,008 downwards.
CCGCTCGATCTGCGCGGCGCGTCCGATGCCTCCGGCGCGGCGGAGGCGCTCAAAGGCCGGCGGCCCATCTATCTTCCGGAGGAAAAGACATTCGTCGAGGTCCCGGTCTACAACAGATCTCGACTCAAGGACGACGCGGTGATCGCCGGACCGGCGGTCATCGAGGAAGCCGAGGCTACGACCATCCTGTGGCCGGGCGACCGGCTATCAGTTGATGCACAACGGAACCTCGTGATCCAGATCGGCGTCCTGGATCGCCGCCCCATTGACCAGGCGGCAGGCGTGGCGACTTGAGAGCACGGACGGCATTCGACCCCATCACCCTGGAGATCATGTGGAGCCGCCTGATCAATATCTCGGAGGAGTGCTGGGTCACGATCTGGCGCACCGCCTTCTCCACGATCATCGGCGAAGCACAGGACTTCGGCTGTGAGCTGCTCGATGCCAATGCGAACTCGATCGCGCACTCGCCCCGCTCCATGCCCGTATTCAATCTGACACTCCCGCGGGCGGTGAAAGCCCTGTTCGAGGCGTTTCCTAGGGAGACGATTCGCAGCGGCGACGTACTCATCACCAACGATCCGTGGGTCTGCGCCGGTCATCTCTTCGATCTGGCGGTCGTCACGCCGGTGTTTCCATTGCTCCGACATTGGGGGAACCAAGGACGCGGGGCGTGCGCGGGAGGTGTATGAGGAAGGCATTCAAATCCCCCCACTCAAGCTCTACCGAGCCGGGGAACTCAACACCGATGTGGCCGCGATGATCCGCACGAACGTGCGGCATCCCGCGATGGTGTGGGGCGACATCCAGGCGCAGGTAAGCAGCAACCACGTGGGCGCGCAGCGCCTGCTGGCATTTATGGACGAATATAAGATCGACGATCTCGAGCCGCTCGCACATGAGGTGCAGCGACGCGCTGAAGAAGCGATGCGGCAGGCGATCGCTTCAGTACCGGACGGCACCTATCACGGTGCGTCGGAAGTCAGGATCGCCGGACAGGACCTCAAG
>JAHZOA010000242.1 GCA_020028455.1 Armatimonadota bacterium | reverse complement strand
CGACGCGCGCCGAGTATGGCCTTCGCGCCCTCATCGACCTCGCCAACCATTACGGCGAGGGACCGATTCAGACGCACGACACCGCGCGCCGCCAGGGGCTGCCGGAACCGTACCTCAATCAGTTGATGACCACGCTTCGCCGCGCAGGGCTCGTGAACAGCAAGCGCGGTCCCAATGGCGGGCACACACTCGCGCGCGCCCCGATGGACATTTCTCTGCGAAACGCGTTTGACGTCCTCGAGGGCACGACGGCGCCGTGGTGGTGCGTGGAGACCGAGGATCCCAACTGTCAGTACGCCCCCGGCTGTGGGCTGCGTCCCGTCTGGCAGGCCATCAACTCCGCCGTCGAAGGGGTCTTGAACTCGATGACGCTGGCGGACATCAGTCCGGGTGTCCGGCAGCTCGCGGGCAGAGCGTAACTCCACGATTTTTCCTCGGGAATTCGGCGGTCTCCTAGAGCGTTCTTCGGGTGATCGCCATGGGAGCAGTCGCGTTGGCTGAACAGGTCCCAATCCCGGCAAGCGCCGATCGTCAGCAGTTCGAGCAAATGGTTGAGGAGCACCTCAACGGGCTGTTTGGCGCGGCGCTGCGGATGACGCGCAACCGAACGAACGCCGAGGATCTCCTGCAAGAAACGTTCCTTCGTGCCTGGCGGTCGTTCCACACCTTCCGCCCGGGCACCAATGCCCGCGCGTGGCTGTACCGCATCCTCATGAATGCGTACATCGACAACTACCGGAAGGCGACCCGGGAGCCGGAAGTCGTCGACCAGGACGACGTCGACGAATTCTATCTGTACTCGAAGGTGCAGGAGAGCGACCAATACCGCCGCGCCGGCAACCCCGAAGAGGCGTTTCTGCAGACACTCATGGATGCGGACGTGAAGGCGGCGTTGGAAAGTCTGCCCGAAGCCTTTCGTGCGGTAGTCATGCTCGCCGATATCGACGGGTTCTCGTACAAAGAGATCGCTGAGATTCTTAGTATCCCCATTGGGACCGTGATGTCGCGACTGCATCGAGGCCGGAAACAATTGCAGGTGGCTCTTTGGGAATACGCGCGCCGTGCTCGCTACGTGGACGGGGCGCGTCCGCAGCCACCGGAATCCCGCAGCAAGGATCGCCCATCCGCGGGTGAGGGGCGGCGATGAGCGAGCTGGACTGCGAGCAGGTTCTTGAGATGGTATGGGAATACCTCGATGGCGAGATCGACGAGGTGCAGTACCGCGGCATCCACACGCACATCGAGAAATGCGGAGACTGCGGTCCCCGCTATGAATTTCAGCGAAAGCTGATGGCCCTAGTGGAACGAAAGTGTCAAGAAGGCCCGATTCCCGCAGACCTCAAGCAGCGCCTCTTTCAGCTCCTCAAAGAGTAGTCACGCTTTTGCGATTCCCTGGCGATAAGCGTGGATCGCCGCCTCAGTCCGATCGTGTACTCCCAGCTTCTTGTAGACCGATTTCAGGTGATTGCGCACGGTGTGCGGACTCAGCACGAGGCGGCGGCTAATTTCCAGCGCATCAAGCCCGCCGACCATGAGCTGTAGGATCTGAATCTCCCGCTGCGTCAACGCGAACGGATCTCGCGCGTGCAGCCGTCCGCGCGTGGCCAGACGCTGGAGCGCGGCGGACGCGATGTGCGGGGGCAGGACGGGTTTCCCTGCGCAGACCGCGTGGATCGCTTGCACCAGATCGTCCGGGCCGGCCGTCTTCACGAGGTACCCGGACGCCCCCGCCCGCAGGGATTCGATTGCATAAGCCTCGTGGTCGAACATCGTGAGCATGAGCACGGGAATCGCAGGAAACTGTCGCTTCAGGGTCCAGGTGGCGTCGACCCCATCCATGCCCGGAAGACCGATATCCATGAGGATCACAGACGGATTGAGATGACGGGCGAGAGAGATGGCCTCGGGGCCGCTCCCGGCGAGCCCCACGACCTGCAAATCGGAGTAATCCTTGATGAGCCTGGCGATCGATTCCGCCACCAGGCGGTGATCGTCAACAATCAGGACGCGGATGATAGTCATCGAAACCTCCACGCCCTCCGCGCATTACTTAACCCGGCACCAAGCAAAATTCCCCCGGCCTCGCTGCAGCTCGGCTCCAGACTCAATCAACGTGCAAAATCCACCGGCCTCGCCTCAGGCTCGGCCTCCTCAACAGCGCCGTAGGCCGCTTCGCGACTATCTGGGTGGGTCGCCCCAAACCATCTTAGTCGAGATCCGTCTCAGGTAAAGGACGCGATTCGGGATTGACTCACTGGGGCTAGTCGCTGACAGCCGGACGGAGCCGGGCACAACGAGGCGCCTCCTGAAGTATGCTGGGCGCGTGTCACAGTCTTCTCTTGATCGGCTGCCCGTGCGCGTCGATGGGGAGATCAGGCTGCTTCCCCTGACAGAGGTGATCTACTGCTATGCGAACGGCAACCGGACGGTGGTCGTCACCGCGGGTGGAGAGCTTTCCAGCCACGCGGGGCTCCGCCGGCTGGCGGAACGGTTAGAGCCATGGGGATTCTTCCGTTGTCATCGCGCCTACGTCGTGAACCTTGGCCATATCCGCAGCGTCATCCCGTGGACCCGAAATGCCTACAGCCTGCTGCTGGAAGGCAATCGGGAGATCCCGTTGAGTAAGCACCGCGTGACCGCGCTACGGAGAATGCTCGATTGGTAGTTTCAGGCGGCGACCACTAATTCTGCCTGCGCAGCAGGCCGGCGGCGCTCGAGGCCGAGCCAGTGGCGAGGCCGCTGAATTCCGCTCGTTGCGACTAAGTAGGGT
>JAHZOA010000089.1 GCA_020028455.1 Armatimonadota bacterium | reverse complement strand
CCGCGTCGCAGGCCCAGATCCAGTGCCAGCATCTGCAACGCGACGAGCATCGTGAGGTATGCTTTGCTACTGGCGACGGCGATCTCCGGGCCTGCGCGGATGTACAGGACGTCGTCCGCGTCGCGGCTTAGCGTGCTCCCGACGACATTCGTGATCGCCAGGATCCTGGCGCCACGCCGCTCGGCCTCGCGGATCGCCGCGAGCGTGTCGGCGGTCTCACCTGACTGGCTGATGGCGATCGCCAGGGAGTCGCGCGCGATCAACGGATCGCGGTACCTGAGCTCGGAGGCCAGTTCGGGCTCGACCGGAATTCCCACCAGGTGCTCGAGCGTCCAACGTCCGACCAACGCAGCGTGATACGCCGTGCCGCAGGCGGTCATCCAGATCTTGTCCAACCTTTTCACGAACTCTGACGTGTAGGACACGCCGTCCAGCTCCACGACTCCCTCAACGTCCAACCGGCCCATCATCGTCTCTTGAAGAGCGCGGGGTTGCTCGTGGATTTCTTTGAGCATGAAGTGCGGATAGCCGCCCTTCTCGGCCATCTCCGCGTCCCAGGTGATGTGCATGGGAGCCTTCCGCACACGGGAGCCATCTAGGGTCTGGATGGTCGCGCCGTCTCGCGTCAGCACAGCCATCTCGCCGTCTTCAATGATGAGCACGTCTCTCGTGTAGGACAGCAGCGCGGGAATGTCCGAGGCCAGAATGGTCTCTCCATTCCCCAGCCCGATGATGAGCGGGCTGATCTGCCGCACGGCGACGATCCGATCCGGCTGATCGCTGGACATCACCACGATCGCGTATGCGCCGTGCGCCTGCTGAATCGCCCGCCGCACCGCTTCCTCCAATGAAACTGACCGGCTGAGCTCTTCCTCGATGAGGTGCGCGATGACCTCAGTATCGGTGTCCGACGAGAACCTGTGCCCGCGGGTTTCCAGCATCTCGCGCAGCGAGAGAAAGTTCTCAATGATCCCGTTGTGTATGACCGCGACTTTCCCGGTGCAGTCCGTGTGCGGGTGTGCGTTCTGGTCTGTCGGTAGACCGTGCGTAGCCCATCGTGTGTGACCGATGCCGACCGTTCCGCTGATGCCGTTTTGCGACGTCATATCTGCGAGCCGAGCCAACTTCCCCGCCGCCCGCCGCACCTCGATGCGGCCGTTGCCGAACACGGCCACCCCGGCGGAGTCATAGCCCCGGTATTCCAACTTGCGCAGACCATCAAGGAGAATAGGCAGCGCCTGCCGCTCTCCTATGTAGCCCATGATGCCGCACACTGTAAAACCTCCAAGCCGCCCGAAGACCAGGCGGGTTCAAGTTTTCAACGCAAGTCAGGGATCTTGAGAAACTTCGGTCGTGGGTCGTTGGTCGTAGGTCGACCTATGACCGACGACCGCACTTCACGACTAGCTCCCGGCAGCCTATTGGATCAGAGTTGCCTCTGAGGTTTGTCGGCTGCCTTTGTTCCGACTGGCGTCGGAACTGGTGCAGGCCTGGAACTGTAGCCTAGGGTCACCCGCCGAAACTCCGAGCTCCCCTCCCTCGTCACCCCTACTGGGTCGTGGGTAGTTGGTCGTAGGTCGTAGCAACCAGAACTCATAAATCATTCCCATGACCTACGACCTATGACCTACGACCTAATAGGGGCCTGGCGCTGCGGCACCAAACTTACGGGTCTGATCACCTCCCCCGCTCTCCGTCTGTTCTCCGAATCTACTGTGTCTGTACCCTAATTTCCTCTCTTCCAAAACCTTTCTCTCAGCACATGGGCGAGGCGTTCCCTGAGTGCCAGAAACACGACAAGCGGCAGCGTAAGGGTGACCCGCCAGCGCTTGGGCTCGCGCGCCAGCCTGTACGCCCACTCCAGCCCGGCCCTGCGCACCCATTCCGGAGCCAGCCTCACCCGTCCCGCGAACACGTCCAGTGAGCCGCCGATCCCTATCGCGACCGCTGCGCCGCATTCTCCCAGGTGGGCAGCAATCCACTCTTCCTGCCTAGGGGACCCTAGAGCGACAAACAAGAGTTGCGCCCGCGCTGCCTGCACCGTCCTGGTGATCGCGGTCTCTTCATGGGCGTCAAAGAATCCGTGCTGCGTTCCGACAACCTGCAATCCCGGGTACTTCGCGCGCAGCTTTTCAGCGGCGAGCGGAGCCACTCCCGGTGCCGCGCCCAGGAAGAACACGCGACACCCGTCGTCCGCACATGCGGCGCAGATCCGGTCGGCAAGGTCCACGCCCGATACCTTCTCGGGAAAAGTGGTCCCCAGGATTTTCGCTACTAACATGACGCCCATGCCATCGGGCGTGACGAGTGAGGCGGCATTGATGATCCGGCGGAAGTGTTCGTCGCGGGCCGCCCTGTACAGGATGGTCGCGTTGATCGTCACCACCTGATGGGGCGCGCCGCCGGAAGCCATCTGCATGACGGCCGCGACAGCCTGTGGCATCGTCAGGCGATGGATCCGCACGCCAAGAAGCTCTACGGATGGTAACGAGATTCTCAACTGCGTCTGGATTGTCTATTGGTCTTATCGTCTGTTGGTCTAGCTCTCTCCATAAAACCTGGTCTTCTAGTCTTGTCGTCTATCTGTCTTCTAGTCTGGGCTCCATTGGCGTCATTCCCTGAGTGGCTCCCTTTGAGCAGAAAGACCAGAAGACGAAAAAACCAAGAGACTAGAGCAGTTGGTGGGGGACAAGACAAGAAGACCAACAGACCAGCAGACTTTCCAGACGTAGTCTGATCACGAAGTGGATTTGCCGATGGTGCGCTTAATCACACTTATCAGCCGCCCCGCGATTGACTCTGCATCGTGTTGATCTTCGGCTTCAACCATGACCCGCACGACAGGTTCAGTGCCGGACGGCCGCACGAGGATGCGGCCGCGGCCGCTCAGCGTCCGCTCTGCATCGGCGATCGCTGCCTGAATGGCGGGCTCACGGGCGAACCGGTCGCGGTCGGGAACCCGAACCGCGACATTGCGCAATACCTGCGGCCACCGTTCGACAGGTGCGGCCAGTTCTGACAGCCGCTTTCCCGTCTCGACCATGATATTAGCCACCTGGACGGCCGTCACTGATCCGTCGCCCGTCGTCACATGATCGAGGAAGATAATGTGTCCACTCTGCTCGCCGCCGAGGTTGGCCCCGGTCTCCTTCATCCGCTCGAGCACGTAGCGATCACCGACTTTAGTCCTCTCCAAAGCGATGCCAGCCCGAGCCAGCGCCACTTCGAGGCCGTAGTTAGACATCACGGTGGCGATCACGCGATTGCCCGACAGCCGACCCTGCGCATGGAGATGCAGCGCGCACATGCCCATGATCGCGTCGCCGTCTACTACCTGTCCTACTTCATCGACGGCGATGACGCGATCGGCATCGCCATCGTGAGCAAATCCTACGTCGGCTCCATGATGGAGGACCGCCTGCTGGAGGACTTCGGGGCTGGTGGACCCGCAGTTCACGTTGATCCTGCTGCCATCAAGCGCGTCATTGATCGGAATCACCGTGCCACCGAGGCGGCTCCAGAGGTCCGCCGCCACGCGCGCAGCCGCACCATAGGCGCAGTCCACGACGATGCGCAACCCTCCCAGCGGCGTGGGGGCTAATGATGCGACGTGCTCAACGTACATCTCCGCGCCCTCCGGAAAGTCTTCAACGCGGCCGACGTCCCTGCCGGCAGCTCTGTGCAGATCCGCACGGCCCACAGCGGCCTCGATTGCATCTTCAATCTCGTCAGGCAGCTTATAGCCGTCGCCGGCGAAGAACTTGATGCCGTTGTCCTCAATCGGATTGTGGGATGCGGAGATCACGACGCCGGCGGCCGCATGCTGCATGCGGGAGAGATAAGCGACGGCCGGAGTGGGCAGGACGCCGCCGCGGACGGGATGGCTGCCGGTCGAGCAGATCGCTGCCACCAGCGCGGCCTCCAACATCTCGCCAGATAGCCGAGTGTCGCGACCGATGAGAAACCGACCTGCCCCGTCGGGATTCAGCACGTGCGCCGCTGCACGTCCCAAGCTGAAGACTAGCTCGGGCGTGAGGTCGACGTTAGCGACCCCGCGAACACCGTCGGTTCCAAAAAGGCGGTTCATCCGCCTTTTCGGACCGTGACCACAACCTCGGCCGGCATCACCCTCAGCAGCTCGACTTGCTGCGGCGACTCGATGACGACCTTAACTCGCCGCCGGCCTTCCTGTACGTCGCCGTCCACTCGGGCTAGAAAATCCTCAGGTCCCAACTGGCTAAGGACGGAGATCGGCCCCTTCACCCGGACCTGGATTGTCTTTGGCTCGACCTCGGCGACTGCGCCGGAGGGTACGTTGCTGACCTCTATGCGCACTCCCGCTATTAGCGTCACGGCCATCGTAGGCGCGATCTGGACAGATACCTGAATCCGTTTGGACGCGGTCAACCCAATAGGGGTGACCACGGACACTTCCTGCACGACGTCTTGAATCGCGCCTTCAATATTCACCGGCTCTGTGATCACGGATTCTACGATAGCGAGACGCGCCGGATTTCCTGAGAGGTTCACGGTCTGGGGAAACACATCCAAACCCACTACGCTGTACCCTGATGCCGGTCTACCGACGATCGTTGGGATCACGGCGACAGACTTCGGCGTCCCGAACTCCACCGGTGCGCGCGTGAGCGTCACGTACAGCCACAGACCGATCGCGGTCAAAAACGAGAGTAGAAGCATGAAGTGCTGCTCGCTCAGACGTCGCATGTTATGTGCGGGGGGTGAGGCGCCACCACCGCCACGGCATCGCGGCGCGCGCCGACTCAGCGGCGAGCAGGCTCAACAGTGCCGCCTTGAGTTCCTCCTCTGACAGTCCTCTAACCATCTCACCATCCCGGGCCAGCGAAATCGTTCCTGTCTCTTCGGACACGATGATCGCTACCGCATCGGCCTGTTCGGCGATGCCCAGCCCGGCGCGGTGCCGGGTCCCCAGTGTCCGGCCGATCGACATGTTTTCACTGAGCGGCAGCAGGCAGCCGGCGGCGATGACGCGATTCCCTCGGATAATCGCCGCGCCGTCGTGCATTGGGGAGTTTGGGAAGAACAGGTTGATCAACAACTGCACGGTCACGAGCGCATCGATCTTGATTCCTGTGTCGATGAAGTCCTGGAGCCCTGTCCGCCGCTCGAGCACCATCAACGCCCCGATCTTCCGCATCGACAGGACGCGCGCCGCGCGGGCGGCGTCGTTGACCAGGCGGATCGCTTCTTCGCGTCCCAGTGTCCATGGGGTTAACCCTGTCACCAACACCCCACCCCGACCCAGTTGCTCCAACATCCGCCGCAGCTCAGGCTGGAACAGCACCAACAGGGCAATCGGGATCACGAGGCCGAGGTACCCAAGGAGATACTGCAGCGTGTACAACCTCAAGTAGCGGCTGACGGCATACGCCAGCACCAGCACCCCAAGGCCTGTCACCAGCTGGACTGCTCGGGTCCCCCGGATCAGCATCAGCAGCTGATAAACCAGAATAGTGACGATTAAGATATCTAAGATGTCGAGTATCCGAAGAGGAAAGGGCATATCGTTCACACCGTCTGCCGAGTCTACTGTGTCTCCTGAGTCTTCCGAGTCCTCACCCACTCTTCATGCTGTCTAACGTGTCTCATAAGAGTCTTCAAAGTCTACCAGGTCTCTCCCAGCATTCGAAATTCCATAGACTCGGTAGACTTTCTGGACTCTGTAGACTCAGGAGACTCATGTCGGGTGGCTGCAGACCCTGTAGACTCGGGAGACTCGGAAGACTCAGTAGACGTCTTCATAGTAGTTTCGCAAGCAGCGCCTTTTGCGCATGCAACCTGTTTTCGGCCTGATCGAAGACCGCCGATCGCGGTCCATCGAGCACGTCATCAGTGATCTCTTCGCCCCGGTGGGCCGGCAGACAGTGCAGCACGACGACATCTTTCGCGGCCCGAGCCAATAACGCCGCGTTGATCTGAAATCCCGAGAACGCTTTGAGTTTTGCCGCGCGCTCCGACTCCTGTCCCATGCTCACCCACACATCAGTGTAGACAACCTGGGCATCTCGTACCGCCTCTTGAGGATCTGTACCGACCGTGATCGACCCACTCGTCCCTTTCGCGATCTCCTTTGCCCGCGCAAGGATCTTCGAGTCCGGTCCGTACGTTTTCGGCGTCGCCACAGATATCTGCGCTCCGAGTTTTGCCATCCCCAGCAGCAGCGAGTGACAGACGTTGTTGCCATCACCCACCCACGCGGCCCGAACCTTGCGGACCTCCCCGACTCGCTCGTGGATAGTGAGTAGATCTGCCAGCACTTGGCACGGGTGCTCCAGGTCAGACAGGCCGTTGATGACCGGGACACCGGCATGTTCTGCGAGCGCTTCCACCGTGCTGTGAGCAAACGTTCGTGTCATGATACCGTCGACCCAGCGTTCCAGATTCCGGGCAACATCGGGCACACTTTCACGCGAGCCCATCTGCACGTCGCTAGGCGCCAGATAGGTTGCGTGCCCGCCCAGCTGCAGCATCCCCACCTCGAACGTGACCCGCGTGCGGAGCGACGGCTTCTCAAACAGGAGCGCGAGGACTTTGCCCGCCAGCATGGGCGGCCGGTCGCCGCCCTTCATTCTCCGCTTCAGCTCGACCGCAAAGTTGAGGACCTCCCACAACTCTTCAGCGGAAAGGTCGTCCATCGAGACGAAGTCTCGACCCTTTAGCCCGCTCACCAGTCACCAATCACGTGAGTTTGGCAAGCCACTCCCTCAAGATATCCTCCAGGTCGGGTTTGGTCAGTTCGCGCAGCTCGTAGGTCACGCGAATGGCCGGTCTGGAAATGCGAAGCAGGCGACGCAGGTCGACAGGCGTACCGATGACGACCGTATCACAGTCGCACGCGTTGATGGTCTGCTCGAGCTCTCGGATCTGCTTCCGCCCGTAGCCCATGGCGGGGAGCACGGGACCCAGATGCGGATAGTGCTCGTACACGCCTCGGATCGAACCGACCGCCACGCTCCGTGGATCGACAATCTCACCGGCTCCGAACTTTCTGGCCGCGATCGTCCCCGCGCCATATGGCATTCCTCCGTGCGTCACTGTAGGGCCATCCTCGACCACCAGTACGCGGCGCCCACGAATCAGCGATTCATCATCGATCTGGAGCGGCGAAGCCGCTTCGACGATCGTCGCCCCCGGGTTGACGGCCCGGATGTTGGTCCTC
>JAHZOA010000241.1 GCA_020028455.1 Armatimonadota bacterium | reverse complement strand
CAGGTTCTCGACGTTGAACGTCGCCACCAGCAGCTCCTGATCCCGCGGCGGAGTGGCGCTCTCCCGGCCGTTGGCGCTGGGGGTGAACGTCGGCGTCGTTATGGCTTGAATCTTGTAGTTGGCGAACGTATAGTCGAGCGGGCCGACGATGGCGCTCGTCACGATCGCCCCAACGTCCATGTCGGGCATGGCCTTCGCCGGCCGCGGGGCCGGAGCAAGGTCGCGAAGGATCTCGTCATCGACCTGAATCCGTTCTGGATTCGGATCAGTGTAGCCTCCGAGGAGAATGCCCCCGCGCGGCGTGCGTGTCCCCGTCGCCCAGCTCCCGCCGTCAGGCAGGACCGTGATCTCGCCGAAGCTCTTCGTCGGGCCCACGACGACAGAACCCGGGTTGATCCGGACCAGCATGCCCTCGAGGCTCTCAAAGAAATCAATGGCGTCGCCGGCCGCGTCGTATGTATTCGAAACCTCGACATCCCGCGTGATCGCCGAATCGTCGTCGATGTTCTCGGTGGGCGGCATGCGGCCGCCTGTCCCGATCACAACAGCGGCCGGCAGCGGGTGGCCAGATGACAGGATTTGCACGCTCGCGTTGTTCGAGATGATCTGGGTAATGGTAAGGTTGTTGAATCCTGAACCCCTCGCCGGAGTACACGGGTCCGCACAGCCGCCGCGGAACTCGCTTACCGTGCCGACGACACGCACTCTTTGTCCAATCAGCGCGGCCGGCGCCGCATTCAGGAAGACGAAGACCGCCTCAGATGTGGCGTTGTTGCCGTCCCCAGCTGGATCGTGAATCCAGATTCCGCGGCCCCCGGCTGTGCGCCGCGCGGTCACCACGCCCTCGGTCCTGACCTGTCGTCCCTGCAGTGGAGAAAGATGTGACGCCCCCTGGATCTGGTGAATTTGAGCAACGAGCGCCTCAACCGTGAAGCTGAACGTATGGTTCGCCGCCATGTGGTCAGGCGGGTCGTCCGCGTCCTGATCGGTGACCTGGCTCGCAAGCACGGTGACCGTACACAACTCGCCAAGCGCGAAATCGACGGCGGAGTTGAGCACGAAAGACTGAGGACCGCCGCTTTGGGACGCCGTGTGGTTGCCGCTTGCGGCACACGAGATTGAGAACCAACTCCCGGCCACATTCACCGACTCGCTGAAGTTGATGGTAATGTTCTCACTCGGCGCAACATCGGTGGCGCCACTCATCGGGCTCGTCGTCGCGACGTATGGCGAGGGCTCGGCTTCAACGACTCCAGGGTGTGCGCCCAGCCCGATGAAAGTGTCGGTTGCGGAGCCGTCCCATTGGACGGACGGATCGAAAGCATCCGCGCCGTTTGTGTCCCCGCCCTCAATCGACGCCTTGCGACGCAGGGTGTTGTCGGCCGTCGAGGTAAGGCCCGTGCCCCACTCCGTTCCCGGATCGAGACCGATTTGCCCGATGACGTCGACGATTGTGGTGCCCTTCCGGAGAACCACCGCGTCATCGCCGTTGAACCACCCCGCACCGTTCGTCTGATCAGCCTGGGCGAGGATGGGGGCCACCGCGGAACTGTGGGCAAGGACATAGACGTCACCGTTTGCGACAGTGCCGGTGAGGTTGATGGTCAGCCCCGCAGACGTACTGCCGTTGAAGAACATCTGGACATTGTATACTGCGGCCGCAAGGTTGACGGCAGCGCCGGTACCATTGAAGATCTCCAGAGCCTTGTTGTTGCTTGATCCTTCGATGTACTCGGAGAAGAAGAGCTCCGTGACAGCGGCCTGAACGGGAAGGTAAGGAAATAATCCCGTCACAAGGACCACAAGAACGGGGAGAACAAAAACCTTCCTGATCGTCCGGTACACTCTTCCGGCGGCGATACTGTTCAAGGCGTGCCTCTCCTTTTGCGTTCTCATCTACGGGGGTATGAACGGGTTCCGCTGCACACCACTCTTCTCCTGCCGCGTGCTAGCCCAGGGCGAGAGCAATCACACCGCCGACCATTGCCGCGGCGCCGGCCAGACGATGCGGCGCATGGCCCTCGGCGAGGAGCTGCGTTCCCATCGCGGTCCCGATGAGGATGCTGATCTCCCGCGCGGGGGCGACGTAACTCACGGGCGTGAAGACCATCGCCGTGAGGACCAGGATGTAGGAGAGCGGCGACAAGATGCCGATGGCGATGAGCGGCCAGCGGTGGCGCGTCCAGTGGTACCCGACATCCTTCCACCGTGCGAGGCCAACGGGGGCGAGGATGAGCGAACGCACCAGGCTGTTTCCCCAATCCATCAGGATCGGCGGGACAAGCAGCGTGCTCACAGCATGCTTATCCCACAAGGTGTAGAGGCCGATGAACAGACCGGTGATCATGCCATAGCGCAGCGCTGCATGCACGGCGCGGGCCGATGGCGTTGTGAAGAATTGCAGACCGCCGGCGAGCAAAAAGATTCCTGCGGCGATCAACAGGGTCCCCAGGACTGCGATAGGCGTGGGCTGCTCTTTCAGGATGAGGACCGCTCCAACGGTGGCGATGATCGGTCCGGTCCCACGTGCGACCGGATAGACGATCGAGAGGTCGCCTTCTCGATAGCCGCGCTGGAGAAATAGGAAGTAGCCGATGTGGAGCAGAGCGCTACCGAATATGAAAACGTATCCGGCGATTGGGACGTGCGGATGGCGGAAGGCGATGAGCCACAAGGCCACGGGCGCATAGCAGATGGCCGAGAGCAAGCCGTACATCCACATCGCCGCGGCCCCCGCGCCCATCCGCTTGAGAAGATAGTTCCAATAGGCGTGGATG
>JAHZOA010000088.1 GCA_020028455.1 Armatimonadota bacterium | reverse complement strand
ATCGTCGCGGCGCTCGGTCATCAGCTCGAAGATGCGGCGGAGCACCTTGCCGCGTTCCAATCCCGGCAACGCAGCCCACGTGGGGAAGGCTTTGGCCGCGGCATCGATAGCCTTCCACACGTCATCGCGGTTCGCGTCGGGGACGTCGGCGATGGTCTCTCCCGTTGCAGGATTTTTCACCGACGCGGTCTCGCCGCCCGTTGCACCCACCCACGCGCCGCCAACGTACATGCGCGCGCGATCGAGAGCTAAGCTCATTTAGTACACCTCGGCAATGGGAGTTGATGCGGTCTGTTCGGTTCCGTTGGCGGGAGACCCTGCAGTATAATCATCAAGTGCCCCGTGGTGTAGGTCGCTTTCAAGTCATGGCCACGTTGCAGGCGGCTCGTGCCAAAGTCCTCGGTCTCCCTCTAGCCAGCGCCAAGTCCTGGGGACTGAATCGGGCCATCTACTACGCCGCGGCCAAGCGCGGATTCAAGGGCGGCAGCGGGCCCGCGAAGCCCGAGAAATACCAGCGATCGTTTGGCGAGTATTGGCTCGGTCTGGACAAAGCCTACAAAGTGCGCGCGGGAGGCCGAATTCTGTTCACCATTGGCGGCGACATCCAACGTCCCGAAGATTTCAAGCGGCAGATCGAGCAGCGCTTTCAGGGGACGTTCCGGAAGGCGTGGAAGGAAGCGATCGAGATCCTGCAGCGTTACAAGAAAGAGGTTCTGGAATCCCCCGAGCACTTTTATCAGCAGGCGTACCGGCCGCGGCGTGACGAGCTCGCCGCTAAATGGAATGAGCGCGCATCCAGCAAGTCAGAAGCCGCTTCCTGAGGCCATGACCGTACCTGCGATTGAAACCAAAGAACTCGTCCGAGAATACCGAATGAAGCGCTCTCCACAGAACCCGAGCGGAGCTCCGGTTGTGGCCCTGGATGGTGTGACGCTGGACGTGCCGCAGGGTGAGATGTTTGGGCTCCTCGGGCCCAACGGTGCTGGCAAGACAACGCTCATCAAGGTGCTTGTGACGCTGTTGCTGCCAACTGCAGGAGCCGCGAGGGTACTCGGGCTCGATGTCGTCGGTCAAGTGCAACAGATCCGCGAGCGAATCTCCATGGTTTCTGGCGGCGAGCACTCAGGATACGGCATACTCACTGTCCGTGAACAGTTGTGGATGTTCAGCCAGTTCTACGGCTTGCCCAGCAAGCCGGCGCTCGCCAGGATCGACGAACTGCTGAAGGTTGTAGGGCTCTACGAAGAACGGAACCGGCGGACCAGCGCGCTGTCCACCGGGATGCGCCAGAAAATGAACCTGGTCCGGGGGCTGCTGTCTGATCCCGAGGTGCTGTTCCTGGATGAGCCGACTGTTGGGCTCGACGTCACCGCGGCGAGAGACATCCGCGCCTACATCAAGGAATGGATCCGGATGAAGCCCGGGCGAACGATCCTGCTGACAACGCACTACATGCACGAGGCGGAGGAACTCTGCGATCGCGTGGCCATCATCCACAAAGGTCGGATCATCGCCGGCGACGCACCAGCAGCCCTGAAGCTCCGCGCGACTGGGGGCACATACTTCCTGCTGACGACCGAGACGCTGGACGGGATTTCACTGGCCGGACTTCCAGGCGTGCAGCGAGCCGACACCCGCGCTCTCGACGGCAGGATGGAACTTCGGTTGCACCTGGCCGAGGATGGGGCGATCGCCGGCGTCGTAAAGGTGCTTGCGGATTCAAACCGTCGGATTTTCTCCCTACAGAAGATCGAACCGACGCTGGAAGAGGTCTTTGTCCAGCTCGTGGGACAGCGTTTGGAGGAAGCCGACGAACGGAAGGCGGGGCCGTGAACGACGCTACTCCAGCCCGGGGGATGCTGCGCTTGCTCCGAGCGATACTAGGGCGCTCTTACCCCCGTATCATCGGAGCCAACCGAGATAAATCGTGGCTGTTCTACGATACGGTATTGCCGCTGCTCGGCACGATCGCGTTCGTGTATGTGTACAAGGCCCTCGGCGCACCGGAACGGTTTGTCGGTTACGTCATCATGGGCGGCGCGACGGTGGCATTTTGGATGAACGTGATGTGGTCGATGGCGGCGCAGTTCTACTGGGACAAACAGGGCGGCAATCTTGAGCTGTACATGGTTGTTCCTTGTGGGATCCCGGCGATACTGCTTGGCATGTCGTTCGGAGGGTTTGTTGGAACGGTCATCCGCGCGATCGCCATCGTCGCGATCGGCTCGCTACTCTTCGATGTACATTACACCGTCTCACAGTGGCCGGTGTTCCTGCTGGTCTTTGGTGTCGCAATCGTGGGGCTCTACGGACTGGGCGTGACCTTCGCGAGCCTGTTTCTCTTGTGGGGACGCGAGGCTTGGCACATGGCCAACTTGTTCATGGAGCCGGTCTTCTTCCTGTCGGGATTCTATTTCCCCGTGCGTGCCCTGGGTTTCTGGGCCGGCATGGGGGCTTCACTGATCCCACTGACCCTTGCGTTGGATGCGATGCGCCAGCTATTGTTTCCAGGCACGCACCCGCCGTTTCTGCCTCTGGGAACCGAACTGGGCATCCTGGGCGCCCTCGCCATCTCTTTTATCGTTCTCGCCCGGTTCTTACTGAGGAAAATGGAATACCTGGCGCGGCGTGAGGGACGCCTGAGCCTCAGGTTTTGACCATGGAAGCCGCGGATAGGTTGCGTCCGGAAAGCGCGTTCGCCAGTTGGTGGCGGACGGTCAGAGTCGCATACTGGCTGGGCTGGCAGGTGGAGAGCAACTGGACCGATCCGCTGCTCTTTTTCATCTATTCCATTGCCCGCCCGCTGGGTGGCGCGCTCATCCTGGTCTTCATGTACTTTGTAGTCTCCCGCGGCGGACGGGGCGACATGCTCGGGTTCTTCCTTGTGGGCTCGGCGTTCTGGCCCTTCGTCATCGCTGGGATGATGGGGATGGCGTGGGGGATCATTAGCGACCGGGAGCACTGGAAGACGCTGAAATATGTCTATACTTCACCGATCTCGTACCGTGCTTACCTTGTTGGGAGATCGCTCGCTCAGGCCACATCGGCGACGGCTGCAACTGCAATCACGCTGCTGTTTGGCCGCTGGGTTCTGCAGATTCCTCTGCACCTAAGTTCAATGGACATCCCGTATGCGCTTGTTGCGTTCGCATTGGGGATTACCTCGATCATGGCGCTGGGATTCGTGGTCGTGAGCGCGGCGATGTCGATCTCCGGTGAGGCGTGGCGGATGCCGGAGGGTGTTGGTGCAGCACTGTATCTGATCTGCGGAGCGATCTTCCCTGTTACCGTGCTGCCCGCTGTGCTCCAGGATTTGGCGCAGGCGATCCCGCTCACGTGGTGGCTCGAGGCCATGCGCAGGGGATTGCTGGGAGCCGGCGGGCTCCGATCGTTCCCCTGGTCAAGCGACCTTCAGGTTCTGGCGATCTTTGCGGCGGTCACGGCTGTCTGGGTCGCGGGCGGAGTACTCGTATTCTCTTACGCGGAACAGCGGGCGAGGGCGCTCGGCATCCTTGATCGCGAGTCGGGCTACTGACTACTAGACACCATTCACCGAACAGTTTCAGAATGAGGGTACCTTGGTCTCCCAGTTTCATCCATTAGTTAACCGTTGGTTCGCCGACCGATTCGGTCAGCCCACCGCGTCTCAGTCCCTGGGGTGGGCGCAGATTGCCGAAGGGCGCGATACTCTCATCGCCGCGCCCACGGGATCCGGTAAGACGCTTGCCGCATTTCTGTGGTCGATCAACGGCCTGATCCAGACGGCGAGCGACGGCAAGCTCGAAGACAAGACCACCGTTGTTTACGTCTCTCCTCTCAAAGCGCTCGGTAACGATATCCAGAAAAACCTCCAGGAGCCGCTTGCCGCGATCCAGCGGCTGGCGATCGAGCAGCTGAATCAACTCCCGGACATCCGCGTCGCGGTGCGCTCGGGTGATACACCTGCGCGCGAGCGAAACTTGATGATTCGGAAGCCGCCCCACATTCTGATTACCACACCCGAATCGCTCTACATTCTGCTGACCGCTGAGCGCAGCCGGCAATTCCTGCGCACCGCGTCGACAGTTATCGTCGATGAAATCCATGCGGTGGCCGGCGACAAGCGAGGGAGTCATCTGGCGATTTCCCTCGAGCGTCTGGATGAACTAGCTGGACGGCGGCTGCAGCGCATCGGGCTCTCCGCGACCCAGAAGCCAATCGAAGAGATCGCGCGGCTGCTGGTCGGGACCATCCGAGTTACGCCCAACGGTCAGCCCGATTGCTCGATCGTCGACGTGGGTCACCAGCGACCCTGGGATCTCAGCATTCAGGTACCGGATCAGCCCCTGGGTCCAATCGCCAGCCACGAACTGTGGGCGGAAACCTACGAACGGATCGGGCAGCTGATCTACCAGCATCGCACCACGCTGGTCTTCGTCAACACGCGCCGCCTGGTCGAGCGCGTCGCCCACCAACTGACGAGCCGGTTGGGGGAGGGGAAAGTCGCTGCGCACCACGGGAGTCTCTCGCGACGGATCCGGCTGGAGGCCGAGCAGAAATTAAAGTCCGGCGAAGTGCCTGTCGTTGTTGCGACGGCCTCGCTCGAGCTGGGCATCGACATCGGGCACGTGGATCTCGTGGTCCACCTCGGCGCGCCGCGGTCACTGGCAACACTGCTGCAGCGAGTCGGTCGTTCCGGCCACTGGCTGGGGGCCATTCCAAAAGGGATTCTGTTCCCGATGACTCGCGACGACCTCATGCAGACGGCGGCTGCCGTTCACGCGGTCCGCGCAGGAGAGCTGGACCGCATCATCATGTTCGAAAAGCCTTTGGACGTGCTCGCGCAGCAGATTGTAGCGATTTCGGCGAGTCAGGAGATTGGCGAAGAGACGCTTTGGGATCTGATCAGGCGCGCCTATCCCTACCGTGATCTCTCCCGCAAAGAATTTGATCAGGTGCTCGAGATGCTGTCCGAGGGGATCAGCAGCCGCCGCGGGCGGCGCAGCGCCTTCCTCCACCGGGATCGCGTCCACGGCATGCTGCGCGGCCGACGCGGTTCGCGGATCGCCGCGATCACATCGGGCGGCGCCATTCCCGATCTCGCCGACTACGACGTGATCGAGGATCCCCACGAAACATTCGTGGGCAAAGTGAACGAGGATTTCGCGATCGAAAGCATGGCCGGTGATATCTTTCTCCTCGGCAACACGTCGTGGAAAATTCGCAGGGTCGAGTCGGGTCGTGTGCGGGTCGAGAATGCCCATGGGCAACCTCCGACAATACCGTTTTGGGTTGGGGAAGCACCGGCCCGTACCGCAGAGCTATCGAAAGCGGTGTCCGACCTCCGCACCCGTATTTTTGATGGCCTCTCGGATCCGGAGGGTACGATCGCATGGTTGATCGCTGAGAGCGGCGTTAGCCGCGCGGGCGCCGAGCAGATGATCGCCTACGTCCGCGAGACGGTGGCCGTGCTGGGCTGCGTTCCGACGCAAGACCGGATCGTTGCGGAGCGTTTCTTCGACGAGTCGGGCGGCATGCAGCTGGTGCTGCACACGCCGTTTGGCGGCCGGATCAACCGCGCCTGGGGCCTGGCGATGCGCAAGCGTTTCTGCGTCAACTTCGACTTCGAATTGCAGGCCGCGGCCACCGACGACGGGATCGTCCTTTCATTGGGCGAACAGCACAGCTTCCCACTGGAGAGCGCGTGGGCGTTCGTCCGCCCACACACCGCTGAACCCGATCTCGTGCAGGCGTTGCTGGCTTCCCCGATGTTCACGAACCGGTGGCGGTGGAACGCCAACCGCTCTCTTGCCGTGCTGCGTTTCTCGGGCGGCCGGCGCGTGCCGATGCCGATCCAGCGCATGAGGGCAGAGGATCTCCTGGCCTCGGTCTTTCCAGAACAGGTGCAGTGTCAGGACAACCGCTCAGGGCCGATTACACCCCCGGATCATCCGTTGGTCAACGAAACAATGAACAACTGCCTCACCGAAGCCATGGATATTGCGGGGCTCAAGGAGATCGTCGGCAGGATCGAACGCGGCGAGCTGCGCACCGTGGCAGTCGAGACGCCGGTGCCGTCGGCGATGTCACACGAGATCCTCAATGCCAATCCGTACGCGTTCCTTGACGATGCGCCCCTTGAAGAACGGCGGGCGCGCGCGGTGTCGCTGCGCCGCACCGATCCTGATCTTGCCAGGGGCGTTGGAGCCCTGGACGCATCGGCGATCGATGAAGTCCGCAGCCAGGCCTGGCCGGATGTCCGGGATGCCGACGAACTGCATGACGCGCTGCTCACGGTAGGCGTTCTCCCGACCGGCGATGTCCCTGACGCCTGGCAGTCTCATCTCAAGGACCTGCTGGACAACGGACGCACGACCGTCGCAACCTGGAAACGGGACGATGGGTGGGACCATCAGGCGTATGTCGCCGCCGAACGGATGGAGCTCGTGCGTTCCATATTTCCGGAGGTCCGATTCTCACCAGAACTGACCATGCCGCTCCTCACCAGCGGCAATACCGCGCTCCTCGGCGAAGACGAGGCGATCCGGTCGATCGTGCACGGATGGATTCAGGTCTCCGGTCCGGTCTCGGTGCCTGTCTTGGCCTCGCGGATCGGGGTGAAGGCGTCCGCCGTCGAGATTGCGCTGGCCGCGCTGGAAGGCACAGGCATCGTCCTCCGTGGTCGCTTCACTCCCGGCGCAGAAACTGAGGAGTGGTGCGAGCGCGGGCTGCTGGCGCGCATCCATCGCCTCACCGTCGGGCGGCTGCGCAAAGAGATCGAGGCAGTCACGCCGGCGGACTTCATGCGCTACCTGCTGCGCTGGCAGCATGTGCAGCGCGGGAGCCAGCTGCATGGACGCGACGGCCTTACGCAGATCATCGGGCAACTGCAGGGACTGGAACTTCCCGCGCCGGCGTGGGAGGAGCACGTACTGCCGTCGCGCATCAGGCTGTACGATCCCGCGGATCTGGAATATCTCTCGCTCTCGGGGATGGTGACATGGGGTCGCCTCACCGCGAACGGCGCAGAGAACGGTGAAGGGGCAAAGGGAAAGCGAAAGCGCCGCCAGGCCCCGGGCCGACGCGATCAGGATCCCGATGAGGCTGCCCGGAGTCTGTCCTCCGCGGCGCACGACGTGCTGCGGTATCTCGAGCAGCGCGGCGCATCGTTCATGGCCGACATCATCAAAAACGTGCGGCGGATGCCAGTCGAAGTGGAAGAGGCGCTCTGGGAACTGGTCTCACATGGATTCGTGAGCGGCGACGGCGTCGCCGGGCTCCGCCAGTTGATGCACGGCAGCGCTCGTAACCGCAGTCGGAGGCGCCTCCGAATGATGGCGCTGCGCTCAGGTGCGGGCCTCAGTGCCGCCCGCCCTCACACACGATCACTGCCGGTAGGCCGGTGGGCGCTGTGGCAGCAGCCTGCCGAGGTCGACGGTGAGCAGCGCGCTGCGGCCGTGGCCCGGCAACTCCTGCGTCGGTACGGTGTCGTGTTTCGCGACGTGCTGGTGCGCGAGCGGATCGCGCCGCCCTGGCGCGTACTCCTGGACATTTACCGGCGCTGGGAAGCCCAAGGCGAGATCCGCGGGGGCCGTTTTGTCTCGGGGTTTGTCGGCGAGCAGTTCGCGTTGCCCGAGGCCGTCGAAGCAGTGCGTGCGGTCCGCAGGTCAGCCGAAGACAGCGAACCGGTCGTCATTTCGGCTGCCGATCCGCTCAACCTAGTCGGCATCATCCTGCCCGGGGTAAAGATCTCCCCGTTCTCCGGAATGGGGATCGCGTACAAGAACGGTGCGGCTGAAGACATCGCGCCGATGGGTGTGCTGTTGAGCAGACTTCAAAGAGTGCGGACACCTATAGGTTAGTCATTGCGAGGAGCGTAGCGA
The DNA here is from genome assembly GCA_020028455.1 of Armatimonadota bacterium. Classification (GTDB taxonomy): domain Bacteria; phylum Sysuimicrobiota; class Sysuimicrobiia; order Sysuimicrobiales; family Kaftiobacteriaceae; genus JACPRY01. The sequence continues at coordinate 360 of JAHZOA010000088.1, read as the reverse complement.
CGAAGCAATCTCTTATGGAGATGAGATTGCTTCGGCCTTCAGGCCTCGCAATGACTAATAGTTGGGAGTTACTTCCCCCAAACCATCGCGCAGGCGGCATAAGTGAATCCGCCGCCGAACGCCGCGAGCACGATCCGGTCCCCGTTACGAATCTGCCCCGAATGCACCGCTTCATAGAGAGCCAGTGGCACGCTCGCGGCCGACGTGTTGCCGTACTCCTGAATATTGACCACGAACTTCTCCATCGGCAGATTCAATTGCGCGACCATTGACTCGATGATCCGCAGATTGGCTTGGTGGGGGACGATGCGGTCTATATCGTCAAGCGTCCACCCCGCCTGGGCGACCGTTTTTTTGATG
>JAHZOA010000240.1 GCA_020028455.1 Armatimonadota bacterium | reverse complement strand
GCCAACACTACGATGAGGTAGACGACAAATACTGGATGGAGCGGTCCCGATTTCCTTGTTAGACCCTCAGCAGGAAGGACGTTGTCATACACGACAAGAGATGTGGGGAGGGAGAACGTCGCCAGAACAACGCCGAGGACTAAAGTGCTCCAAACAAGCCGCGATGACGGCCAACGACTGAGAGTCGGGTAGCAGCGAGTGAACCCCAAAAAGGTAGCTGGAATCAAGGTTGCGCTTGCGACCGTAAATCGCCCCCAGGCGTCGAGATCTGTGCCACCCTGTAAGCCGCCGATACCAGAAACCCAACAGGCTAGACACACGACCTTGGAGGCGAACCATCGATTGACGGAGTGCTGCGGTCTCGCCCGCCACACAACGAGCGCAAGCGCTGTCAAGATCGCGGAGAGACCGAATAGAGCAATCTGAGACACGAGACGATTAACTCAGTCTGGAGCGCCGAGAATCATTGCAACATGAGACCCCCCGAGACTATGCGCGTGAATCAATGTATTTCGAACTCTCGTAACTCTCGCTACGTTAGGGACGTAGTCGAGATCGCACTTTGGATCCGGTACTCTGTAATTGATTGTTGGAGGTACTATGTTGTCTCGCATCGTGAGGCATGCGCTCACTACCTGCATAGCGCTGCTCGCCGCAAGAGCCTGACCGCACATTGATTTCAGCGAGGATACGGGAATGTTCCAGGCGTGTGCTCGAAGCGCTAGTTTTATTCCGGCGGTCTCCGCAGCATCATAGTCCTGCATGGAGTTGCCGTGGGCGGAGATGAAGTCTAAGTCTTTTGCGTCCAGCCCGGCCTGATCCAAAGCCAATGTAATTGCGCGGGCGACCGCCGCGCCACTCGGGTCGACCTTCCGGAGATGTGCGCCCTCGCTCACGCTAGCAAAGCTGAGAATGCGAGCGTATATCGGTGCCCCACGCGCACGAGCAAACTCTTCATCCTCAATCACGATCATTGCCGCACCCTCTGCGAGAACTAAGCCTGATCGCCATTGGTCGAAGGGACGGCTCGCCTCCTCTGGTGCCCCTTTCCACTTCGAGAGAACACCGGCGGCGTGAAAGAACGTGAGGGAGAATGCGGACAAGGGAGCTTCGCTGCCACCGGCGATGACGGCTCTCGCATGTCCGCGCCTGACTTCTGTTTGCGCCCAGCCTATTGCGTCGAGGCCGGCCGCACATGCAGTTGAAAACGTCATTGTCTGCGCTTGAGCACCGGCGTCTATCGCAATGTGGCTCGTTACAGCATGGGCAGGGTATTCGTTCGTCGCCCATGACGACACAGGTCGACCTCCGTAATGAGCTGCGTAGGTCGACTCACCGAGATCTGCATGACCCTCCATGGAGTTCCCGACGGATACCTTGAGATGCTCTGGTGGAATCCCAGCTGCATCGAGCCCACTATCGCCCCGGGCCATTCTTGCAGCGGCAATCCCGAACTGGCTGAAGCGCGCTGCGATCCTCGCTGTCTGAGACGGCATCCAGTCGAGCGGATCAAAGCCCTGCACTTCGCCTACGACCCGACACTCCGGCGGAGCCTTCGACCCATCGAACATCGTGGGTGCGCCAATGCCCGATCGCCCCGCCAGCGCGGACACCCAGAACTTCTCGATACCGATGCCGATAGGCGATACGATGCCTAGGCCTGTTATTACAGGTTGTCGCTTCATCGGCTGGCACTCTCCCCGGTGGCGCTGGGTCGCGTTTCTTCCAGAAATCCCAGGGTTTACGTTAGCAGGTGATCCGTCACGCGACCAAGTTCCTGGTGTGAGGCTGCTAGAATAGGCGAACCGACGAAGCATGTCCAGGAAGGCTATTGACCGTCGACAGTTCCTTACACTTCCCCTGGCCCTTTTCCTGGCCCCGCTGGCCCGAGCCCAAGCCGCGGTAGAGGCCCACCGGGCTCCATATGGCGTGGACGTCAGCCTCCTGTACGGCGCGCTGACCTACCGCGTCGAGGGCACTCTGACAGAAACGATAGACAGGCCCCGCGGCCGCTACGACGTGGCGATTGCGGGGGAGGGGGATGGCATCGCTAACCGGATCGAGTCGGTCGGAATCCTCCGCCAGGGACGCTGGGCCCCGCTCCGCTCGCGCTCGTTCTTTTCAGTGAAGGGGCGCGAGTCGCGCTCTGACATCACGTACGATCACGCCCGGCGCAGCATCGAGTACCACTTCAAGGGCGAGACCTTCTTCTTCCGGCGGCTGCGCGTCGTGGACGACGTCCTGCCGATTCCCGAGGGGCTCCTTGTCGACGACTCGATCAGTGCGACGCTCAACTACGGCGACCAGCGCTGGGCGCCACAAGCGGATGGCAGCTTCGTGACCCACGTGGTCCGGCGGAAGGTGGCCCGCAACGAAGGCCCCGACGATGTCCAGAAGCATTACCGCGCCGAGCTGGTTCCCTTTACGCTGAAGGTTGCGGTGGACGCAGAGACGCGCAAGCCGATCGCGCAGATCGATCTGACGCGTTTCTCGTCGTGGGCGAAACAGGACCAGCCCGCCCTGATCACCTTCGGTCCCGACCGCCGACCGGAGCACTTGAGCCTCCCGATGATCCTCGGGACGTCTGTTCAGATCCGTCTGAAGACCGGATAGATGTACGACCTCGTCACGCTGGGCGAGGTGCTGCTGCGGCTTGCAATCCCGTCGCCCACTCGCTTCGAGACCGCGCGCCACCTCGACCTGCAGGTTGGCGGCGCCGAAGCCAATGTGGCGGCCGCGTGCGCCCGGCTTGGCCTGAGGGCCGCGTGGATCTCGGCGCTCCCGGCC
>JAHZOA010000239.1 GCA_020028455.1 Armatimonadota bacterium | reverse complement strand
TTGCAGCGCGCGGGCACCGTGACGGCGGCAGTAGGCGAGGACTCGGTCAGCGGAACGATCTTCGAGACCACGCTCGACGGTTCGCTGGTGCCGGTCTGGCTGGTGGATCAGCCGCGGTTCTTCGATCGTAATGGGTTGTACGGGGAGGGCGGGCGCGATTATCCTGACAACCTCGCGCGATTCACGTTTTTCTGTCGTGCGATCCTGGCATGGCTCGACCACCAGAGTTGGCGGCCGGACGTCCTGCATTGCAATGACTGGCAGACCGCGCTCATCCCGGTGCTCGCAACAGCAGAAGAAGCGCGGCGCGTGCCGACGCTGCTGACGATTCATAACCTCGCCTATCAGGGGGTGTTTTCTCCTGAGCAGTATGCCCTGACGGGACTACCTGCTTCACTCTTTACCCCGAGAGGGCTCGAGTTCTGGAGTCAGGTCAACGTCTTGAAGGGCGGCCTGATTTTTGCAGACGTTCTCAACACGGTGAGCGAAACGTATGCGCGTGAGATCCAGACGGAGCCGTATGGCGCGGGGCTCGACGGCGTACTCCGAGACCGCCGTGACGATCTCTTTGGCATCTTGAATGGCGTCGACTACGGCAGCTGGGATCCGTCGGCCGATCCGTTGATCGCAGCCACCTATTCACCCGACGATCTGTCCGGGAAACGCGCGTGCAAACAGCAGCTCCAACGTGCCTTTCGCCTTCCTCAGGAGGACGTGCCGCTCATCGGCATGGTGACACGTCTGGCGGATCAAAAAGGGTTGGACCTGGTGATCGAGGTGATCGACGAGATCCTGCGCACCGGGGCGCAGCTCGTGGTGCTCGGCACGGGCGAGCCGAAATATCACGACCTGCTGAAAGGGCTGGCAACGCGCCATCCGCAGCAGGTCGGCGTGGAATTGGGTTTTGACAATCCCCTGGCACATCAGATTGAAGCAGGGGCGGATATGTTCCTGATGCCGTCCCGCTACGAGCCATCGGGATTGAACCAGCTGTATAGCCTGCGGTACGGCACGATCCCGATCGTGCGGCGCACGGGTGGACTGGCGGATTCGATTGTCGATCTGACTCCGAAGACGCTGGTCGGCGGAACGGCGAATGGATTCGTGTTCCAAGAGCACACGGGTCGCGCGCTGTTGGAGGCGCTGCAGCGGGCGCTTGTGACGTTCAAGGATCGAGCGACCTGGCGTAGGCTTCAACAGACGGGAATGCGGGCAGATTTCTCCTGGGCCCGCTCCGCGCGAAAGTACCTGGAGCTCTACGAGCGTGCTCGGGCCCGAGCGGGTTCTTCCGCAAGGGTAGGAGGAGGGAATACGATTGCCTGAACTGCGCAAAGATCCGATGAGCCGCCGCTGGGTGATCATCGCCACGGAGCGAGCCGCCCGGCCCACCGATTTTCGTCAGGAGGATCCGGAACCGAGTGATCTCGACAAGTGTCCGTTTTGCGAAGGACGCGAGGAGAAGACCCCGCCTGAGATCTTCGCCTTCCGAGCTCCAGGCACCGCGCCCAACAGCCCCGGGTGGCGCGTCCGCGTTGTCTCCAACAAGTTTCCCGCGCTCCGCATTGAGGGCCAGACTGAGCGCACGAAGGTCGGTATCTTCACCCGCATGGATGGGGTCGGCGCTCACGAGGTGATCGTGGAGACGACCAACCACCACACGCACCTCGGGCTGCTTCCCCCCGAGCACATTGCTGATGTTGTCCGCGCCTACCTCCAGCGCTATCGCGACCTGCGGGGCGATACGCGTTTCGAGTACGTGCTGCTGTTCCGCAATCACCGCCGTCGCGCGGGCGCATCGCTGTCTCATCCACATTCGCAACTGATCGCGCTGCCGATCGTCCCGAAGCGCGCCAGTGAAGAGGTTGAAGCGGCGGAGATGTTCTTTGGCCAGGAGGGCGCGTGCATCTACTGCACGATGCTGGCGCAAGAGGTGGACGCTAAACAGCGTCTGATCTTCGAGAACGAGAAGTTTACCGTACTGGCGCCGTATGCTTCGCGGCACCCATTCGAGACCTGGATCTTGCCCAAGCAGCATCAAGCGGACTTCGGTGATCTCGAGCCCGCATCGGAACTGTCGTTCGCGCAGGCGCTCGGAGAAACGCTGAGACGCCTCGACTCATGTCTCCACAATCCGCCTTACAACTTCATCATTCACACGCTGCCGTACAAACACGAGACCCGTCACGCATACCACTGGCATGTGGAGATCATCCCCAGCCTCACCCACGTCGCCGGTTTCGAGTGGGGGTCAGGATTCTATATCAACCCGGTCATCCCCGAGGAAGCAGCCCGTTTTCTGAGGGAAGCGACGACGACCGTACCCGCAGTTGCGAAAATTCGGTAGCCGGGTAGCCAGGTAGCCCGGCGGCCAAGAACAAGTTCCCTGGTAGTTGGCGATCGGCTACCTGGATTGCTGGGTGCCCGTGAGAGAGATCACCATCTGATGAGAGTCGCCGTATTTGTGACCTGTCTGGTCGATCAGCTGTTTCCGAGTGTCGCCGAGGCCACAGTCACCGTGCTCCGCCGCTGTGGTATCGAGCCGGAACTCGCGCTTGACCAAACGTGTTGCGGCCAGATCGCGTTCAACGATGGGTTCTGGCCGGAGTCCCGCGTGCTGGCCCGCCGGCACCTGAATGTGTTCGAACACGCCGATGCCGTCGTGACCCCCAGCGGGTCGTGCGCCGCGATGGTGCGCGAGTTCTACCCCGTGATGCTCAAAGAGGATCAGGATCTGACGGCCCGCGCGCACCACGCGGGAGAGCGCACCTACGAGCTCACTGAATTCCTGGT
>JAHZOA010000014.1 GCA_020028455.1 Armatimonadota bacterium | reverse complement strand
ATGTTTCTTGCAATATCGATGACATCGCCCACTACAGCGACGGCCGTGGGTGGACCACCCGCACCACGGCCGCTGAACACCACGGGGCCCAGCTCCCTGCCTTCTACCAACACGGCGTTGTATTCATCCGGAACCATCGCCAGCGGATGGTCCTGCTGGATCAACGCCGGATGCACCCGGGCCTCGACTTCGTCATCCCGATCGCGGGCGATCGCGAGCAGTTTGATGGTGAACCCCAACTCCCTGGCATAAGCGAAGTCCCTGGCGGTAATGCGGGCGATTCCTTCACGGTAGACGTCGCGCGCGGTGAGGGTTGCGTCAAACGCGACCATGGACAGGATGGCGAGCTTGGCCGCGGCGTCGTGTCCCTCAATGTCATCGGCGGGATCGGATTCCGCAAACCCACGCTGCCGCGCGGCTGATAGGGCCTCATCGAACGACCACCCGTCGCGCGCCATCCGCGTGAGGATGAAGTTCGTCGTGCCGTTGAGAATCGCAGTGATGGCGTGTATCCGGCCGGCCGCCAGCGATTCCTGGATCGGCTTGATCAACGGGATGCCTCCGCCCACGCTTCCTTCAAAGTGGAGCGCTGTGCCACCGGCGTGGGCCCGCGCGAGCAAATCCGGACCCTCATTCGCCATCACGCGTTTGTTCGCCGTCACAACGGGCTTGCCCAAGGCAATCGCCCGTAAGAGCGCGCCGCGGGCCGGCTCATCTCCGCCCATCACCTCGACGACGATATCGACATCGGGGGACTCAACGACCTGAAGGACATCGGTCGTCAGGAGCGTGCGCGGCACCGCGACGGTCCGCACTCTGTCAGGGTGCGCGACGGCAATCCTTGCCACGCGGATTGGCACGCCGGCCCGGCGAACCATCAGGTCCTCGTCAGAGAGCAGCCGGAACACTTCTGTCCCGACGGTGCCCAGGCCGAGGAGTCCGACCGACAGACCCTCACGGCGCCTCGACTCGCCGCCTGCTCGCGACATGTTCTGCAGTGTCATAATGAGCTAATGTGGCGCGGCCTGATCGAAGAGTATAGGCCATTTCTTCCTGTGGAGCACGCGACGCCAGTGATCACCATGCTCGAAGGCGGAACACCGCTGCTTCCCTCGCGCCTCGGCACACCCTACGGGATCCGCATCGGGGTCAAATACGATGCGGCGAATCCGACCGGGTCGTTCAAAGACCGGGGCATGACCGTGGCCGTCTCCAAGGCGCTCGAGGCGAAAGCCTCCGGTATCATCTGCGCGTCCACGGGGAACACCGCGGCCTCGGCAGCCGCCTATGCGGCGCGCGCAGGGTTCCGCTGCGTCGTTCTCCTTCCAGCGCGGGGGGTGGCGACCAGCAAACTTGTGCAGTCTCTTGCCTCCGGCGCACTGATCATTCCGATCCGGGCACCGTTTGACCGGGTACTCAGGCTTGCGCGTCAGGCGGCAACACGATTCGGTCTCACGCTCGTCAACTCCGTGAACCCTCACCGGCTGGCCGGCCAAAAGACCGTGGCGTTCGAAATCTGCGATGTGCTCGGCCGTGCCCCTGAGGCGCTGGCGGTCCCGGTGGGGAACGCGGGTAACATTACGGCGTGCTGGCTAGGCTTCAAGGATTACCGCAGCGCAGGACGAATCGACCGCCTGCCCCGCATGATCGGCGTGCAGGCCGCGGGAGCAGCGCCGCTGGTGCGGGGACGCCCCGTCAGTCAGCCACGCACGGTGGCATCGGCCATTCGAATCGGCCGGCCCGCCACCTGGGAGGGCGCCGTGCAAGCCATCGCAGAATCTGGCGGTCAGTTTGTGGCCGTGTCTGATGACGAGATCCTCCAGGCGCAGGTCGCGCTCGCTGGGGAAGGTCTCTTCGTGGAACCCGCGTCCGCAGCATCCGTCGCGGGTACGTTCAAACTTGCGCGAGAGGGTGCCGCTCCATCGGAGGTCATCTGTATCTTGACGGGACACGGGCTGAAGGATCCGGAAGTCGTGCTGGCCCGAGCGACCGCGCCGCGTTCAATCCCACCGACCCTCGACGCTCTCGCCTCGAGGTTGTCAGGGACACCGTCTCGCCGTTAGCTCCGAGCCTCCCTATCAACGGGCAGCGTTGGAGTCAAAGGCACCTGCTGCACTGGCTGCACCGGCCGTGGCGCCACTTTCCAGAACAGGGGCCCAAAGTGCTCCCAACCAGTGAGGATCTGGGCGGCGCGCCGGCTCCTGGTCAGGCGGGCGTGCTCGGCGATCAATCCGAGTAAGCGCGCTTCATCGTCCGGCTCTGCGAGACGCTCCAGTTGCACATGCTCAGGGTTGTAGCGCGCCGATAGCACCTGCCGCTCATCGAGCATGTAGGCCACGCCCCCGGTCATGCCTGCGGCAACGTTGCGCCCGGCTTCGCCCAGGACGACAATCACCCCGCCGGTCATGTACTCGCACGCATGGTCTCCCACGCCCTCAATCACTCCGACCGCGCCGCTGTTGCGCACGGCGAAGCGTTCGCCGGCCCGCCCCGCAGCGAAGAGCTTTCCGCCGGTCGCGCCGTAGAGAACCGTGTTGCCCATGATCACATGCCGATGCGACTCGGCGGCAAGCGCCCGTGGCGGTCTGATGACGATCGCCCCACCGGCCATGGCTTTGCCGACATAATCGTTGGCCTCACCATCCAGCACCAGCGTGAGACCGGAGATGCAGAACGCGCCAAAACTTTGCCCAGCCGCGCCGGAGAACTCCAGCGTGATCGAATCCGCGGGCAGACCGCGATCTCCGTGGAGACGGGCTATCGCCCCTGCCACGCCTGCGCCCACGGCGCGGTGCCGGTTGTGGATCGGATAGGCAAGGTGCGCCGATCGGCCCTCCTCCAACGCCCCGCCGATGTCTGAGAGAATCTGCCGGTCGAGATTCTCGTCCACGGGCCGGTCGTTGCGAGGGAGCACATTCCGCCGCGGCGCGCCGTCCTCGGTGTCGGGGTCGCGGAGAATGAACGAGAGGTCCAGGGTCTGGACTTTCTTTTGCTGCGCGGGCCTGGCCCGTAACCAATCGATCCGGCCGATCACATCCTCCAGCTTCCGTACGCCCAGAGCGGCAAGGATTTCGCGCACCTGTTCTGCCACCGACGTAACATACGCGATCACCATCTCCGGGGTCCCTGAGAATTTCAGCCGGAGATCGTCTCGCTGCGTGGCGATGCCGACTGGACAGGTGTTGAGATGACACTGCCGTGCCATCACGCACCCAAGGGCAACGACCGCGGCAGATCCAAAACCGAACTCATCCGCGCCGAGCATCGCGCCGATGACGATGTCACGGCCGGTCTTCAGTCCTCCGTCAACTCTTAGCCGCACGCGGCTGCGCAACCCGTTCTCGACCAGCACCTGCTGGGTTTCCGCCAGGCCCAATTCCCACGGCACGCCGGCGTTTTTGATCGAGTCCAGCGGTGAGGCTCCGGTCCCGCCGTCACATCCGCTGATCTGGATCGTATCTGCAAAGGCTTTTGCGACTCCGGCCGCAATCGTGCCCACGCCGGCCTCGGCGACGAGTTTCACCGCCACGCGCGCCTGCGGATTGATACGCTTGAGATCGTAGATGAGCTGCGCCAGGTCTTCGATGCTGTAGATGTCGTGGTGCGGAGGCGGGGAGATCAACGTCATCCCCGGCTGCGCCCTCCTGATGTGCGCGATCTCTGTTGAGACCTTATGGCCGGGGAGCTGGCCGCCTTCGCCGGGTTTACTGCCCTGCGCCATCTTGATCTCGAGTTCGTCGGCCGACAGCACGTACTCGGGGGTGACGCCAAACCGCGCCGAGGCAATCTGCTTGATGCGGCTGTTCGCGTTCGGACCCCCAATCTTGGGCCAGTAGCGCGACGGATCTTCGCCTCCCTCACCACTGTTGGATCGCGCGCCGATGCGGTTCGCGGCGACCGCCAGTGTCTTGTGGGCTTCGAGGCTCAACGCACCGTGCGACATCGCGGAGATGACGAAGCGTCGCACGATGGCTTCCACCGGCTCCACGTCATCGATCGACACCGGATCGCGCGGTGCAAATTCGAGAAGATCCCGGAGTGCAGTCAGGGGCCGCGCGGCGATGAGGTCACTAAACCTCTTGTGCGCGTCCGCATCGCCGTTCCGGGCCGCACGGTGCAGTGCTTTCACCACGTAGGGGTTGAAGGCGTGGTACTCTCCATCGCGCCGGAATCGAACGTAGCCCGCTTCAGTGAGCGTGGAGGCGGCCCTGGCCTCCTGGTGACGGACGACGGTCTCCTCCGCCAGGTCCTGAAGGCTGATTCCCTCGATGCGAGACGGCGTGCCCGGGAAGTGCGCGTCGATGAGGGAGCGGGAGAGCCCGATCGCTTCGAAGATCTGCGCGCCCGCGTAGCCCTGAAGTGTGCTGATGCCCATCTTCGACATGATCTTCAGCAGCCCAGCCTCCGCCGCTCGGCGATAGCTGTTCCAGAGTTGGTCCGCGTCGCCGTTGCTGTCAGCGGCCAGGGTTTCGAATGCCAGATACGGGCACACCGCGTTCGCGCCATAGCCCAACAGGCAGGCGAGGTGATGGATGTCCTTTGCATCACCGGTTTCAGCAACCAAGCTGGTACGCATGCGCAGGCCGCGCCGGATCATTTCGTGGTGAACTGCCGCCACTGCCAGGAGCATGGGGATCGGAGCCCATCGATCGTCAATAGTCTTATCGGAGATGACGAGCACCGGCGCCTCGGGAGCCGCTTCGCACGCGCGCTCAATGAGGTCGTTCAGCGCCTGCATGAATCCGTCCGCGCCATCTTCGACCGGAAACCGCGCGTCGAGCGCCTGGACGGTAAACGGCCCGCTGTCCCTGATCCAGCGAAGCTCGTCTGGGACCAAGATCGGTGATGACAACTGCAACAATCGGGCGTGCGCCGCGGTTTCTTCCAGCAGCGAGGGCCGCGCGCCTAGATAGGTCATAAGCGACATGACAAGACGCTCGCGGAGTGGATCGATCGGTGGATTGGTGACCTGGGCGAAACGCTGCTTGAAGTAATGGTACAGAGGTCGGTGCCGTCCGGAGAGCACGGCCGCTGGGATATCGTCCCCCATCGAAAAGACGGGGTCTTTCCCCTCGTCCGCCATCGGCCGGAGGATGCGCTCGACGTCCTCGAGCGTCCAGCTGAACACACGTTGGCGCCGCACGAGGGAGCTGCCGTCTGCGCTGATCCGAGTCGCGGGATCGAAGCTGGGCCTGGTCATCCCTTGGACCCACTTTCGATACGGCCGGCGCCGCGCGTATGTGGATTTGATTTCGGGGTTTCGCAGCAGCTTTTTGTGCGCGGTGTCGACCAGCAGCATCTGTCCAGGACCGAGCCGTCCCTTTTCCGCGATCCGTGACGGAGGGATGTCGAGAACTCCAGCCTCGGAGGCCATCACGACCAGACCGTCGGTGGTGACGAGATAGCGGGCGGGCCGCAGACCGTTCCGATCCAACGCCGCGCCGACGATTGCGCCGTCTGAGAACGCGAGCGCGGCAGGCCCATCCCAGGGCTCGGTCAGACAGGCGTGATATTCATAGAACGCCCGGACCGCGTCGTCGAGCTCGATGTTACCTTCCCAGGCCTCGGGCACCAGCATGAGCAAGGCATGGGCGAGGTTGCGGCCAGAAGATACAAGCAGCTCGACCACGTTGTCCAGCGTGGCGCTGTCGCTTCCGCCTGCCTGGATGACGGGGAGCAGCTCGGGCAGGTGATCACCCCACAGCGAGGTGCGCAGCCCGGGTTCGCGCGCCCGCATCCAGAGGACATTTCCCTGCAGGGTGTTGATCTCGCCGTTGTGCGCCAGGAAACGAAACGGCTGGCTCAGCGCCCAGCTCGGAAAGGTATTGGTGCTGTACCGCTGGTGGAACACAGCCAGTGCGGTCGTGAAGATCGGATCAACCAGATCCGGATAAAAGCTCGCCAGCTGCGGGGAGGCAAAGAGTCCTTTGTACACGATCGTGCGCCGCGACAGGGATGGAAGATACAGCCCGAGGCCACGCTCTGCGTCCCGCCGCTCGATGATGCGGCGAGCACGATACAGGGAGCGATCGAATGCATCATCGGTCTGCCCTGCATTTCGCGCGAGGATCACCTGCGCGATGGACGGCTGCGTTGTTTGGGCGTGTCCACCCAGCGCAGCCGGATTCACGGGGACGTCACGCCAGCCTACCAGGCGCAGCCCACACTCGTCGGCCGCTTCCTCAATGATCGCGACGGCCTGCGATCGCGCGCCCGGAGCCTGCGGCAGGAAGCACATGCCGACTGCGAGATCGGCGTCAGGAATGGAGATCCCCAGATCGCGCCGGAACAACCCATAAGGAAGTTGCGTCAGCACGCCGGCCCCGTCGCCGGTCTTCCCGTCCGCGGCGACAGCGCCCCGATGGCTGAGGTTTGTCACGCCACTGAGCGCATGCGCCACGATGTCGTGGGTGGGGCGACCGTGGAGGTCCGCAATGAACCCCACGCCGCAGGCATCGCGCTCAATATCTCGGTGCCTCGCACCCATCACTCGAATCTCTCGACCCCCAGCCGGATGAACACAAATACAAAAGCCCGGGAGGGTCATCCCTCTCCCTGCCTCGAGGCAAGGCCCGGAAGGCCTGAACCTTCCGGGATGAGGAACCTCCCCCTCGGGCTTCTTTCCCGACGGTGTGGCCGATATCGCCGGCCTGCGCCGCTAGGACCAGTCCCGCACTACCACGGTGCGGCGGAACGCTAGGCGCACTTCCTCAGAAATGCGTTTGTGTTTTCTACGGTTTAACAGAAAACTCCAGAAGTGTCAAGCGAAAGGCTGAAATGCTTGTCTTCCCCGTCTCCAGGTGCTACAGTACGCGATACTCCGCGGAAGCCTCCTCCGTCCGTGAGACGAAGGAGGCTCATGTTTTAGGTGGTGAGGATCGTGCTTTCAGGAACGGTCGGATTCATTGGTGCCGGGAACATGGCCGATGCGCTCATTCGAGGCATCGTCGGTCGTGGCATCCTCCCGCGCGAGCGGATCTGGGCAACGAACCGATCGAACCGGCCCAGACTTCTCGGCCTCAAGGAACGCTACGGGATCCTGACGACCCCCGTGAAACCTCCACTCCTCGATGCATCTGACGTGCTGATCGTGGCGGTGAAGCCGAAGGACATGCCGGAAGTACTCGCGGAGATCCATGGAGCCGTGCGCGTGGACCAGCTTGTCATTTCCGTCGCCGCCGGCGTTCCACTCAAGGCCATCGAGGGCTCGCTGAGAGGCGTCCCCGTCGTCCGGGCCATGCCCAATACATCCGCCGCGGTGCAGGCGTCGGTGACGGCGCTCGCTAGTGGACGATCCGCGACGGATGATCATCTGCGTGTTTCCACGGAATTGTTCCGAGCCGTCGGAGAAGTCCTCACGGTCCCCGAGGACATCATGGATGTGGTCACGGCTCTATCGGGAAGCGGACCCGCGTATGTGTATCGGTTTATCGAGGCATTGATCGCCGCCGGCACGGAGATGGGCCTCACCGAGCACCTCGCAAAACAGCTTGCGGTACACACGCTGATCGGAGCAGCACGCATGCTCTCTGAACCTGATGCGGACTCGGTCGAACTCAGACGCCGTGTGACCTCGCCAGGAGGAACGACTCAGGCAGGTCTCACCGCGCTCGAAGAGCGCGGATTCGCCTCTGCGGTGAAGGAAGCGGTCCGTCGAGCTGCCGAGCGCGCCGCTGAACTCGCCGAAGAAAATAGTTAGAAACCGTAACGGTCAGGGCTTTGGGTCGTACGTTGGCTTTCGCTCTCCGGTGTGATCGGGAGAGGGAGTCGTCTTCTCTGAACGCAACGCAGCAGTGCGCACGCAGTCCAGACAGAGCCACTTGGTGCCCCGGCCGAACCATTGGACTTTCACCAGGACGGTCGCGTTACTCAGTTTTCCGCACGACTGACACTGGCTCATCGACGACCTTTCATCACTGCGTCACCGCCCCAAGACTGGCTGATCCGACCAGCCGCGCGTACTTCCCCATAACCCCTCCCGCATACCGTGGCGGCGGGGGCGTCCACTGAGCCAGACGGCGGCCGATCTCTTCCGCTGTGAGTTCTATTTCGAGCCGGCGCCGGGGGACATTGATAGTGATAGTATCCCCATCGCGCACCGCCGCGATGGGGCCGCCTCGCGCCGCTTCCGGTGCAACATGCCCGGCCATCAATCCGCGCGTGGCGCCTGAAAACCGGCCGTCGGTGATGAGCGCAACGGACTCGCCCAGCCCGGCACCCACGAGAGCCGCAGTCACCGCCAGCATCTCCCGCATCCCGGGGCCGCCCACCGGTCCCTCATAACGAATCACCACCACATCGCCGGGCACAATCGTTCGGTCGCGGATGGCCGCGAAGGCATCTTCCTCGTTGTCGAACGTGCGGGCCGGACCACGATGGTGCAGCCGGTCGTGGCCCACTTTTACCACACATCCTTCGGGCGCCAAGTTGCCTTTGAGGATCGCCAGGCCGCCCCACGCTCTGAGGGGATCCGCGGCCGAGCGAACGACCTGCTGTCCGGGCGTTTCGGTCGCGTCCAACGCTTCGCTCCCAATCGAGCGGCCGGTCACGGTTGGCGCGTCGCCGTGCAGCACTCCGGCGTCCAATAACCGCCTGGCCATCAGGCGCACGCCCCCGGCGCGGTGGAGATCAACCGCGGTGAACCGGCCGCCGGGCTTGAGGTCGGCCATCAGTGGCGTGCGCGCACTGATGCGCTCGAAATCGTTGATGTCCAACGCGACTCCTGCCTCCTGCGCCACGGCGAGGAGATGAAGCACCGCGTTGGTCGATCCACCAGACGCCGCCACCGCGGCGATCGCGTTCTCCAGTGACGCGCGGGTGATGAGCGCTCTGGGATGAATGTCATCGTGGAGCACACGCATGACAATCTCGCCCGCCTCGAACGCCACGTCGTCCTTACGCGCATCTACGGCAGGCACATCACTGCTGCCCATCGGGGAGATGCCCATGATCTCGAAGACCATGGCCATCGTGTTGGCGGTGAATTGCCCGCCGCACGCGCCGGGGCCTGGACAAGCGCTTGCCTCCAGCGCCCGCAGCCTGGCCTCACTCATGGCGCCGCTGTGATAGGCGCCCACCGCTTCGAACACATCCTGAATCGTCACCGGCCGACCCTCAAACTCCCCCGGCAGGATGGATCCGCCGTAGAGCATCAGCGAAGGCAGGTCCAACCGGGCCAGCGCCATAACGGCCCCGGGAATCGTCTTATCGCAGCCCGAGATCGCCACGAGTCCGTCCAGCAAGTATCCGCGGGCGACGAGCTCGATCGAATCGGCGATCACCTCGCGGCTCACCAGTGACGTTCGCATGCCTTCCGTGCCCATGGAGATGCCGTCGGAAATCGCCACCGTGTTGAACTCCACCGGCGTGCCGCCACCGGCTCTGACGCCGGCCTTGACGCGTTCCGCCAAGCGCCGCAGGTGATAGTTGCAAGGCATGAGCTCGATCCACGTATTGGCGATTCCAATCAGCGGGCGCGCGAGATCATCGTCCGAGAATCCGATCGCTTTGAAGTACGCACGCGCCGGGGCGCGATCGGGCCCATCAAGCAGCGCGCTGCTCTTGTGGCGAAGCAGGGTCGTCATGACCGGATCTCCCCCAGGCCGACAGGTTGTCCCTCTTCGACCGCGGCGGCGATGCGGTCACCCACGTCTACGGTCGATGCCGACCCACCGAGGTCGGGTGTCCGCACTCCGCTGGCCAGCACCGCGTCGACTGCGGACTCGACCGCAACAGCCGCGGACGGCAGATCGCATGAGTACCGCAGCAATAGCGCGGCGCTGAGAATCGCGCCCACGGGGTTTCCGATTCCCTTGCCGGCGATATCAGGGGCGGACCCGTGGACGGGCTCATAGAGGAACGGCGCATGATCGCCGAGACTCGCAGACGGCAGCAGTCCCAGCGAGCCCACCACTCCCGCGGCTTCGTCGCTCAGAATATCGCCAAACATATTCTCGGTGACGATCACGTCGAATGTGGCCGGCGCACGGACGAGTTCCATGGCGGCGGTATCTACCAGCATATGGCGCACGGTCACATCGGGAAACGCCCGCGCCTCCTCCTCCACGACATCCCTCCAGAGTCGCGATGTCTCCAGCACATTCGCTTTGTCCACGGACGTCAGCACACGCCGGCGTGATCGGGCGAGGCGCAGCGCCACCCGCACGACGCGGGCGATTTCGTCCCTGGTGTATCGCAGCGTATCGATCGCAAGATCCCCCCACCGGCCCCGGGGCGTTGCGAAGTACAGACCGCCGGTCAGCTCGCGAACGATAAGCAGATCTGTACCCGCCACCGCCTGCGCCCGCAAGGGTGAAATTCCCTCCGCCATCAGGCGCACGGGCCGGAGGTTAGCGTAGACCGCCAGCTCCGCTCGCAACCGAAGCAGTCCACGCTCGGGGCGCGCATCACCAGGCAGCGCATCCCATCGTGGTCCACCCGCGGCTCCAAACAAGACCGCCCGGCTCGACCGGCAGAGCGCGAGTGTCTCGTCCGGCAGCGGCGAGCCGGTCGCATCGATGGCCGCGCCACCGATGAGCGCCTCATCAAATGCAAACTCGAGATCAAAGCGGCGGCCGGCGGCGCTGAGCACCTTCACCGCTTCGCGGATGACTTCCGGACCGATACCGTCGCCGCCTAAGACCGCGACGCGGTACCTCTCAGGCACGGCTCTCGAAGGACTCCTGAATCTGGGTGACGACCCACCCCTCTTCGGTATTCTCCTGCTCCGGATCAGTTTCCGCCGGGTCTGTGCGGATTTTGGATTCCTCGCCGCGGCGCGGTCGCTGTGGCAGGCTCATCTCTTCCCTCCGATACTGATGTCGTACAGGCTCAGTTATTGTTTGCGCTGGGCGCGCTGCGCATGGACGTAGCCCACGATGCCACCGGCATCGAGCAGTCGCTGCATGAAATCGGGAATCGGGGTGGACACGAACGTGCCACCCGTCGAGTGATCGTCGATTCGTCCGGCAGACAGATCGACGTCGATCTCGTGACCGTCTTCAATCCCCGCGTAGGCGTCCGCAGACTCCACGAGTGGCAGTCCGATGTTGAACGCGTTGCGATAGAAAATCCGTGCGAACGAGCTGGCCACGATGCACGGGACGCCCAGCGCTTTGATGGCAATGGGCGCGTGCTCCCGAGAGCTGCCCTGGCCGAAGTTTTCGCCCGCGACGATGATATCGCCGGGCCGAATGCGCGCGCGCAGCGTCGGATCGAGATCTTCGAAGCAATGCCGGGCGAGTTCGGCCGGATCGTTCGTCACCAGGTATCGGGCGGGGATGATCACGTCGGTGTCGACGTGGTGCCCCAGCTTGTGCGCCTTACCTCGAATGGTCATCGCATCGCCTCAGACCGGCACGGGAGCGCGGACGACCTCATCAGGATGGGCCAGCCGCCCCAGCACCGCCGACGCCGCAGCCACGCCGGCATTCGAGAGGTATACCTGGCTCTGGCGGTGTCCCATCCGCCCGATGAAATTGCGACTGCTGGTGGAGACGCACACTTCACCCTCGGCGAGCACGCCCATATGTCCCCCGATGCACGGACCACAGGTCGAGGTGCTGATCGCCCCACCGGCATCCAGGAAAATCTGAATCAGGCCTTCCTCCAGCGCCTGCCGGTAGATACGCGGCGTAGCTGGGATGACGAGCAGCCGTGTCTCGGCATGCACCTTCCGGCCAGCTAACACAGTGGCGGCCATGCGCAGGTCTTCGATCCGGCCGTTGGTGCACGTGCCGATGAAACACTGATCGACCTTCACTCCGGCGACCTCGCGCACCGGCACGACGTTCCCGGGCGATGACGGTACCGATACGACCGTCTCCAATGCGGAAGCATCAATGTCACGCACATCGGCGTAGTTCGCATCGGGGTCACTGCGATACATCGCCGATGACCGGCGAGCGCGCGGCCTGAACCAGGCGAGTGTCACGTCATCGGGTTCCATGATGCCGTTCTTTGCGCCGGCTTCGACGGCCATGTTCGTGATCGAGAAGCGTTCGTCCATACTCAGGTGGGCCAGCGCCTCGCCCGCAAACTCCATCGCCCCGTACCGGGCGCCATCCACCCCGATGCGACCGATGATCGCCAGGATCAGATCTTTGCCGGTGACCCACGGCTGCAGCTTGCCACGAAGGACATATTTGACCGTCTCCGGCACCCGCAACCAGAGGCGCCCCAGCGCCATTGCCGCCGCCAGGTCCGACGATCCCACTCCGGTGGCAAACGCGCCCAGCGCGCCCTGGTTGCACGTGTGGGAATCTGCGCCGACGAACACATCACCTGGCCCGACGAACCCTTCCTCGGCCAGCAGCACGTGCGCGATGCCCGACCGGCCGATGTCATAGAAATGCGGCAGGTCATGCGCGCGCACGAAATCCCTGGTGATCTTGCACTGCTGCGCGGACGCGATATCTTTGGACGGCACGTAGTGGTCGAAGACGAAGGCCACACGGTCGGGATCGAAAACCTGTGGGATATCCATCTTCTGAAACTCTTGAATCGCCAGCGGGGCCGTGATGTCGTTGGCGAACACGAAATCAACGCGACAGTCGATGATCTCGCCCGGCCGCACCTCATCGGCGTCCACGTGCGCGGCGAGGATCTTCTCGGTGATCGTCATGCTCATCTCGCGCCACCGCCTGACGCCGCGGGGGTGATCCGCAGCTCCTCGACGAGCGCGACGATCTCCTTGAGCGTGACGCGCTTCTTGCGATCGCACAGCTCCTTGAAGCGCGCGAACGCTCCGTCCAGCGCCTCTGCTCCCAGCCGCACGCCCTCATCTTCCAACACCTTCTGGAATGCATGGCGGCCGGAGTGTTTTCCAAGCACCAGCCGGTTGTGGGGCAGGCCAATCGATTCCGGCGTCATGATCTCGTAAGTACGACGGTCCATCAACACACCGTGCTGGTGGATGCCTGCTTCGTGTGCAAACGCGTTGGCGCCGACGACCGCTTTGTTCGGCTGTACGTCGTTCCCGGTCAGGGCACAGAGCAACCGGCTTGTGGGGTGGAGCTGCGTCGTCTCGATGGCGGTTGAGAGGCCGAGCGCCTCGCGCCGGGTGGCGACGGCCATGATCACTTCTTCCAGCGCGACGTTGCCGGCGCGCTCGCCGGTGCCGTTGATCGTGCCCTCGACCTGGCGCGCACCGGCGGCCAGCCCCGCCAGCGTATTGGCCGTCGCCAGTCCGAGGTCGTTGTGACAGTGCACGCTCACCGTCACCCGGTCCATCCCGGGAACACGCTCGAGCACCGTCCGCACGAGTGTCCCGAACTCATCAGGTAGCGCGTACCCGACGGTGTCCGGAATGTTGATCGTCGTCGCGCCGGAGGCGATCGCGTCGTCGAAGATCCGGCAGAGAAACTCCGGATCCGACCGCGTGGCGTCTTCGGCGCTGAACTCCACGTCCGCCACCAACGACCGCGCCCTGGCCACGGCACGCTGTGTGTGAAGCCGTACCTCGTCGGGCGTCATCCTCAGTTTGCGCTCCATATGGATCGGGGATGTGGCAATGAACGTATGAATGCGGGGATGCTCCGCGCCGCGCACCGCTTCCCACGCCAGGTCGATGTCCCGGGGATCGGTGCGCGCGAGGGCGCAGATGGCCGGCCCGCGCACACCGCGGGCGATGTGCTGCACGGCTTCGAGTTCGCCGGGAGAGCTGACCGGAAAGCCTGCCTCGATGACGTCGACCCCGAGGCGAGCGAGCTGGCGCGCCATCTCCAGCTTCTCGCCCGCGCTCATCGAGAATCCGGGCGATTGCTCGCCGTCGCGCAGTGTCGTGTCGAAGATGACGACGCGATTGCTCAACGATCCTCTCCTACGAGGCCGTTCCCACCGGCTGGCGTGTGGGACGCCGGAGATAGGGCATCATCGCTCGCAGCCGCCGTCCGACGACCTCGATGGGATGCTCCAGTTCCTGCCTTCTCCGTGCGCTGAAGGTCGGTCGGCCCGCCTGATTCTCCAGCACCCACTCGCGGGCGAATGACCCGTCCTGGACTTCCTGGAGAATCTGCTGCATCGTGGCCCGGACATGGCTGTCGACGACGCGCCTTCCTCGACTGTAATCACCGAACTCGGCGGTGTCCGACACTGAGTAGCGCATGTACGCGAACCCGCCTTCGTAGAGCAGGTCCACGATCAGCTTCATTTCATTGAGACATTCGAAATACGCGATCTCAGGTTGATACCCCGCGGCGACCAGCGTCTCGAACCCCGCCTTGATGAGCTCGCTGACGCCTCCGCAGAGCACTGCCTGCTCGCCAAACAAATCCGTTTCGGTTTCCTCGCGGAATGTGGTCTCAATGACTCCGGCTTTGGTGCAGCCGAGGGCCCTGGCGTAGGCCAACGCGATCTCCTTGGCGTGCCCGGTCGCGTCCTGATGCACTGCGAGCAGCGCAGGAACACTCGCCCCTTCGGTAAAGAGCTCTCGCATGCGGTGGCCGGGCGATTTCGGGGCCACCATGATGACGTCGACCTCGGGCAAGGGCTGGATCTGGCCGAAGTGGATGTTGAATCCGTGCGCAAATAGCAGGGCTGCACCAGACCGGAACTGTCGCGAGATCTCCCGGTCATAGATGGCTTTCTGGATGTGATCCGGCGCGAGGATCGCCACGACATCAGCGCCCTCCACGGCCTCAGCCACGGTCAGCACGCGCAGCCCCTCACCCTCCGCCTTGGACCACGATGCACTGCCGGGATACAATCCCACCACCACATCGATCCCGCTGTCACGCAAATTCAGGGCGTGCGCGTGGCCTTGACTGCCGTAGCCGATCACCGCCACGGTGCGTTCGCGCAGCGGATCCAGCGGTGCATCCGCATCGTAGTAGATCGTCGCCATCAGGACACCCCCAGGAAGAGCTGTTGTTCAGAGATATGTCTTCACAGTCAGGTTGAGCAATCTCGGGTTCTGCCCGACGACCTGGTCACAATCGACGGGCACATCGACCAGAATGGAGCGCCCCCGCCGCGTGTAGCAGGCGTCCATGATTTCTCGTAGATTGCTGAGGTCCGAATTCACCGCGTAGCCGTCCCAGCCGTGTGCTTTGGCTGCCGCGACGAAATCGATGCCGGGCAGCCGGCTGTGATACCGCCGCTTGTCGACGTCCGGGA
Organism: Armatimonadota bacterium; assembly: GCA_020028455.1. Lineage (GTDB taxonomy): Bacteria > Sysuimicrobiota > Sysuimicrobiia > Sysuimicrobiales > Kaftiobacteriaceae > JACPRY01. Next base: position 9,291 of record JAHZOA010000014.1, on the reverse strand, counting down.
TGACCACCTCGAGCCCCTTGTCGACGATGGCATACGTCCCGTTGTTGATGATGAACACCCGCAGATCCAACCCGGCCGCATCGGCCAGCGCTCCACCGAAGAGCCGCCAGCACCCGTCGCCCGTGAAGACAAAGGTGGCGAGACTCGGATCGGCAATCTTCGCGCCGACGCCCAGGCCGAATGCCCCGCCCATCGCCGAGCCATCGTGCATCGTGTGGAACCGGATGTGTGGATTCGGCCGCTGGGTCACATACTGGCGGTCCTTGTAGGCGATGCATACGTCATCGAAGCCAATGCTGTGCGGCCGCCAGAAGCGATCCAGCGCCTCATAGAACGCAACGAAATCCACGCATCCCGGCTTCACGTCCCTGGAGATTGCGCGCGTGTTCAGGTTGCCTGGGGTCTCGACCTCGGGCCGGTCACCGAGGCCATCCCGCTCGAAGCGCGCGAGGATCTCCTCCAGCACGAGTCCGATGTGACCGCGCACAATGCGATAGTCGCCGGCCACCCGGTGCTTAAACTCTCCGTGCTTATGGCCATACGCCCCGGGCAGGTCGGTGAAGTGCCAGACTGCGCCAGCGGGGATCTTGCCGAGATTGAGCGAGTATTCACCCGCATCAAACCCGAGCGCAATCATGACGTCGTCTCGCGACATCCCGCGCCACAGTTCCATCGCCCGATCGTTGCCGCCGAATGAGATGTAGCCGTAGCCGTACCGGTTCGTGCGCGCCACGGCGCCTGCTCCATTGACCGACCAGACCGTGGGCGCGCGCAGCACCTCGGACAGACGCGTCGTCAGCCGCTCCATCCCCGGGTGCCGCGCTGCCTCGCTGCCGACGTAAAGGATGACCCTGCGCCCCGCTGCCTCGGCGGGAAAGGTCTGGAAAAACTCCTCGAGGTCTCGCCGCGAAAATCGATGCGGGCGCTCCACCCAGGAGATGTCCGCCTCCCCCGGCTTCGACAGAATGTCCGGGTGGAAGGCGATGGCGACCGGACGGGACTCCGCAAGGATGTCCTGGACTCGGCGCAGCTGGGTTTCCAGCTGCCGGACGTTGTCAATCACGATGCATCCGTCGCCGAGCTCGGCCTGGAGTTGCGGCACCACGTTCATGCCGTGGAGCGAGACATCTTGCAACGGCGCCTGGCCGATCGACAGCGTGGAGTTCAGCGCAATCAGATAGACCGCAGGAATGTTGTGAAGCTTCGCGTCGCTGAGACCGCACGATCCGAGTTTGGTGGCGGCGCCGGTTGTTGTCAGACACGCAGCCACGCGGCCAGAGGCCAGGTAGTACCCCAGCGGAACAAATCCGGCGGCATACTCACCCATCGTCAGCAACCGGGGGATGCCATCGCCGGCCTGCGAGAGATCGGTGAACGGCTCCATGTGTTTGGCAACGTGGATCACCCCGCCGCCGTTGACGCCGGCGAAGAAATTGATGCCCCACCGGCGGAGAGTGTCAATCAGCACGAAGTTGCCGCTGGTATCTTCCCGCGTCTCGGTGCGTGGGGCCGGCATCACATTGGAGATCGTCGTCATGGTCCCTCCGTAAAAACAAATCGCGGGAGACATCCTAAGGGCGGATGCTCCCGCGGTACCACCTTAGTTCCAACCCGCTCGAGGGCTGGCACTCAAACCGGTATCGGCGGTGTCCGGCTGCGGCTCGCAACACTCACTCGCCGCAACTGTTCGGGGATGAGTTCAGTGGAGGCAGTGGCTGCCGGATTTCACCAGACCCGGCTCTCTTGTGAGCCTACCTCCGCCTACTACTTCCCGTCATCACACCATACTGCGGTTATGAAAAAGCCTGAGTGATAGATCCCGTTGAGGAACCTATCCCTCAGGCTTTTCTCCTGACGGTGTAGCGGTCAAGTCATTGACCGCCTGCGCCGCTTGGACCGACCAGCCACGAGTCGAGGCTGTGGAACCCCTAGGCGCACTTCCTCTGGCTATGTTCGCAGCAGGACGGATCCTGCGCGCGAGTATTAGTGGGGACTTTATCAGAGGCCGGCCGGTCTTGTCAATCAAATTTTGCTATGCTCGTACTGACGTTCGCGATCTCGGACTCCGAGAATGTTCATGACCACGCATTGGATCATCGTGGCCCACGCGAAGTGGTTCATCGATCCATCGCAGTTCCCGCTCCAGATTGACACTGCTGCCATCGAGCGGACGGTTCTGGCAGGCAGCGTGGCCCTGGCGGTGATCGGCCTCGCGTTCCTCGCAGACCGGTTTCTGCGGAGACGATCCGGACGCAGGCGACCTGCGCCGCTGCCGAGCACCCGGCGCGACCTGAGCAACCTGATCTCGTGGCTATTGCTGATTCTTGCCCTCCACGTGTCCGTCCCGCTAGTTGTCGCGGGGGTGCAACGACAACTCTTTGTCCCGAACCTGGCGATGCCCTGGACGTTTGTCGGCGGACTCGTCGGGCTGACGCAGATCGTCATCGCGCTGAGCTTCGCGTACGGCGTGCTGACGCGCGCTGCGGCGCTCGTCCTCGCCGGCCTGTTCCCAGTCGGTGCGGTGATCTTTGGACCCGTGGATATGCTCGAGCAGCTGCACATCCTAGGCATCGCCTTCTTCACGGCGATCCTGGGGCGCGGCGCATTCTCATTCGACGGGATTCTCGCGCTGCCGAGACCTCACTTCCGAACCTGGGTTCCATCCGCGGTGCCGGTACTGAGAGTGCTCGCTGGAGCGGGTATGGTCTGGGCTGGGTTCACGGAAAAATTGTGGAACGTGCCGCTGGCCGTCGCGTTCCTTGACCGCTATCCATTCAACTTCATGCCGGCGCTTGGATTCGGGGGCTTCTCGAATGCCGATTTCGCCACCGCGGCCGGCATCGCAGAAGTCTCGATCGGCGCGCTGATTGCCTCAGGTTTCCTCACGCGCTGGGTCATCCTGACCGCGTGGGTACCGTTTAATTTCACGTTGCCGTATTTGGGTTGGGTGGAACTCGTGGGCCACTTGTCGATCTACGGAATCATGGCCGTGTTGCTCTTCTGGGGCGGGCCCGAGGCAACGCGCTTCTTGCAGGAACTCGAACGAAAAACCCCCTGACGACAGTGCTACGTTGATGCAGGCTAGGAACATCAGATTTGGCCGAAAAACCGTACCAGGTACCGATTTGCCCTGGAAACGGTACCTGGTCTCAGTTTGGCCCAAAATTGAAGAGACCCGCTTCAAAGCAGGTCTCTTCGGCGACTTCTAGGTTTATTGGTGCCCGGCGAGGGATTTGAACCCGACCACGGGGTCGCTCGCCGCGACCCCCCATGAGCCTATAGCTCATGAGGCCCTCAGCGGAACACCAAAAGTCGCGGCTTCGCTCCTCCTCAGGGGGCTTCGCCCCCTCGGACGGCTTCGCTTGCGCGAAGCCATGTCACCCCCTGCTACGTGAGGGAGGATTTCCTCCCTCACACTCCCTCCCCCGTGGGGGTTCAATTCTCCAAAGCACCAAAAAAATCTCGACGGACTCACATTACGAATCCGTCGAGATTTTTTTGGTGCCCGGCGAGGGATTTGAACCCCCACGGGAAACCCATACGCCCCTCAAGCGTACGCGTCTGCCAATTCCGCCAGCCGGGCTCCGTCGTATTATAGGTGACCGAACTCAGCTACCTCAAGAACGTCAGGTACGTCGAGGTGAGCACGAACAGAATCGCCGTCACCGCCGTGACGCGCGTAAAGAGTGTCTCTCGGGGCCTCGGGCCATGAAACAGCCGTGCGCTGCCGCCAATGGCACCCAACCCCTCACCTTTCGGTCCCTGCAACAAAATAACCCCGACAACCAAAAAGGCGAGCACGAAGTGTAATATCAACACCGCGTTCTCCATCCGAATCCTCCAGACAAACACACCCCGGCTATCGCCGAGGTGTCCCAACCAGTTGATATCTTATCACAGGTTTCCGCGTTCCCGCGACGCTGCTCGCACGATAGCCGTGAACTTTCCAGCGTCAAGGCTCGCTCCACCAATGAGACCGCCATCGATTTCCGGCTGTCCAAAGACCTCAGCGGCGTTGTCAGGGGTCACGCTCCCACCGTAGAGGATCCGCGTCTGAGCAGATGCGCCGCCGGACCGCCGTCCCAGGGCACGGCGGATCAAGCCCGTCACTCGATTCGCTTCTTCTCCCGTGGCTGAACGACCGGTCCCGATGGCCCAGACCGGCTCATACGCGACCACGAGATTCACCACCTGTTCTGAACTCAATTCACCTGTCGCCATTTCCGTCTGCTCGGTGACAATTCGGTCGGTGCGTCCGGCGTCTCGCTCTTCGAGACGTTCGCCGACGCAGAGAATCGGCACCAGGCCGTGAGCAAACGCTGCCTGCACCTTGCGCGTGACCCACACATCTGTCTCGCCAAAGAACTGACGTCGCTCGGAATGCCCGACGATCACGTAGCGGCAACCGGCGGCGGCCAGCATCAGTGGGGAAACCTCGCCCGTGAATGCGCCCTGCGCCTCCCAATACATGTCCTGGGCGCCCAGCCGGATTGGAGAGTCTCTCAGAGCGCTTCCTGCATCACTAAGCGCGGTGAAGGCTGGGCACACCGCGACCTCGACATTGGAGGGAAGCGACGATTTGCGCAGATCTTCAATCAGACGGATGGCCTCGGTCCCAGTCTTGTGCATTTTCCAGTTTCCCACGACCAGTGGGGTCCGCTTCATCGATCGGCCAACACCGCGACCCCGGGAAGTTCTTTTCCTTCCAGGAACTCGAGCGAGGCTCCACCGCCCGTGGAGACATGTGTCATCTGGTTTGCCAGTCCCTCCTGCTCAACCGCGGCGGCTGAATCGCCACCGCCAACGATCGTGACACCTTTACTTTGGGCCATGGCCTCTGCCACCGCACGAGTGCCGCGGGCGAACGGCGGCATCTCGAACACCCCCATGGGACCGTTCCACATCACCGTCATCGCGTCGCGGATGACTTTTGCGTATGTGGCCGCGGTGTGTGAGCCGATATCCATGCCCATCCAGTCCTTCGGGATGGCCTCAGCCGGGACGGTCTTGTATGCCGCGTCTTCTGCAAAGCGGTCGGCCACGACGACATCCTCTGGAAGATGAAATGCAAGGCGGCGTTTCCCGGCATCTGTCATCAGCGATCGGGCGAGGTCGAGCTTGTCGTCCTCGCATAACGACTTTCCGACCTCGAATCCTTTCGCTTTCAAGAACGTATAACTCATCGCGCCGCCGATCAGGAGCGCGTCTGATTTCGTGAGTAAGTTGCGGATCACGCCAATCTTGTCTGAGACCTTCTTCCCGCCGAGGACTGCCACAAACGGACGGTTCGGATTCTCCAGGGCGCTCGACAAGTAATTCAATTCCTTTTCGAGCAGCAGGCCGGCGACGGCGGGAAGCAGCTTAGCGATGCCGACCGTCGACGCGTGGGCTCGGTGCGCGGTGCCGAAGGCGTCATTGACGTACAGATCTGCCAGTCTGGCGAGTGCGGGGGCGAATTCCAGATCGTTCGCCTCTTCGCCTTTGTGAAACCGCAGGTTCTCCAGAAGGACGACGTCGCCGTCTTTCATCGCGGCAACGGCGGCTTCGACTTCGGGGCCGATGCAGTCTTGCAGCTTGCGAACCTCCGCGCCCAGGAGCTCGCCGAGTCTCTTTGCGACCGAATCGAGCCTCAGGGTGTCGTCGACCTTTCCCTGAGGCCTCCCGAGGTGCGATGCCAGGATCGTGCGGGCGCGATGCTCGCGCAGCAGGGTGATGGTTGGAAGGGCTTCCCGGATCCGGCGGTCGTCGGCGATGCGGCCATCATCCAGTGGCACGTTAAAGTCCACGCGGACGAACACGCGTTTCCCTTGAACGTCGACGTCGCGGATGGTTTTCTTGCGCATGGTCGTAAACTAACGGGAACAGGGGAACGCGGGAACACGGGAACGCGATTGTGCCCCGTCGACACTACCGTGTTCCCGAGATCCCGCGTTCCCGCGATCCCGTTTCTTAGAGTCCTTTTTGCGCCATGTAGTTCACGAGGTCGGCGACGCGACTGGCATAGCCCCACTCGTTGTCGTACCAGGAGAGGACTTTGACAAAATTCTCGGTGATCACGGTCGTCAGCGGGGCATCGACGATACCGGAATAAGGGCTGCCCTTGTAGTCCATGGACACGAGCTCTTCCTCGCTGTAACCCAGATAGCCTTGCATCTCTTCTTCACTGTAACGGCGATACGCGGCGTTGACCTGTTCGGTAGTGGCGGGCTTGTCCAGCTCACACACGAGATCGACGATTGACACTGTCGGCGTAGGCACGCGCAGGGCCATGCCGTGCATCTTACCCTTCAGTTCCGGAAGAACGAGAAAGATGGCCTTGGCGGCACCGGTCGCGGCGGGAATGATGTTGATCGCAGCGGCGCGCGCCTCGCGCAGGTTCTCGCCGACGACGTCGAGGATGCGCTGCGTGTTCGTATACGAGTGCACCGTTGTCATGAAGCCCCGCTTGATGCCGAACTCGCGGCTGAGCACCTTCGCCGTGACCGAGAGGCAGTTCGTCGTGCACGAGCCATTGCTCACGATCGTGTGTTTCTGTGCATCGTAGAGCTCGTGGTTGACCCCCATGTTGACGGTGATGTCTTCGCCCTTGGCCGGGGCGCTGATGACGACTTTCTTCGCGCCGCCCTCGAGGTGACCGCGGGCCTTATCCGCCGCCGTGAAGCGGCCAGTCGATTCCACCACGAGATCGACATCCGAGTCATTCCATTTGATGGCGGCCGGATCGCGCTCGGAGAATACGCGGATCGTCCAGTCGCCGATCACCAACTCGCCGTTCCGGCCCTGCACCTTTCCCGGAAACGTCCCGTAGTTCGAGTCGTGTTTGAACAGGTGCGCGTTGGTCGCGATGTCGGCAATGTCATTGATCGCGGTGACCTCGATCTTGTCGCGATATCGTTCCAGGATCGCCCTGAGAGACTGGCGTCCGATCCGCCCGAATCCGTTGATTCCGACCCGCACCGTCATCGCTGTCCTCCTCAGGGTGACTGTCGTCCGCTAAAGACCGACCCGCGCTCCTGCCGCGTGAGTCCACGCCAGTAGCCTTCAACCAGATCACGCCGGATAAACCCGACGTTCCCGAAGATCCTGATGCTAAAAGCAATCAACGCACCCAGGTAGATATCGACGCCCAGCAGGTCGCCGATCGCCGTGAGCAACGCGGCGAAGAACGTATTCGCGAAGAAGCCCGAAACGAAGATCGGGAGATCAAAGCGGTCTTCCAGGCGAGCGCGCAATCCACCGAGTATGGTGTCGATCGCGGCGAGGATCGCAATCGCCGTGTACTTGACGATCCCTAACGGAATCTCGACGGAGAATAAGAATCCAAGGAGTATGCCGACGAGCAGCCCTGCGATTGGCAGCCACATGCCCCTATCCCCTTTTCACTTACTTCGGTAGCTCCACCGGCGTCGCGTGTGAGAAACGGAAACTGCCCCGATACGCGGGAACAACGAGCCGGGATCCCCGCGCCAGCTTGACCGGAAACCCGAACCCCCGGAGGGTCGCGAGGCTTCCATCGGACCGCTCCAGCGCAGCCTGCATCGATTCCACATCGCCGATGGCCGTGACCCTGTAGGGTGGCGCCATCCGCTTCGTGTTGCACAGGATCGTGGTGCCGACGCAATTGATGCCGGTCGTGGACACGATGCGCTCATCATTGATCGCAACGGCCTCAGCGCCGCTGGCCCAGAGGTCGTTGACCACCACCTGCAGGTCCGTGTAGTGCAGGATAACCGTGTTGGGATCATCGCCAGGCCGGAGCGGCTGCGGGCTGTCGTCCAGCTCAACCACGAGCCCTGGTCCTACCATGGCCGCCAGGCCCGCCAGAATCCGCAGACGCTCCAGACCCCTGCGAAGGTCCTCGAGCTTCTCCTGATCCTGGGCCACACCACGCTCGTAGTCCCCCAGCTGATCTCGCAGCGTGAAGATCTGCTCTTCGAGCGCCGCGCGGTTGCGCTCCTGCTGCCGGAGCCGGAACGCCAGTTCCTGGAGTCGATCCGGCGGAACGTTGAGCTGCTGGCGGATCAACACCGCATTTCGAATCTGGGTCACGGCAAGAAAGCCGGCCGTCGCCAGCAATAGCGCGAACGCCACGTGCCAGCGAGATACGCGAAACGTGCGGAGGGTGCGTTCACTAAGAACCATATGCGTCTACCCCGTCTTCCCTGTCTGCCCCGTCTTCCCAGTCTCAATCATACCCTTACCACCAGAAACTTTCATGAGACGGGGGAGACAGGGTAGACGGGGTAGACTGGGAAGACGTCAGTGTGTTTGTTCGCGCGCTTCGAGTTTCTGCTTGATGCGCTTCAAGCGGAACACATCTTCGCGGGCGCGCTGCTCGAGTACGGCTGTAATGAAGCGGATCTCGCCAATCAGGCGGGGGATGACGACCTGTTCCAACGCGTTCACGCGGCGGGTCGTCTTCTTGATCTCTTCACCGATTCTCCTCAGCTTGATTTCGGTCGCGGCAACCTCCAGGATCGCGTGCAGGACGTCTTCGAAATTCGACGCGCTCTCGACGGTGCGGAGACTCGTTGACGTAGGGTTGTGCCCCCGTTCGAGCAGGGTCCGCCGGACCTCCTTCACCGCGACCTCGGGGATCTTCGTGCCCCAGACATTGCGCACCTCAATATCCACGAGCACCTCTCGCCGGTCGGCCATGGCCGCGGCCTCCAGCGCCTCCCGTCCCTCCCACGCCTTCGCCAGCGCGAGCATCACGTAGGCCTCTTCACTGATCTTTGTCAATTGCTCCCGGGCAGTCAGTGCTTGTCGCACGATGTTAAAGAAGTCGGCAACGAGAGCGTCGCGCTTGCGCTTGAGCAGATCAACGCCCTGCGTGGCAATCTTGGCCTGCTGCTTGCGCTGCAGCAGGTTCATTCTGGTAGGACTGACGGCTTCAGGCACAGCGATACACCCTAAACTCGGGTTTTCTCCTTCCACACGTCTTCCATTAGTTCTCCGAAGTAATACTTGTCGATATGGTCCTCCTTAACGCGCTTGAGTTCGCCCTTCGGGAACATCGACAGGAGCTTCCAAGCCAGGTTGAGCGTGTCCTCAATCGTTCGATCGGTCTGGCCTTGGCTGAGGAACTGTTTCTCGAACTCCTCTGCGAACTTCAGGTAGAGCCTGTCGCGTTCGGTGAGGGCTTCTTCGCCGATGATCGCGACCAGCCGGCGCAAGTCGACACCGTTCGCGTAGGCCGAGTACACCTGGTCGCGAATGCCGCTGTGATCTTCGCGCGTGCGTCCTTTGCCGATGCCATCATTCATCAGGCGGGAGAGACTGCGTAGCGGC
>JAHZOA010000087.1 GCA_020028455.1 Armatimonadota bacterium | reverse complement strand
AGCAGGGGCATGTCATATTGGGGCGAACGAGGACCTCCAATTATCCTCTTCGTCGGGGTAACGATCGGACTTGCGACTCACAGGATTGACGATTGTAATTCTTCTGGCATTGCTCCTGCCGATTCTCCCGGTACGGGCTGATCAGGCCGAATTTTCGTTTGGCGTCGATTCGCTCCGGGAAGCCTCGACCGCGTTAGAGGGTCGCCGCGTCGGACTAGTCACCCATCTTGCGGCTGTCGATCGCGATGGATCGCCTACGGTCAACGTCCTCACCACGTTGCAGGGCGTGCAATTGACTGCGCTGTTCGCTCCCGAGCATGGCATCGATGGGTCGGTGGACGCCGGCGTTCCCGTCCGCACGATCCCGGGTCGCACACCTGTCTATAGTCTGTACGGTGGCTCGTTCCGACCATCGCGTCAAATGATGTCCCGCGTGGACGTCTTGGTTGTCGACCTTCAGGATGTCGGGGTACGCCCGTACACGTATGCCTCGACGATGGCACTCGTGCTGACCGCGGCCCGTGATGCGAACAAGCCGGTGGTCGTGCTCGATCGTCCCAACCCCATGGGCGGCATGATCGTGGATGGTCCGGTTCTCGAACCCCAATTTCGTTCGTTCATCGGTCTGTATCCCATTCCGTATGTGCACGGGATGACGTTTGGAGAACTCGCGCGGTTGTACAATCGTGCGTTTCGCATCGGCGCAGACCTCACCGTAATTCCGATGCAGGGCTGGAACCGCGGGATGATCTGGAACGACACCGGGCGATTGTGGGTGAATCCGTCTCCCGGCATCACAAACTCGGACGCCGTCTTCACCTATGCGGCCACGGGGCCACTGGACGGCACCAATGTGTGGAACGGCGTGGCGACAGAGTCACGCTACCAGGTGTTCTTGGCGCCGTGGATCGATGGCCCACAGCTCGCCGAGCGCTTGAATTCGAAGAACATTCCCGGAGTGATGTTCAGCGCGTCAGCGATCCCGCACCCGCGGAAGGGGACGATTTGGCGCGGCGTACGGGTTCAGGTGACCGATCCGCGTGTCTTCCGGCCTTCGACCACCACGGTATATGTGCTCGCGGAGATCCGGAGTCTATACGGGAACCAGCTGAAGTTCAAGCGCCCGCGTCGTGGCAATTACCTGTTTGACACGGTCTGGGGCACGAAATCAGTGCGACTAGGTTTGATGCGAGGGGAATCCGCGAGCGCGATTGTCGCGAAGTGGCAACCCGGCCTGCAGAAGTTCGAGCAACTCCGAGAAGACTACCTTCTGTATAAGTAGACCAGGAAACGCCCCTATCTCGTCACTGCAAACAGCTGCCACTCTCCAGGGACTCCCTTGAGAGTGTGGGTCCCGCGATCTTCCAAGCGGATCCCTGAGCCAGAGACCATATCCCTGACCGTTCCGGTCACGAGGACCTCACCCGGCTGCGCGGATGACGCGACGCGCGCGCCGACGTGTACCGCCATGCCCGCGACGCCGTCTCCAGCGATCTCGATCTCCCCGGTGTGAATTCCTGCCCGCAGGGTGAGGCCGATGCGCCGTGCCGCCTCAATCACTGCCTGAGCGCAGCGGATCGCACGCACCGTCCCATCGAATGTTGCGAGCCAGCCGTCGCCGGCGAAATTGATGTTGCGTCCCCTATGGCGGGTCACTTCTTGCTTCACCAGGTTCTGATAACTGGCCAGAAGATCCCGCCAGCGGCGGTCGCCGAGGGCGGCGGCCCGCTCGGTTGATCCGACGATGTCCATGAAGAGTATCGTCGCAAGGACGCGTTCGGTTTCCTCGTACAACCGCTCGCCCCGGTTCAAGCGCGTCGCAAACTGATACGTTTGCCCCTGAGCCCGCATCGTAGGCGCGTGCGCAGCGAGATATCGCCCCGCGGCGACGAGCACGTGCGTGCCCTCGGGTGACCCGCGCAGGTCTTCAAACTGGCAGAACGCGGCTTCGACTGCCTGAATTGTGTGAAAGTTTCGGTCCTCGCGCAGCAGCGCCTTGCCGAGCGCCGCGAGCAATCGGTTGGCGTCGCCATTCGCAAGGTACTGGGCCACGAGCGTGGCGGCTTCGTTAACCTGCTGCTGCCGATCGAAGATCTCAGGCAGTTTGGTCAGTACTGCCTCCGGATCTTCTGCACCATTAGGTTCGGGTACACGCGCAGGCGGCACATTGAGGAATCGATCAAGGTACACGCTCATGGCGGCATCGAAGACGCCGCGCACCACTTCGGCCGATGGCGTGCGGCGGAGGGCCTGCTGCACGGCATTGGCATAGGTGAACGTATGCAGCGCGGTGTCCCAATCCGTGAATTCATTGCTGGTGGGGAAGCGCGCAATTCGGAGCGCTGCCGCATAGGTGACGACCCCTGCAAGGTCCACCGGGTCGCAGCCCTGCCGGAGCGCTTCCAGAAGAACGTCGGCGATGGCCTGCGGATCTTCCCCGAGCACCGAAGTGACGAGCGAGCTGCGGCCTGCCCACTGTCCACGTTGTCCGCGGCCCGATTCGATCGCCGAGGGAAGATCGCCGAACGCGCTCTCGAGAATCTCGACCAAATCGATTGGGTGCCGCCAGGCGTTCGACTCTTCTGAGCGGTCGGCTTCGGCATACGCGCGCGCCAGACTGCTCAGCACCGCTTCAGCGTGTTGCCATCCGGCGATGTCGAGCGCTTCGAATGCCTTATTCGTGAAATCGACGATATGACCAATGCTGAGATACCGATGATCTGTTGCGGCCGTAAACAACATCTCTGCCATCTGTTGGTCGTCCGCGCCGGTCCGTACGGCGGTCGTGATGCATCGCTCAGCGCCTTCGGCATCGCGAACCTCGACGAATTGCCGGAACCAGCGTTTCAAAGAGGGAAAGGCGGGCCGGCTGATCGGCAGCGGGCGCAGCACAAAGCGGGCCGGCGCCCCCGCTGCGTCGCGTGCGATGGCCGAGAGACCATGGTACAAGGCGCGAGGCCGATCCTCAGCATCGAGCACCGGCATGATGTTCATCATGCACGTGTGTATCGTGAAGCCGGCCCCTCCGGCCGCAGGACCGTATTGTGAGCCAAACTCCAACCCGATCCGGAAGGACTCCGAGGGGTCATCACCCGCACTCAGCAGAGTGACCACGGCTTTGGCAATCACCAGCGGAATCTCTCGTTCGAGGCCTTCCTGAAGGCGTTCGCGCTGATGAGCGCGGACGTCTTCCCGAGGCGAAAGATCGATCCAGACCTCGCCGTCACGAACCTGTACGGGAAAGACGCGGACGTTGTCGGCCCAGGGATCGAATGTGCCACCTGTGGCGAGATCGAAGCGGGCGTGATGCCAATGGCAGGTGAGGATTCCGTCTTTCAACGAGCCTTGATTTAACGGGAAGCCCATATGGGGGCAACGGTTGTCGACAGCGTAGATGTGGTCGCCGTCGGCAAACAGCACGACGGCATGGCCGTCCGCCTGTATTAGCAGCCGGCCCTGCGAGCGAACATCGTCAACACGCGCAGCGAGAATGAAGTGCTCGGCCGGTGCCATAGTACGGACCTATTCGCGGCTTGAAACAGCGCTATCCTCCACGTTCCTGCAGGTCGCTCCCGCGCACCGTTTGATGGCGGCTAGGCGCGCGCTCAACTCTGATACCAGCCTCTGGTCCGCGTTTTGGTGGATGTTCTGCAACTGGTAGGGATCTCGCCGTAGATCGTACAGTTCCCGCTCGCCGGTCGCGTACTCCACGTAGGAGAAGTCCTTGACCCGCAGCGCGTGGTACTCCGGAATGGCTGCCGCCCGAGTTGTCCGGCCTGCGCGCGCCGGAGTGTAGTGCTCGATCAAGACCATTTGCCGCCATCTGTCCTGTCTGGGCGGGGCCGCGCTCAGCACCGGCAACAACGAGCGCCCGTCGACAAAGGACGGCGGTGAGACTCCCGCGATAGCGACCCAGGTGGGGGCAAGGTCGATATTCATCGCAAGAAGTTCGACCGTTCGACCTGCCGGTACGCCTGGACCGAAGACGATGAGCGGCACCCGGATGTCCTCTTCAAAAGCGGTGTTCTTTCCTTGTGGCAGCCGGTGCTCGCCAAGGTGGAAGCCGTTGTCCGAACTGAAGAAGATGTAGGTTCCCTGCAGCTGGCCGGCTGCGCCGAGTGCATCCACTAGTGTGCCGATGAGGTCATCCACCGAGAGCAAGGTTTGCAGGCGTTTGCGATGGAGATCGTCGATCCGGCTAATTTGTCTGTCGGTTAACAGATTGCGGCTCCGCAGCCACGACGGCTTATCGCTGAGATCTGCTTCATTGAATGACGGCGGCCGGGGGGCGGTCACCTCGGCGAACGCGTTTGCGTGACGTGGCGCAGGCGTGGCGGGGGCGTGGGGCGTGAACGTCGAGAGGTGGATGAAGAAGGAACGGTTCATCTGCGCAGACTGACGGATGAACGCGACGGCCTTCCGGGCAAGCACGTCGGTCATGTAATCTTCAGGGCGGTTACCGTAATTCACGAGACGGCCGTTTTCGTTCATCCGGTAATCGAAATTCGAATAAGGCCTGCCGCCGACCGGGCTGTTCCATGTGTCCCAGCCCGGAGGAACATGAGTCTGATCATTCCCTCCTGGATAGCCGTTGAGGTATTTGCCAAAGTAACCGGTGCTGTAGCCGGCGGCATGCAGCCAGGTGGCGACCGTAGAGCGCTCTGCTCCGGTCTCCACAAACTTCTGAAAGCCTCCAAGCGGCGGGCGATTTCCAAGGATCTGAGTGTTGTGCGGATACTGCCCTCGCAGAATCGAGGCGCGCGACGGACAGCACAACGGATAGGTGACGAAGTAGTTCGCGAAGCTGACGCCGCGATCGATCATCAGGGACTTGAGTCTTGGCATCACCGCGATCGACTTGGCATCCAGATCGTCAGCAAGGATGAAGATGATGTTGGGATGAACGGCAGGCGCGGCATTGGATGTCGTACTGGGCGAATAGATGGGAAGAGCAATTGCAACCATACAGAGAATGACCGCAAGTGCTCGTAATCTCATAGGTCCCTCTGCTATAACAGACGAATCCCCACCAGGTTAGGTTCACCGCGGTGCGTGTTGTCGCGACAAATGCAAGGCAAGCGCCGTGGCAGGGTGACTGTCACGCGATGTTCGGAGTCGATTCAAGCACCGGGCCAGGGAAGGGGTCAATGACCCAGATGGGCTATCTAGTTTGCGGGAGCTGCCGCGGGTGTCTCTGATCCTTCCAAATACGCTCTGACCTTGGGAACCTCGATTTGCCAGAAATATTCGGACTGATACGGTTTGAAGCCCAGCTCGATATTGATCTTCAGCATTGGCTCATTCACAGTTGCGTTCCCTGTTCGAATACGCTTCACCTGGGGCCGCTCGCGCAGAACCTTCTCCAGCATCGCCGCCTTTAGCCAGCGTCCGAGACCGAGGTTCTGGTAAGGTTCGAGGACTCCTGTCCCAGCTTGGCGTAGCAACTCTGGTCGGTTCGGATGCCAGGAAACTTCGGTGAAGCCGGCAAACGCCCCCGTGGCTTTTTCGCGGGCCACCATCGTCCATCGCTCGCTGCCACGCGCCCGCTCGGCATCTTCCCATTGGCGGAGCTGCTCGGGAGTCCAGTGCTGGTCTTCAAGCTGCAGAACTCCGAGGGGCGCACGGTTCATCGCTTCGACGACTTTCAGGTATTCGTCGATGTATTCTTCGGGCGTCCGTCCGGTCCACAGCAGAATCTCATATCCGGTCGCTCGTTCCCTTGCCCGCTCCTGCCACAAGGGGATCAGATCGCGGTTCAAATCTCGGAGATCCAACTGGCTGATGCGCATCGGCAGTCCCATCGTGGCCCCGATGCGGCGCATGAATAACTCGCCGGCAGGCGCCGAGCTGACGGTTAGCCCGATCATTAACCTGCGGCCTTCGCGCACGGTGGCATCGACGAGGTTGCGCAGGAGCATCCGCGCAATACCGCGGCGTCGGTACTCCGGCAGCACTTCGATCTCAAACTCAATGGCATGGCGATTGTGATCGGCCTGTTCAAAATGAATGTTTGCGTATGCGATCAATTGCGACCCGTCGTCGTTCCAGGCCCCCCACGCGCGAAGGACGACGAAGGCCGGAGTATTTCGAATGCGTTGAGTCTCTTCCTCGAGCGGCATTGGTGGATCATCGGGCGACCGCTCCAGGCGCATCACGTTGCGGAACGTGTTCAATGCGGCGATCTCGCGGTCGGTGGCATGTCGAGGATCGAACGGTTGGATTTGCATGGCGTTCCTATGATATCCCGTCAATGGTCTCTAGGGAATTCGACGGGGCCTCCGAACTAGAGGAGTTGCTCCAGCCGATACGTTGTCAAGAAGAGGTGGAGGGTGGTCGCTGAAGGGCGGTTTGCCGCGATTGTAAAGGCGCTTCGCACGGATCCCCCGTCAGGGAAACGAGGGAAGTTTGGTTCTGATGCGCTCAAGGTGAAGGGCAAGATCTTTGGCATGTTTCGCAAGGGGGAGTTGGTCCTGAAGCTCCCCGCCAGCCGAGTTGACGAACTCGTCCGCTCAGGCCACGGAAGGCACTTCGATCCGGGCCACGGACGCCTTATGAAGGAATGGGTGAGCGTGGGGACGTCCGTGGGCGGGCGATGGCTGGCTATGGCCAAGGAAGCGAGGGATTTCGTGGCCGCCGGGGCCAAAGAGGCGGCACGGCCCCGGTCAAAATCCCGGTAGCGAATGCGGCCCCTAGTTGTTGCAGTCGTTTTCGCACTCGGCTTCTATCTCGTCACCTTGCTGGGCATTATCCGGACACGAAAGCTGACCGGACGCAATCCGGTCATCATCTTCCGGACCGGCACCACTGAAGAGATCGCCGCCCTGGTCGCGTTCTGGTCGTTCCCGCTGGCTTTGATCGCTTCCACATTGTGGCCGGAGGCGGGACTCTTTCGATTGTTCTTTGACGTGACGGTGTTACGGTTGGCGGGGGCGATTCTGCTGCTTGGAGGGTTGGCCCTTCAGTACGCTTCGATCGTGACGCTCGGCCATGCCTTCACGATTGGACTCGACCCCTGCCAGCAAAAGCACCTGGTCCGGCACGGCCCGTATCGCTACTTGCGTCACCCCATCTACGCTGCGTTTCTCGGATACTTCATCGGCGCGTGGCTGCTGCAACCGAATCTCTTCTTTTCCATCGCCATGCCTGCAGCGATCACGCGGGTCGTGGCGCAGGCGATGAAAGAAGAGCAGCTCTTACTGACGACATTTGGAGCTGAGTATCGAGCGTATATGGCCTCCACGAGGCGTTTTATCCCATGGATCGGGTGACC
>JAHZOA010000086.1 GCA_020028455.1 Armatimonadota bacterium | reverse complement strand
GCGATGATGCTGGTTGTTTCCTTCCCGATCACCATGTCGGAGGCCAGTACTGGTCGGATTTCGAGTTTGGGATCTTGGGGATTCACTCGAAGCACGTGGACGGCGGTTGTGCCGGCGCCGGTGGCGACGCGCAGTTTCTCGTATGCCATGCTCGCGGGAAGACGCCTTGTCGCCATCCATGGAGGAATGATCTGGACCGCGAGCTGTGATGGATCGGTTCGCACAAAGGTCTTATATCGAGCCGGCTTCTTCAGGTCGATGCGCAGACGCGCGACGTCCCGTGTGATCTGATTGACGTAGACACGCCGGACATACGGATGGTCTACGGCCAGCGACTGCCACTGCGTGTGCTGTGCCCGCCACAGATCGATCCGGATACTGGATCGCGACGCGGTGGTCCGATACGCGAAGGAACCGCTGAGGCGTATGACGACCTTGCCGACCAGGCCATCCGCTTCCCAGGAGACGTCTGTTACCCGGGTCGGTTCGGTTTCAGCGGATAGCGACGGGGTCAGCAGAAGGGCGATGCCGAGCCAGATGACCAGGTGCCGATGGCGCAACGATTTCGCTCCGTTTTGGACCGCTGGTGCCGCCCCAGAGATGTACGAGTGCGTCTTTCTGGGGGCCCCGGCATGCGGCCCGAGGGTTCGAATATGGTCTGACGTTAGGTACGTGCCCCGCCGATTAGCCCGCAAGACCTACGCGAACTGGGGTTCGAGAAGAAGAGCGCATACCCTTTTCAGGCACAAAGAAAAGCGCCCCGGCCCACAAGCCAGGACGCTGAGGACAGATCTAAAACCCGTCCTTAACTAGACAATCCTCTCCGGTGGGCCGGGGTCATTCTACGCATCGTCGGCCTCACCTCCTTTCTTCTCAGCCACTTGAAGTAGCTGGAACCTGTCCAGCATATCGGTTCATCGAAGATCCTGTCAAGAGAGTTGGCGGGATGGGGAGTCACTCCTTAGCCGATTGCCGGGTCCCCGGTCCAAGGTCCCCGTCCCGCCGCATGTCGAAGTGGTTTTCATTCCAATGCACATCCCCAGAATCGTCATCGCCGGAACTCACAGCGGCTCAGGCAAGACGTCGGTGACCCTGGGCGTGCTGCGCGCGCTAGAGCGTCGCGGTCTGGTCGTGCAACCTTTCAAGGCAGGGCCGGACTTCATCGATCCGTCGCTTCATTCGGCCGCAACCGGTCGTGTCTCGCGGACCCTTGATTCATGGTTGCTGCCTCGATCGACCGTGATCGAACTCTGCGCGCGTGCGGCAGAGGGCTCAGACATCGCTGTTATCGAGGGCGTGATGGGGCTATTTGATGGGTACCATGGCGGCGGTGAGGAGGGCAGTACGGCTGAGATCGCCAAGTGGCTGGCCGCTCCGGTAGTGCTCGTCGTCGATGCCGCCGGCGCGGTGCGGAGCATTGCGGCCACGGCGATGGGGTTCTCCGCGTTCGATCCCGACCTGACGATCGCTGGAGTGATTGCGAACCGCGTGGGAAGTGACCGCCACATGGCCTGGCTTCAAGATGCACTGTCCGCGGCCGGGATTCCGCTCCTCGGGACACTGCCGTGGGATGAGCGTCTCGTGCTTCCCGAGCGACACCTCGGTCTCGTGCCGGCGCAGGAGCAATCTGCGGAAGGCGCGATCGCGGCGCTCGGAGAGGCCGTCGAGGCGCACGTCGATCTTGACCGGATCCTTCGCATCGCCCGCCAGGCTCCGCCCCTGGTCGTGCCCGGTCCACTGGTGTTTCCGTTGATGACCATTCCCGCAGATGTGCGGATCGGCGTAGCCCGGGACGCGGCCTTTCACTTCTATTACCCGGACGCTCTTGATCTGCTCGAATCACGCGGCGCGAACGTAATCCCGTTCAGCCCGATCGCGGATCAGTCGATTCCGGATGTGCATGGGCTCTATCTCGGCGGTGGGTTTCCAGAAGTATATGCGGAGCAGCTCAGTGCAAACCGTTCAATGCAGGACAGCGTGCTCAAGGCGATCGACCGAGGCATGCCCATCTACGCGGAATGCGGCGGGCTCATGTATCTGTGCCGGGACATCATTGATCAGAACGGGACCAGGTATGAGATGGTCGGGGCTGTAGCCGCAACGGCGCAGACGCACGCGCGACTTGTCGCTCTGGCGTACGTCACGCTCGAGGCCGATGAGGATACGCTCCTTCTTCGCAAAGGCGAGCAGGTGAGGGGGCACGAGTTTCACTTCTCATCAATCAGTCTGGACGAGCCCGAGCCTCTCGTGCTTCGATCGCGCGAGGGACGCGGGATCGACGGAGGACGGGACGGTATCGCCCGCGGGAATCTCCTTGCCACATTCACGCATCTCCATTTCGCCGGAGCGCCGGAGTTGGCGGAAAGGTTTGTGGAAGCGTGCAGACACTTTAAAGAAGGGCTTGGGGCTTAGGGCTTTGGGCTTAGACAAAACCCGATGTCCTACTCAGTAACTAAGCCCTATGCCCTAAGCCCTGCACTATTAAGTCCCAAGCCCTAAGCCCTTCAGTGTAACGGCGAGCTGTTTATGTGCCTGCGCGTTGCTGATGATGTGATGGCAGCCGGCTTTGAGCGCGCTTGTCTTGCGAAGCTCGTCGAGGTGCCCGCAGAATCCGATGACCTGCGCGCCGTGCATCGCCGGTTCCTTGAGCAGCTGCTGGATGAGCGCCGGCGGTTCGAACGAACTGGCCATGAGGTTGATCAGGATCGCATCGGGCCGCCGTGGAACGGCGCGACGTGCCTCCGCGACGGTGCTGGCGGAGATGGCCTCATGTCCGGCGGACTGTAACTGAGTGAGGAGTGAGGCCGAGGTGAGGAGATTGTCATCAAAGATCAGTACGAGCATGGCGCGAACCTGCGGTCGTGGGTCGTAGGTCGTCGGTCGTGGAAACTACGTGTGCTTTGCCTACGACCTATGACCAACGACCTACGACCGTCGTCAAACGGGGTAGCCCATGCTCTGAAGAGCGATCTTGCCGTCTTCGGTGAGACGCGCAGACGACCAGGGTGGGCTCCACACAAACTCGACCGCGACCTTCTCCGCTCCGAACGACTGGAGTTTGTTTTCGATCTCTGACGCGATCTGCGGGCCAATCGGACACCCGACCGCCGTGAGGGTCATCTTGATCGCAACGTCATTGCCCTGGACCTGCAGGTCGTAGATCAATCCCAGATCCCAGACATTCACAGGGATCTCTGGATCGAACACGGTCTGCAGCCCCTGGATGACCTGTTCTCTGGTAAGAATTTCGGAATCAGCAGTGGTGCTCATGCGTTCGATTGTAGCACAGGCCCAACGGCCTAAGCCCTAGAACCTACCTACGTCATGCGAATCCGTCTATCTCTCCTTGCGTTGCTGTTTGTCTTCTTCATCCTCACGCCGACGCTGGCGCGGTGGTATACGGACTGGCTCTGGTTCGGTGAAGTCGGCTACCGCCGCGTGTTCTGGGTGCCGTTGCTTTCCCGGATTGGCGTCACCGTGGTCATGGGTGGCATCTTGTTTGCCCTGTTCCTGCTGAACTTACGACCGCTCCTCCGGCGGCCCGCGCTGGATGACGTCATCGATCTCGAACCACGGAGCCGCGGCAGCCGGGAGTTCAGGCGTGTGCTCCGCAGACAGCAGATCGGCGGACTGGTCATGTCAGCGCTGGCGCTGGTCGCGTTCCTTTCCGGTCTCGCCGCCTCGGCCCGATGGCCGATGTTCCAGCAGTTTGTCCATGCGCGGCCCTTCGGCGTGACCGATCCGATCTTCGGGCGTGATATCGGGTTCTTCATCTTCCGGCTTCCGGTTTACCAGTTCGTGGAATCGTGGCTGTTTGGATGGCTCGTGCTGATCTTTCTGGTCGCGGCCGCTGCGTACTATCTTGCATACGCGCCGAACATGTTGCGCGGCGTATGGTCGCTGCCCGGGCCCGTGCGCGCCCATCTCAGCCTGCTGGCCGCTGCCATAGTCCTGGTGCGTGGCTGGGGATTCTGGCTGGACGCGTATGCCCTGGAATATTCGCGGCGTGGCGCCATCGTCGGAGCCGGATACACGGACGTGCACGCCGTCCTCCCCGTGCTCCGTCTGCTCACGCTGCTCTTTGCGATCTGCGGAATCCTTTTACTCATCAACATACAGCGCCGCACGTGGCGGCCGGCGCTGGCCACGGTTGTGGTCATTACCGTGGCCTGGGTGGTGGGCCTGGGTGTCATCCCGCGCTTCGTACAGCAGGTCCGCGTCTCTCCGAATGAGCTGACGGTTGAAACGCCGTACATCCGGAACGGCATTAGCGCAACATTGAGGGCGTTTGGATTGGATCGGATTCGGGAGCAAGATTTTTCTGTAGAGCCGATCACAGCGGAGGTTGTGTCCCGTAATCGTCCAACCGTGGATAACGTGCGGTTATGGGACTACCGGCCGCTGCTGAGCGCCTATCAGCAATTGCAAACGCTCCGCCCATACTACCTCTTCCGGGACGTGGACATCGACCGCTATCGGATTGGTGGCGTGCAGCGCCAGGTAATGCTTTCGGCGCGAGAGCTGGAGGTCGGGAGGCTGACACCGCAGGCGCGCACATGGGTGAACGAGCACCTGGTATTCACCCATGGCTACGGTCTGGTGATGAGTCCGGTCAACCGGGCGTCGGAAGAGGGCATGCCCGAGTTCTTCCTTAGGGACATCCCTCCGGCGGGAGAGGCGGGACTGCAAGTGACGCGTCCGCAGATCTATTTCGGCGAGCAGACAGGACGGTATGTCATCGTCAACACGCGAGTCCAGGAGCTCGACTATCCTCGTGGCGATGAGAACGTCTACGCTTCGTATGGGGGGCGGGGAGGCATCGCGCTGACCGCGCTGCGCCGGCTTGCCTTTGCGTATCGTTTCGGCGATCTGCGCCTCTTGATCTCTTCAGATGTGACGAGGGAAAGCCGGCTGATGTTTGCCCGGGACATTACCACGCGCGTCAGACGCCTGGCCCCATTTCTCTCGTATGACCGGGATCCATATGTTGTGCTGGTGGACGGCGGCCTGAAGTGGGTCATCGATGCCTACACGACCTCGAACCGCTATCCGTATGCAACGCCGGCTCCGAGCAGCGCGCAGGGGCCGGCGCTTGAGACCGAGATCAATTACATACGCAACTCGGTCAAGGTGGTGATCGACGCATATGACGGCGCCGTGAATTTCTACGTGGTCGACGCGACGGATCCGCTGGTGCAAAGTTTCACGTCGATCTTTCCCGAGTTATTCAAGCCCGCCTCGCAGATGCCCAGAGAGCTGGCCGCGCACCTCCGGTATCCGGTGGACATGTTTGAGATCCAGGCCCGGATGTATGCAACCTTCCATATGCGAGACCCACGGGTCTTCTACAATCGCGAGGACATGTGGAGCATTCCCACGGAGCTGTTCGGAAACGAGACTGTAGTGGTCGAGCCCTATTACGTCACCATGCGTTTGGGGAACGGCCCGCAGCCGGAGTTTATCCTCATCCTGCCGTTCGCGCCGGCCGGCCGGGACAACCTTATCGCCTGGATGGCCGCCCGCAACGATGGGCCCGGCTATGGCGAGCTCGTCGTCTATCGCTTTCCAAAAGACCGGCTGGCGTTTGGCCCTATGCAGGTCGAGTCGCGCATCAACCAGGATCCCATCATCTCCCAGCAATTGACCCTGTGGAACCAGGAAGGGTCGCGGGTCATCCGGGGGAACCTGCTCGTCATCCCTATGGAAAATGCGATCATGTATGTCGAGCCGTTGTTCCTCCAGGCAGAACGGAGCCAGCTGCCGGAGCTGAAGCGGGTGATCGTGGCGAGCGGCCCGAGAATAGTGATGGAGGAAACCCTTGACCAGGCCATCGCTCGTCTGCTTGGAAGGCTCCCGCCCTCTTTGACGCCTCCACCGGCCGGAGCCGGCCCGGCGCCCGTCCCTTCAACAGCCGCCGGGCTCATCAAACAGGCATTAGAGACGTACGACCGTGCCCAGCAGATGCTTCGCCAGGGCGATCTGGCGGGCTATGCCCGGGAGATGGACCGCCTCGGCCAGATCCTCCGAGACCTCCAAAAAACGCAGTGATCGCGGGCTCGCATTGACAACAAGGTCGCCCATGCTATTATTGCTCTAACAACAAAGCCTTGATGTGAGGCCACGACGCCTCTGCTGCTTGCAGAGGCGTCTATCTTTTCCGGGAGGTGATCGAATGAAGCGGCGCAACTCTCCGCCTAGCGAGTCCTTGGACCCGATGGCTTTATGGGTCGGCACATGGATGCCGGAAGACGTGATCGATCGAGAGACACGGCGGCTCAGCGAGTCTCCGACTTCCGAGGAGGAACGGTCGGACGATTAGCGTTTGAAGGTTTTCGTCCGCACTGTACAGTCTTCCACGCTTTTAAGATTTACAGAAAAGCCAAGCCCCGGAGTTACCGGCACAGTAATCGTCCCATCCTTATTCAAGAATACGGGCGGCTCGATCACGTCTGTCTGGAAGTAACGGTCGCTCGCAGAAAGATCGGCCGGGAGTCGAAAGTTTGGCAGCGACGCCAGCGCGATGTTCGCGGCGCGGCCGATCCCGGTCTCAAGCAACCCGCCACACCATACGGGGATCGATGCCTCGGCACACAAATCATGTGTCGCGCGCCCCGCCGTCAGCCCACTCATCCGTGCCGCCTTGATGTTGATCACGCGGCAACTCCCGAGCGTAATTGCTTTCCGCGCGTGATCCGGTGTCACGATCGATTCGTCGAGGCAGATCGGCGTGCGCAACTGCCGCTGCAGCGCGGCGTGGTCAACGAGGTCGTCTTCACCGAGCGGCTGCTCGATGAGCAACAGGTCAAACTCGTCCATGTCCCGGAAGACCTGAGTCTGTTGAAGCGTGTAGGCGGAGTTGGCGTCGGCCTGCAACCGGATACGGCCGAAACGCTGCCGGATCTCACGGATCACGTCCACGTCCCAGCCCGGTTTGATCTTGACCTTGATCCGGCGGTAGCCGCGGCTCAGGAACTCTTCAATTCGGGCGAGCAAGAGGCTGAGGGTGGGCTCGATCCCAAGGCTCACACCCACCTCGATGCGCTCGCGTGTTCCGCCCAACGCCTGGGAGAGGGGAACCTCTTCTTGCTGGCATTGCAGATCCCACAGGGCCGCTTCGACCCCCGCTTTCGCCATATGGTGGCGGCGTAGGTGGCGAACTGTTTGTGGGAACCCTGTCGGATGGGAAATCTCGCGGCCAAGCAGGCCGGGGAGCACAAAGGCTTCCAGAATGTGCCAGGCCGTGCCGACAGTTTCTTCATTATATAGGGGAG
>JAHZOA010000085.1 GCA_020028455.1 Armatimonadota bacterium | reverse complement strand
CGTGATCGCCGCCGTCAAGGTCGTCTTCCCGTGGTCCACGTGCCCGATCGTCCCGACGTTCACGTGGGGCTTCGTCCGCTCAAACTTCTGCTTGGCCATTCCCGTCCTCCCGAAAAGTCACTATGCCTTCGCCGCCACTCCGGACTTGTTCCGCACCTCTTCCGAAATACTCTGCGGTACCTCTTCGTAGTGCGAGGGCTCCATCGTGTACGTCGCGCGGCCTTGCGTGGCTGAGCGCAGCGCGGTCGCATAACCGAACATCTCGCCCAGCGGCACCAGCGCCCGCACCACGCGGATCGCGCCCTGCTGCTCGATACCCTCAATGCGTCCCCGGCGCGCGTTGAGATCGCCGATGACGTCGCCCATGTATTGCTCAGGCGTCAGCACCTCGACCTTCATCACCGGCTCCAGCAGGACCGGCTGTGCGCGCCGCATCCCTTCCTTGAATGCCATCGAGCCTGCGATTTTGAAGGCGATGTCCGAACTATCCACCTCGTGATAGGATCCGTCGATGAGTGACGCCCTAAAATCCACGACGGGATACCCTGCGAGGACGCCGGATTCCGCTGCTTCGCGGATGCCGGCCTCGACCGGAGCAATGAACTCCCGCGGGATGTCGCCCCCCTTGATCTCATCCTCAAACTCGATCCCGGCTCCGCGCTCGAGAGGCTCGAGCTCGATGACCACGTGGCCGTACTGGCCGCGGCCACCGGTCTGCCGGATGTACCGTCCCTCGGCTTTGACCGGTTTCCGGATGGTCTCCTTATAGGCGACCTGCGGCCGTCCGACGTTGGCCTGCACGCTGAACTCGCGCAGCATGCGGTCGACGATGATCTCCAGATGCAGCTCACCCATGCCGGCGATCAACGTCTGGCCGGTCTCTTGATCGAATCTCACTTTGAAGGTGGGGTCTTCTTCCGCGAGTTTGGCGAGGGCCGCGCCGAGCTTGTCTTGATCTGCCTTGGTCTTGGGCTCGACCGCGACGGCAATGACCGGCTCGGGGAAGTGCATCGATTCCAAGACAATGGGATGATCTTCATCACACAGCGTGTCGCCCGTCGTGGTGTCTCGAAGCCCGACGGCCGCGACGACGTTCCCAGCGTAGACCTCGGGAATGTCCTCGCGGTGATTCGCGTGCATCTGCAGGATGCGGCTCACGCGCTCCTTCTTGCCTTTGTTGGAATTGTAGACGTACGATCCGGCCGCGAGTGTCCCCGAATACGCACGGAAGTACGTGAGTTTACCAACGTAGGGATCAGTGACGATCTTGAACGCGAGCGCCGCAAATGGGGCCGATGGATCGGGCTTGCGCTCTTCGGGCTCGCCGGTTTCCGGGTTCTTGCCCACAACGGCATGCACGTCTAGCGGGGAGGGGAGAAAGTCCACGACCGCGTCCAGCAGCGGCTGCACGCCCTTATTGCGGAACGAGGAGCCAGCGAGCACCGGCACGATCCGGTACGACAGCGTGCCGATTCGAAGGCCCTTCCGGATCTCGTCCTCGGACAATGTGTGGCCTTCAAGATACTTGTGGGTGAGGTCATCGCTCATCTCCGCCGCCGCTTCGATGAGCTTCTCACGCATTTGCTCGGCCTGACCGCGGAGCTCGACGGGGATGTCAGTCTCGTCGGATCGTGTCCCGAGGTCGTCCAGATAGATAATGGACTTCATACGAATGAGATCGATCACGCCTTGGAAGTTGTCCTCGGCGCCTATGGCAAGTTGCACAGGTACGGCGTTGGCGCCGAGGCGATCACGAACCATCGAAACGGTGCGGAGGAAATCTGCGCCGGTGCGATCCATCTTGTTGACGTACAGCACTCGCGGGACCTTATACCGGTCGGCCTGACGCCAGACCGTTTCCGACTGAGGCTGCACCCCTTCGACCGCGCTGACCACGACGATCGCGCCGTCGAGCACGCGGAGCGAGCGCTCTACCTCGACGGTGAAGTCCACGTGGCCGGGCGTGTCGATGATGTTGATGCGATGATTCCGCCACGAACAGGTCGTCGCGGCCGACGTGATGGTGATGCCGCGCTCGCGCTCCTGGACCATCCAGTCCATGGTCGCAGAGCCTTCGTCCACTTCCCCGATCCGGTGGACCCGGCCGGTGTAGAAGAGGATGCGCTCGGTCGTCGTCGTCTTGCCTGCGTCGATGTGTGCGACGATGCCGATGTTCCGGAGTTTGTCGAGCGCTATTGCCGTTGTCGTCATTACAGCCAAATTACGATCCTTTCCGGTCTACCACCGATAATGGGCGAACGCTTTGTTCGCCTCGGCCATCTTGTGCGTATCCTCACGCTTTTTCACGGCGCCGCCCTGGCCGCCCGAGGCGTCCAGAATCTCGGCCGCGAGCTTGTCAGTCATGGTGCGCCGGTCCTTGCGCTGGCGCGCGTAGTCCACGAGCCATCGCAATCCGAGCGACATGCGGCGATCTGTCCGGACCTCGATCGGAACCTGGTAGGTCGCTCCGCCCACACGCCGGGGCCTGACCTCCAGGACCGGCATGATGTTGCGCAGCGCCTTGTCGAGCACGCCGACGGGATCCTGGCCGGCCTTCTCCTTGACCTGGTCAAACGCCCCGTACACGATGCGCTCGGCGACACTTTTCTTGCCGCGCATCATGATCTTGTTGACGAGCTTGTGAACCACCGGGCTCTCGAACAAGAGATCCGGCCCGACCTCACGCTTCGGCGCTTGACCCTTTCTAGGCATATCCTCTCTCCCTCACATCAGCTGAAGAGCTGGAGAGCTGAGAAGCTGGAGAGAACCGCTCTTACTCTTCAGCTTTCCAGCCTATTTCGGTTTCTTGGCCCCATACTTCGATCTGCCGCGCCGCCGGTCGGCCACGCCCGCCGCGTCGATCGTGCCGCGGATAATGTGGTACCGGATCCCCGGCAGATCACGCACGCGTCCCCCGCGGATCAGCACGACGGAGTGCTCCTGCAGGTTGTGCCCGATCCCCGGAATGTAGGCTGTGACTTCGGCACTGTTCGTCAAGCGCACACGCGCGATCTTCCGCAGCGCGGAGTTCGGTTTCTTTGGCGTCATCGTCCGCACCTGAATGCACACGCCGCGCTTCTGCGGGTTGCGCTCCAGCCGCGGTGACTTGCTCTTGTGAGCGAACTTCCGGCGGCCATGCCGGACCAGCTGCATAATCGTCGGCATTCCCTACCCCCAATTTGGATATCGAATTGTGGATTACGGATTTCAAATCCGACATCGTCAATCCGCAATCTTCGTTCGGACACGCACCAACCCTGAACCCCTCTCTGGGGGTGCAGAGTGGGTGCGATGCCTCAGCTTCGCTGCCGCGAGGCTGGGTTATCGCTACTCTAACCTATCTTCAGTTGATCTGCGCCATACGCGACACCGGAGGTTCGGTGTCCTGCGGCGCATATGAGAGCGCGGCCCCGGATCAATTGATCCGACCAGCGGCCGGCGCCCCGATTCAAGCTGGAGGCTCTGCCGTCCTCTGCCTTTGCCGAACCTACTACTTAATACGTCCTTCTATCTATTCCGGCGTCAGGATCGCGGCGGCAGCAGCGCCGACGCTGATCCCGCAGGCCCGGCCGATCTCCCGCATCGAGTCAACCTCCACGATCTCGAGGTTTGCACCCTTTGCGGCGGTCACGACACCTTCCACTACCCGACGGTCGGCGTCTTTCGCGATGTAGACGACCTGCGCCCGCCCCCGGCCGATCGCCTTGGCCGTTTGGTTGGTACCCACGGCCCTGAACTCCGCAGACCTCAGACGCACCAGCGCATCAGCCTGCATCATTGTCGAGTCCCTTATACGCAGAGAACGCCCGGGACTACCACCCGGGCACGCAGGAAATTCTAGCATTGGGGTATAGGGGTGTCAACGACTTGATCATATACGCTCAAGCACTGGAACGGTACGTTCATTCCTGACGTTTCCAGTGTTCAGCGTCGTCTTGGGCTCGAGCAACATCACATGAACCTCGCCGGACTCGCTCACCGGGCAGTGTTCCACACCGCGTGGAACAACGATCAGTTCGCCGGGACCAAGCATGCGATCGCCACTGCGGAATCGCATCCGCAGCCGCCCTTGAATCACGAAAAACAACTCATCCTCTTTCTCATGATGGTGCCAGACGAACTCGCCCGTGAACTTCACCAGCTTCACCTGCATGTCGTTCACGTCCGCGATGATCTTCGGTGACCAATAGTCGGAGAATTGCTCCAACTTATGAGTGAGATTGACGACGTCCATTGTTTCCGCACCCCGACTGTCATTGTATCTGAAGGTCGTTCTCGTGATATCACGGTCAATGCGATCAGCCCGAGTTGGACGGAGGATAACGTGCCAAGTCTCCTCTGCTCCGAGGATGCTGGGTGGATCACCGGCCAGGTGATTTTCGCCGAAGGAGGGGCGTCGTTGATGAACGCCGAGGTTCCGCCCGAGATTCAGCTCGGCTAGCGAGGTTCGCCGGAAGAACCGAAGAGGCGACGGGCACGCGCTTTCAGTGAGCTGATCTGGAACGCGTGCCCCGTCCATGAACAACCACGACATCTCGACAAGCGCGATGTGATATAGGAGCGTGCCGATGGCGTTTTCCCGGCCATCGGGACCTTCCCAGTCCAGCACGCGCTGATCCAGCGCGTCGACCAATCGGAGCGTACGGCGGCGAACTTCGTTCATGGCCCAGAGCCAACGTCCGATCTCAGGAACGTATCCAGCCTGGGCATTTACGGCGAGCGTCCTTTCGCGGGTCAATGCACCGGGCTTTATCAAGAAGTTCACCCATTTTCAAACCCCCGGAATCTTGCAAACGCCTATGCAGCGTCAAGCATAGCAAAGTGCCCGCTGGGGATGAGATGAAACCGAGGATTTGTGGGTTTCCTACGACGAGAAAAGAGTCAGCGGCTCGAGGTTGTTGCCTGCGTGACAAACACGTCGTACTGCTTCGCTTTCAGTTCCTTCGCCAATCGGTTGGCATCCTTGCGGTCATGAAATGGCCCAACCTGTACCTTGTATAGATCTGATGTCTGACGAATGGAGGCCCTGAAGCCATCGCGGCCTAACTGCTTTACGAGTACTTCTGCGTTTGCGCGGAGACGGAACGCGCCGACCTGGACGCGGAAGATCGGGGTTGCCGCACTGACGACGGACCCGCCCGGGGAAGTCGTGGTGACTGATGGTGACTCAGGCTCCGAGACAACTGGGCCGGGCTCCACCACGGGTCGTGCATCTGGAGCCCTGCGTACAGGTGGCAGGACCGGCTGCGATTGCGCCGGCTCAGGAGTGTCGGTGGCCGCCAAGGAACTCACAGCCTTTTGCAATTGATTGCTTGCTTCAAAGAGCGTTTCAAATCCACGTGTCTGGACATAGCCGATCAAACCGCCTATACCCAGAGAGACGATCAGCAGAACGGCGATCACGTCGAAGCGCACACGCTTGAGTGCGACTTTTCTGGCGCGTGCGCCGGCCACACCGAAGTAGATTTTGAACCGTGCGTTCATCTAGGTCTCCCCGCGGAATGCCAATTCCCCCCTTCTCGTCGCTCTAGACCTCAATCCACCGACGCCTCTCCCGCGAAAACATAGGGTCCGGAGTCCTTGCGGACCCCGGACCCCGGACATCGGACCTCGGTGATTTTAGACTTCGACGCCGATCTTGATGCCGCGGTACCGCGCCATGCCGGTGCCAGCCGGGATGAGCTTCCCAATAATCACGTTCTCCTTCAGACCGATCAGCGGGTCCACCTTGCCCTTTGTGGCCGCGTCGGTCAGCACGCGCGCGGTCTCCTGAGCCCCTCGGCAATCGCCTTGGCGTTGTCCTCTTCGAACGTGAACTTATCCACCAGCTCACCGGGCAGGAGCTCGGTGTCACCGGACTCTTCCACCTTCACCCGGCGGAGCATCTGGCGGACGATGATCTCAATGTGCTTATCGTTGATGTCCACACCCTGCGACCGGTATACAGACTGGATCTCCTGCACCAGGTAGCTTTGCAGCGCATGGAGACCCTTGATGCGCAGGATGTCGTGTGGCGGCGCGGACCCCTCGGTCAGCTGGTCGCCGGCCGTAACCTTGTCGCCCTCCTGCACCCGCAGCCGCACGCCGAACGGCACCGTGGATGCATATTCCTCGCTGTCCTTGCCAACGACGACGACCTTGCGGACGCCCTTCGCCTCCGCGAACTTGATGCGGCCGGCCGTTTCGGCGATGATCGCCTGTCCCTTGGGCTTCCGCGCTTCGAACAGCTCTTCCACGCGCGGCAGACCCTGGGTGATGTCGAACCCGGCGATACCGCCCGTGTGGAACGTGCGCATCGTCAGCTGCGTGCCGGGCTCGCCGATCGACTGCGCGGCGATGATCCCCACCGCTTCACCGATCTCCACCCGCTTTCCGGTTGCCAGGTTGCGGCCGTAGCACGCGCCGCACGTGCCGAATCGACTCTTGCAGTTGAGCACCGAGCGGACCCTCACCTCTTCGACGCCCAACGACTCCATCTGGTCGGCAGCCTCTTCCGTGATCTCCTGACCTTCCTCAATGATGACTTTCCGCGAACGCGGGGCAGCGATGTCGTCCACCGCGGTGCGGCCGATGATCCGATCCCTCAAGGCCACGACAACCTCGTTCCCCTCCTTGACGGCCACCATCGTCACCCCTTCGGTTGTCTTGCAATCCTCCTCGCGGATGACGACGTCCTGCGCCACATCCACCAGGCGCCGCGTGAGGTAGCCGGACTCGGAGGTGCGTATCGCTGTGTCGGCCAGTCCCTTGCGCTGCCCGTGCGTACTGATAAAGTACTCCAGCACGGTCAGGCCTTCACGGAAGTTCGCCTTGATCGGCAATGGAATGATCTGCCCTGATGGGTCGGTCATCAGCCCGCGCATTCCGGCGAGCTGCCGGATCTGCGGGATCGTGCCCCGTGCGCCTGAGAACGCCATCATGTACAACGGGTTGAAGTTGTCGAAATTCTGCAGCATGGCCTCGGTGATTTCTTCGGTCACCTTGGTCCAAACGTCAATGGTGCGCTGGTACTTCTCGCCGCTCGTGATCAGACCTCGCCGGAACTGCTGCTCGATTGCGTCGACCTGCTTCTCGCCCGCGGCCAGAATCTTGTCCTTCTGCGGCGGGATGGCAATGTCGCCGATGGCGATGCCGGCGCCGCTCTTTGTCGCGTACTTGAAACCCAGGTCCTTCAACGCGTCCAGCAATTGCACGGTCTTCGTTGAGCCGAGCTTGTTATAAGCCTCGGAGACGACCTGCGAGAGCACCTTTCGCTCCGCCACGTCGTTGATGAACCGGAGTTCCTCCGGAATCGCCTCGTTGAAGATCACGCGCCCGGTGGTGGTCTCGACAGGATCCGAATCGTGCGTCAGCCGCACCTTGATCTTGGCATGCAGCTCCACAGCGCCGCTCTCGTATGCGAGTACCGCCTCGTTGGGCGTGCTGAACACTTTGCCCTCGCCGCGCGCGCCCGGTTTCTCTTGTGTCAAGTAGTAACAGCCCAACACGATGTCTCGGGTAGGGCTTGTGATTGCTTTTCCGTACGCGGGCGACAGGATATTGTACGCCGACAGCATGAGCAATCTCGCCTCGGCTTGTGACGCCGCGGACAGCGGTACGTGCGCGGCCATCTGGTCCCCGTCGAAGTCGGCATTGTAGGCCGTGCACACCAGTGGATGCACCTGGATCGCCTTGCCCTCGATCAGCACGGGCTCGAACGCTTGGATGCCCAGGCGGTGCAGCGTCGGCGCGCGGTTCAGCAGTACCGGGTGCTCGGTGACCACCTCCTCGAGCACGGTCCACACTTCCGGTCGCGCCCGTTCGACCATCCGTTTAGCGCTCTTGATGTTCTGCGCCAGGTTCTTGTCCACGAGTTTCTTCATCACAAACGGCTTGAAGAGCTCGAGCGCCATTTCTTTGGGCAGGCCGCACTCGTGCAGCTTGAGCTTGGGCCCGACCACAATCACGGAACGGCCGGAGTAATCGACGCGCTTGCCGAGCAGGTTCTGGCGGAAGCGTCCCTGTTTACCCTTCAACATGTCCGACAGGGACTTGAGGGGCCGGTTGTTGGGCCCGGTCACCGGGCGGCCACGCCGGCCGTTGTCGATGAGCGCGTCCACCGCTTCCTGCAGCATGCGCTTCTCGTTGCGCACGATGATCTCAGGCGCGCCGAGATCCAGCAGCCGCTTCAAGCGATTGTTGCGGTTAATCACGCGGCGATACAGGTCGTTAAGGTCTGACGTCGCAAACCGGCCGCCATCCAGCTGCACCATTGGCCGCAGGTCCGGCGGGATCACCGGGATGACGTCCAGGATCTGCCAGTTGGGCTGATTGCCGCTCTTCTTGAATGCCTCGACGACCTCCAGGCGCTTGAGGAACTTCATCCGCTTTTGCCCAGAGGCCCCGCGCAGATCGGCGCGGAGACCCGTGCTGATCTTGCCCAGGTCCAGCTCATTCAGCAATTCCTTGACCGCTTCTGCGCCCATGCCGGCCCGGAACGCCTGTCCGTACTTCTCCCGCATCTCGCGATACTCGGTCTCGGACAGCAGCTGCTTCTTGTTGAGCGGCGAGTTGCCCGGGTCGATCACGACGTACGATGCAAAGTAGACCACGCGCTCAAGCGAGCGGGGGGACATGTCCAGCAGCAGACCGACGCGGCTCGGAACGCCCTTCAAATACCAGATGTGGCAGACGGGCGCCGCGAGCTCGATGTGGCCCATGCGCTCGCGCCGGACCTTGGCACGCGTGACCTCGACACCGCAGCGGTCGCAGATGATGCCCTTGAACCGGATGCGCTTGTACTTGCCGCAGTGGCACTCCCAGTCTTTCTGCGGACCAAAGATGCGCTCGCAGAACAGGCCGTCGCGCTCCGGCTTGAGCGTCCGGTAGTTGATCGTCTCCGGCTTCTTGACCTCCCCGTGGGACCACAGGCGGATCACCTCAGGTGAGGCGAGGCCGATCTTTACCGCGTCAAAGTTGTTGACATCCTGCATCAGTAGTCCTCCACCAAGGCCTCTTCGCCCTCAAGGTTAATGCCGAGGGCGCGGGCGGTTTCGGCGATGTCTTCCTCGATTTCCTTGAGCTCGATCTCCTTCTTGTCTTCGGTCAGCACCTTGACGTCGAGGCACAGCGACTGGAGCTCCTTGACGAGCACCTTGAACGACTCGGGCACGCCGGGCTCCTGAATGTTCTCGCCCTTCACGATCGCCTCGTAGGTCTTCACCCGTCCCACGACGTCGTCAGACTTCACGGTAAGCAGTTCTTGCAGCGTGTGCGCCGCGCCGTACGCTTCGAGCGCCCAGACCTCCATCTCCCCGAAGCGCTGGCCGCCGAACTGTGCCTTGCCGCCCAGCGGCTGCTGGGTGATAAGGCTATAGGGGCCGGTGCTGCGGGCGTGGATCTTGTCCTCGACCAGGTGCAGCAGCTTCATCATGTAGATCCAGCCCACTGTGACCTTCTGGTCGAATTGCTCGCCGGTCCGGCCGTCGTGCAGTTCCACTTTGCCTTCGGGGGGCAGCCCGGCTTCTATGAGATGCTTTCGGATCTCGTGCTCCTTGGGACCATCGAACACCGGGCACTCGGCCCAGATGTTCAGTTGCGCCGCCGCCCAGCCCAGGTGCGTCTCCAGCACCTGACCGACGTTCATGCGGCTGGGAACGCCCAGCGGATTCAACACGATGTCGACCGGCGTGCCGTCAGGGAGCATCGGCATGTCTTCCTCGGGGAGGATGACGGAGATCACGCCCTTGTTGCCGTGGCGTCCCGCCATCTTGTCCCCGACGGTGATCTTGCGCTTCTGCGCGACGTAGACGCGCACCAGTGTGTTGACGCCTGGCGGCAGCTCGTCGCCCTTGTCCCGGCTGAAGACTTTCACCGACACGACCTTGCCCTTCTCGCCGTGCGGCACCTTGAGGGACGTGTCGCGCACTTCGCGGGCCTTCTCACCAAAGATGGCGCGCAGCAGGCGCTCCTCTGCGGTGAGCTCGGTCTCGCCCTTCGGCGTGACCTTGCCAACGAGAATGTCCCCCGAGCGAACCTCCGCGCCGATGCGAACGATGCCGCGCTCGTCGAGATCGCGCAGCGCCTCTTCGCCGACGTTGGGAATGTCGCGGGTGATCTCTTCCGGCCCGAGTTTCGTGTCGCGGGCCTCCACTTCGTATTCCTCAATGTGAATCGACGTGAACAGGTCTTCCTTGACGAGGCGCTCGCTGATGACGATCGCGTCCTCGTAGTTGTAGCCCTCCCAGGGCATGAACGCGACGAGGACGTTGCGGCCCAGCGCTAGTTCGCCCTGATCGGTGCACGGGCCGTCGGCGATGACCTCGCCTTCCTTGACCTCGTCGCCGGTTTGAATTGCGGGCGTCTGGTTCATGCACGTGCCCTGGTTGCTGCGCTGGAACTTGATCAGTTTGTATGTATCCCGCCCGCGATCGGACTTGATCACGATCTCATCGCCAGACACCGACTCCACCGTTCCGGGACGGCGCGCGAGGACGACGGCTCCCGAGTCGGCCGCGGCCCGGTACTCCATGCCGGTGCCGACCAGAGGCGCCTCGCTGTCGAGCAGGGGCACGGCCTGGCGCTGCATGTTGGACCCCATCAGCGCACGGTTGGCGTCGTCGTGCTCGAGGAACGGGATCAGTGCCGTTGCCACCGAGACCGTCTGCTTGGGCGAGACGTCCATGAAATCGACCGTGTCCGGGGACACGAGCACGATCTCCAGACTCCCGTGCCGCGCCGAGACGCGCGATTCCGTCAGATGCCCGCGGTCATCGATCTTCGCGCTGGCCTGCGCCACGATGTACTTATCTTCTTGATCGGCGGTGAGGAACTCGGTCCGCCGGGTCACGTTCCCGTCGCGGACGACACGATAGGGTGTCTCAATAAACCCAAGGTCATTGACACGCGCGTAGGTGGCGAGCGAGCTGATCAGCCCGATGTTGGGACCTTCCGGGGTCTCGATCGGACACATCCGCCCGTAGTGGCTGGTGTGCACGTCACGGACTTCGAAACCCGCGCGCTCGCGCGACAGACCGCCGGGGCCGAGCGCCGAGAGCCGGCGCTTGTGCGTGAGCTCCGCCAGCGGATTCGTCTGGTCCATGAACTGGGAGAGCTGGCTGCTGCCGAAGAACTCCTTGATCGCGGCGACCACCGGCCGAATGTTGATCAACACCTGCGGAGTGATCTGCTGCGTCTCCTGGATGGTCATGCGCTCGCGGATCACGCGCTCCATGCGCAGCATGCCGATGCGGAACTGGTTCTGCAATAGCTCGCCGACCGATCGCACCCGGCGGTTGCCCAGGTGATCGATATCGTCGACGCTCGTGCCTTCTTCTTCATTGTGAAGACGAATCAGGTACCGGACGACCTCAGCAATATCGTCGCGCACGGCCGCCGGATGGCGCACGCCTTCCTCTGAGATGACGTACAGCACGTCCTTATTAATGGAAACCAGCCCGAGCACGACCCGAGAACCCTTTTCCAGCTTGCGGATATCGGCGGGCTCCTTGTCGATTCGGACCGTCACCTTGGCCGTCTGGCCGGTAAACTCGCGGCCGTCGCGCAGCTCGAGCGTGAACTCCTTCCGGTCGCGGGAAACCCGAACGTCGGCCAGCTCTCCGCCGGTCGTCTGCACCAGCGTGCGAAAGCCAAGCGGAGCCTCGAGATCGAGCTTCCGGTTCACCTTGTAGCGGCCGACCTTGCCCAGGTCGTACCGACGCGGATCAAAGAACAGGGTCTGGAGCAGCTGGCGGGCGCTCTCCACCGTGGGTGGATCGCCCGGCCGCAGCCGCCGGTAGATCTCGATCAGGGCTTCCTGATACGCCTTGTCCCCGGCCCGCTCTTTGACGGGATCCTTTGCCAGGGTGGCCTGAATAGTCTTGTCGTGGTCGTACAGCTTCAGGATTTTCTCATCGGAGTCGTACCCGAGCGCGCGCAGCAAGACCGTCACGGGGAGCTTGCGCGTGCGGTCGATGCGCGTGCTGATGACACCGTTGTTGTCCAGCTCGAGCTCGAGCCACGCGCCCCGGTGCGGGATCACTGTTGCAGTCGGCATCGGCCGGCCCGACGCGTCCTCGCCGTAGTTGTAATAAACGCCAGGAGATCGAACGAGCTGACTCACGACCACGCGCTCGGCGCCGTTGATGATAAAGGTGCCGCGGCGGGTCATCAGCGGGAGGTCGCCCATAAAGACCTCCTGCTCTTTGATCTCGCCGGTCTCCTTAATAAGAAGGCGGACTTTGACCTTGAGCGCCGCGCTGTAGTTGTAATCGCGGTCCCGGCACTCCTCCTCGCTGTACTTCAGCCGCTCCAAACGGTAGCCGCCGAAATCCATGACCTGGTCGTCGTTGAACAGGCTCGGTGGATCGGGTCGCTTGCCACGACCTTCGACGGCGAAGTGCAGCTCGAGATTGCCGGTGAAATCCTGAATCGGCGACACTTCCTCGAAGACCTCGCGGATGCCCTCGCGCAGGAACCACTCGTACGAACGGCGCTGGACCTCAATGAGATCCGGTACGTCGAGGATCTCAGGGATCTTGGCGAAGCTTTCCCTGGTGCGGTGGCCGCGCGTGACGGGATGCCCGACAATGGCCGTGCGAGACTTGCCCCGTGCGCGGAGAAACTTGCGTCGCGTCTGCGTCTTCACAGGGTGACGTTCACCTCCGAGTTGGAATCGGCTGCACCGGTCGCAGCAGCAAAAACCCGAAAGGGCACAGGGCAGCCCTCAACGGATCACTGAGCCAGCGTGTGGGAAAGAACAGCGAAAGCAAGGCACACGATGCCTCGCTTCCGGTTGTCGGCGTCGGATTGACTAGACTGAATTCCTTTCGACAAGTTACAACCGTATCCTCCATCTTACTGGCCGGTCTTAGAAAGTCAAGGGCCCGACGGTTGAGCCGCCCGGCCAGGGGGAACGCGGGAACGCGACAGGAGAGGAACGGCTTGTCCGCGATCCCGTGTTCCCGCGATCCCGCGTTACCGTTACTTTATTTCGATCGTCGCGCCTTCGGCTTCGAGCTTG
Source organism: Armatimonadota bacterium (assembly GCA_020028455.1). Classification (GTDB taxonomy): domain Bacteria; phylum Sysuimicrobiota; class Sysuimicrobiia; order Sysuimicrobiales; family Kaftiobacteriaceae; genus JACPRY01. Next base: position 7,021 of record JAHZOA010000085.1, on the reverse strand, counting down.
GTCTTCATCTGCTCGGCCTCGGCTTTGCCAACTTTCTCCTTGACCGGCTTGGGCGCACCGTCCACCAGGTCCTTGGCTTCCTTGAGGCCAAGCCCGGTGAGCTCGCGGACGACCTTGATGACCTGGATCTTCTTGTCGCCGATGTTCTTGAGGATGACGTCGAACTCCGTCTGCTCCTCGGCCACCTGCGCCGCCGCCCCCGCGCCGCCGCCCCCGCCCGGCATTGCCACGGCCATTGGCGCCGCCGCGGTTACGCCAAACTTCTCTTCGAGCGCTTTTACGAGGTCTGCGAGCTCGAGGACGGTGAGATTGCCAATCGCGTCGACGATCTCATCCTTGCCCAACTTACTTGCTACCTTCGTCTTGGTTTCTGCCACTTTCGTCTCCCCCTTCTAAATGACTGTCCGCACGGTCTACACAGTCTACACGGTCTGCACAGTCTCAAGCAGTCGCTTCCTGTTTTTGACGAACCTGGTCGAGCGCGTACACGAGATTGCGCTGCAACGCGACCAGTACCCCGGCGATACCTGCAAGCGGCGACTTCATGTTCCCCAACGCCATCGCGAGCAACTGGTTCTTGGACGGTAGATCGGCAAGGACCTTGATCTGATCGGCTGTCAGGACGCGGCCTTCGACCAGGCCGGCCTTGATCTCGAGCTTCTTCATCTGCCGGATGTACTCGGCGAGGATCCTCGCGGGAGCAATCGGATCGCGCTTGCTGAACGCCACCGCCGTCGGCCCCTGCAGGTACGGCTTGAGGCCGGGGATTCCCAGACCCTCGGCGGCCCGTTCGAGCAGGGTGTTCTTTACGACCTTGTACTCGGCGCCGGCTACGCGTAGCCTGCTTCGCAATTGTGAAATTTCACCGACGTTCAGTCCGCGAAAATCGGTCAGGATGGCCGCAGCAGCATCGTCGAGCCGTTCGCGTATCGCCTCGACCTGTCCGACCTTTCTCGGCCGCGCCCCGCGGGCAGGCTCCACCTTCTTGGGCTGGGTTTTCCTCTTTGCCATGGTGAACCTCGCCACGAAAAAGAAATGGGCCACCACAGACAGCCTTCGATTCGCTACGCTCACTCAGGCTGGGCTGAGCGGAGTCGAAGGCCAAGAGGCCCTGGATTCTGACACTCGCCTCGGCAGGCGGCCTTCCGGCCATTACGATCCCTCGCTTACGCTCGGGACACCTGCTGTCTACGGCCCTGCTATGAAATTGAAACCGGCGATTACTCTAACACACGCTGACCTTGCATACAACACCCAACTGCCTAGGTGGCTGTCTTCAGCAGCTCCTGTGCTCTCGCAGGATCGATCTTGATGCCCGGTCCATGCGTTGTGGAAAGCGTGATGCTCATCAGAAACGGTCCCTTAGACGCCGCGGGCTTCGCGCGCGAGACGGCCTCGATGAGGGAGGTGAAATTCGCCAGCAACTGGTCTTCACTGAACGATACCTTACCGATCGGGGCGTGAATCAGTCCTGCCTTCTCGGTGCGGTATTCGATCTTTCCAGCCTTGAACTCCTTGACGGCTTTGTTTAGATCGAAAGTAACCGTGCCGGACTTGGGGTTTGGCATGAGACCACGCGGGCCGAGGATGCGGCCGAGTTTCCCGACCGTGCTCATCATGTCCGGGGTGGCCACCGCCACGTCGAAGTCGGTCCAGCCGCTCTGAATCTTCTCGACGAACTCATCGGCTCCGACCATGTCGGCGCCGGCTGCTTCGGCCTCCTTGGCTTTCTCTCCCTTGGCGAATACCAACAGCCGGACTTTCTTACCGGTGCCCGCAGGAAGTGCGACCGTCCCGCGCACTTGCTGGTCGGCCTGCTTGGGATCGATGCCCAGGCGGATGGCAACCTCGACCGTCTCATCAAACTTGGCCTTCGGGGCCTGTTTCAGCAGCTTGATCGCTTCAACTGGATCGTGCAGTTGATCCCCGCCTGTTCCTCCGGCGGCGACGAGCTTGGCCGCTTCTCGATATCGCTTCCCGTGTCGCTTCTTCATGTTAACTCCCCACCTCAATGCCCATCGACCGGGCGGTGCCTTCGATCATGCGTACGGCGGCATCCAGGTCATTGGCGTTCAGATCCTTCATTTTCTTCTCCGCGATGTCGCGGACTTGCGCTCGGGTGACTCTCCCCACCTTGTTTTTACTGGGTTCGCCTGAGCCCTTTTCCAACCCGGCTGCCTGACGGAGCAGCACGGACGCCGGCGGCGTCTTGGTAATGAATGTGAAGGTACGGTCGGCGTAGACAGTGATCTCAACCGGGACAATCGTCCCGGCCTGCGACGCGGTGCGCTCGTTGTATGTTTTGCAGAACTCCATGATGTTGACACCGTGCTGCCCCAACGCGGGCCCGACGGGTGGCGCCGGCGTTGCTTTGCCGGCAGGAATTTGCAGTTTGACAATTGCGATGACCTTCTTTGCCATTCCTCAGATTACACTTTTTCGACGTCTCCAAAGTTCAATTCGACCGGTGTGGACCGACCGAAGATCGAGACAAGGACACGGACCTTTTCCTTTTCGACCATGACGTCGTCGACCTGACCCGTGAAGTCCATGAATGGACCGGTGGTGATCCTCACCATTGAGCCTTTCTGGAAGTTGATGCGGTACTTAGGTGTCTCATCATGAATCTGCTTCAGGAGGCGTTTGACTTCCTGATCTTCCAGCGCCACCGGCCGCGTGCCGGATCCGACAAAACCCGTCACTCCCGGCGTATTGCGGACGACGTACCATGAGTCGTCGTCCATGACCATCTCGACTAGGACGTACCCGGGATAAATCTTGCGATCGACTTCGCGGCGCTTGCCACCCTTGATTTCCTTCTCTTTCTCTGTGGGAACGAGCACCTGGGCGATTCTCTCGCCACCCTTGCCGTGCATCGTCTTGGTCCGCCGCTCCAGGTTCGTCTTGACCTTGTTCTCATAACCGGAGTAGGTGTGGATCACGAACCACCTCAGGCGAGGATCGCGAGGGGCTTCGGCCTCGGGCGGCGCTTCGGCTGCAGGTGCCTCGACAGCAGCCGCCGCGGCGGCGCCATCAGGCTCAACTTGAGCTTCGACCTCAGCCCGTGCGGCCGGCTCATCGACGACTGCCGGTTCCGGCTCGGGTGCCGGCGCTGGCGCGGGTTCGGCGACCGGTTCGTCGCCAAACAGTTCTTTGATTTTGTCTTCGATCGCTGGCCTTTTGTCTTCCATATATAGGTGGCTCTACGGCCGGACTAAGACCTGCTGGAACAGCCAGGTAAACAGAACGTCCCAGGCACCAAGATAGAGCGACATGACAGCCAGAACGACGACGACGACGATCGTCATGGCCGTCAGCTCTGCGCGGCTCGGCCATTCGACTCGTCCCAGCTCGGTTCGAACCTCGCGAAGGTATCGGCGTATCCGCTCAATAATGGGAAGGCCCGTGCGCGCAGCCGCGGGCCTTGCAGCAGGGCGGACAGCCTGCCGATCATTCTTGATGAAGTCGGTGAGTCGGGCCACGAAATCGCTCCAAAACAAAAAAAGACTTAAAGCCGGAACCCATTATATGGGCGGCTTAAGCCAATTGTCAAAGGCGTTGACAACATGCCTCCGAACAGCGCTAGCATCTATGTACGAACACTTGTTCGGCCATGGACCGCCGCGTCATTTGTGTCCGCATTCCAGCGTTCGAAATCGCGCTCGCGAGACTCGAGGACCCCGCGCTTCGCACACGGCCGGTGGCGATCGCCTCAGTTCGCAAACGGGGTATCCTCCGAGAAGTCTCGTCCGAGGCATTCCGTGACGGTCTGTCCCCGGGAATAGAAGTCGACCATGCACGGTGGTTGTGTCCGGCATTGAAAATTCTCCCGCCCAGTGCAGCGCGAGTTCGACGAGGCCAGCAGGGGTTACAAGAAATAGTAAGTCGCTTTGCGCCTGTGTGGGAACCGGTGGGACCGGGTCACCTATTCCTCGACGTCACGGGCACACACCGTCTCTTCGGTGCTGCCACAGATACGGCATCGCTGGTCGGCGGCGAGATTGCACAACGGAGCGGGCTGTCCGCAGCGCTCGCGACCGGCACGAACAAGCTGGTCACACAGGTCGCCACAACGATTGTGCAGCCCGCCGAACTCTATGATGTCAGACCCGGCAGCGAGCGACCGTTCATGGCACCGCTGCCTCCTGCAGTGCTTCCAGAGTTGAAACGCCCTGGCGCCCGATCCATCCGCGGAGTGCTCGAGGATCTCAACTTATCCAGTCTTGGTGCCATCGCTGATATTCCGCTCGCTCAGCTTCATCTGGTCATTGGCTCATTCGCAGACGAACTGCACCGCCGCGCTCAGGGGATTGACTATGCGCCGGTCTTTGCAGCCCGCGCACGTCCGTGGCGCATGGAGGGACTGACGCTCGGGCCGGACGCCGTTGACGTCGACAAAGTCCTTGGATCCGTATTTACGCTCGTCGAGCGGCTCGCGAGAGAACTGCGCGATCACCAGCTGGAGTGCCGCCGCCTCCGCGTCACAGCCGTGCACACTGACGACGTCGAGGTGAGCCGGGAAGGAGAGGTGGATCCAGGCACGTGTTGGGAAACTGATCTGTTCCGCATTGGAGAAAGATTGCTGAACAGTGCGGTGAAGCGCCGGGTTCGGATTCGGCGTGTCATCGTCGAGGCAAAGGTCGCCCCCTTGCCGCATGAGCAGCTGACGCTGTTCGGCGAAACCCACTCCTCTCCCCTCTGGGGAGAGGGGTTCGGGGAGAGGGGCAAGGAGAGAGTTGGGCCCTACCGGCCCACTTTACCTGTTGAACGTGGCCGGAGAGTTGCGGAGGCACTTGACCGCATCAGGCACCGGTTCGGTGAGACCGCGGTCAAATGGGGCCGGACCACTGACTACACGTGAACACGTCCAGCTTTGTCCACCTTCACGTCCATTCAGAGTACTCGCGCATGGCTGGTGTGAACTCAGTGGAGGCGCTGTGCGCCGCCGCAATTCGCCAGGGAGCATCGGCGCTCGCGTTGACCGACGTCAATGGACTCTATGGGGCGATCCGGTTCATCCAGGCTGCGCGCGACGTCGGGCTGCGGCCGCTGTTGGGGGCCGAGCTTACGCACTGTTCGCATCGCACGGTTGCTCTCGCCAGAACCGCCGCCGGCTACGCCAACTTGTGCACCATCCTCTCTGACCTCCACTGCGATCCCAGTTTCGATTTCATCGCAGCCGTGCAGAGGCATCGGGATGGCCTCATCCTGCTCTCCGACGATGAGACCGCGCTGATAGAGTGGCGGCAAAACTCCTCCGATGATTTGTATGTCGAGGTGACACCGGGCCTGTCGATGCAGGCATTCAGCCGGTTGGCGGCAGATCTCGCGTTGCCGCCTGTCGCCACGAACCGCGTTCACTTCATCGATCCCGATGAGTTCGTCACTCACCGCCTCCTGCGGGCCATCGCGTTGAACTCGACCCTCTCCCGGCTTTCAGAATCAGATTGCTGCGGGGCGAGCCATTGGATGAAACCAGCGAGCGAAATGGCGCCGCAGTTTCCGCACCTGCCCCTGGCCATGGAGAACGCAGGCAGGATTGCCGGCCAGTGTCATGCCGATTGGACGTTTGCGTCTACTGTGTTCCCGGCGTTCAGGGAATTGAGCGACCATGAGGCGACCGCAGCCGTCCGTACGCGGACGTATGAGGGTGCGCTGTGGCGGTACGGCGCGATTAGTCCAGAGGTGAAGGAACGGATCGAACACGAGCTGGCGATCATTGAAGGCAAGCGCTTCGCGCACATTTTTCTCGTTGTGGAGGACATTGTCCAACGCTCCCCCATGACGTGCGGACGAGGCTCAGCAGCGGCGTCGATCGTCGCCTACTGCCTTGGCCTGACGCACGTCGACCCAATCCGCCACAAGCTGTATTTCGAGCGGTTCTTGAATCCCGGCCGGGATGACCCGCCCGATATCGACATCGATTTCCCATGGGACGAACGGGACGGATTGCTGGCATGGGCGCTTGACCACTATCGGGGCCGCGCAGCCATGGTGGCAAACCATAGCACGTTGGGCCTCCGCGGAGCGGTCCGTGAGGTGGCCAAAGTCTACGGGATGCCGCCGTCTGAGATCGACCGGGTGGCTCCTCATGTTGGCCGCCAGGCGGAGATATTGGAACGTGCAGAGCAGTCGGTGGCTCGTACGTGGGCGGAGTCGTTATCTGGAACCCTACGGCTCGGGCCCCCGTGGCCGGAAATCCTGGCGCAGTCCGCGTCGGTCCTCGGACATTTCCGGCAGATAGCGGTGCACTGCGGTGGATTGGTCATTGTTCCCAGTGATATCAGGCAGTATGTTCCGGTCGAAATTGCCGTGAAAGGTGTCCCGGTCATCCAGTGGGAGAAAGAGCAGACGGAAACGGCAGGACTCGTCAAGATTGATTTGCTCGGGAATCGCTCTCTATCGGTGATCCGCGACGCGTTGAAAGCGGTTCAGGAGAATACGGGTCGAGCAATCGACTACGCCACCTGGGACCCGGTGACCGACGAGTCCACATGTGAATTGATCCGGCGGGGCGACACATTGGGATGCTTTTACGTCGAATCCCCCGCGACACGATTGCTGTTGAAGAAGCTCTGGACCCGGATGCCCGCAGACCGCCGGAGGCAGGCGGACGTCTTTGAATATCTCGTGATTGTTTCCTCACTCGTCAGGCCTGCAGCGATTTCGTTCGTCAATGAATTGGTCCGTCGCGCACATGGCGCTTCCTACGAACCGCTCCACACGATCCTCTCAGATGTCCTCGCCGACACCTACGGCATCATGGTGTACCAGGAGGACGTCACAAGAGTGGCCATGGCGCTTGCAGGGTTTTCGATCGATGAAGCCGATGAGCTCCGAAAGGTCGTCAGCAAGAAGCAAAAACACCGGAAGCTGCGAGATTTCTGCGACAGATTTACCCGCGGTGCGCTGACTCGTGGCATCCCGCCCGCGACGATCGAGGCCGTCTGGGCGATGATCATGAGCTTTGCCGGCTATAGCTTCTGCAAGCCTCATTCTGCGAGTTACGCGCAGGTCTCGT
>JAHZOA010000084.1 GCA_020028455.1 Armatimonadota bacterium | reverse complement strand
TATGAGGGGCATCCGGGAGGCGTCGGCATCACCGAGAAAGGGTTCGGTCTGCTGGATGAGTTCATAGCGGCCACCCTCGGCGCGATCGAGGCCTGCCCCTGCGAGGCAGGGTGCCCCTCGTGCATCCAGTCGCCGAAATGCGGCAACATGAACGAGCCGCTCGATAAAGCGGCTGCGATCCTGCTCCTCCGTGGCCTCCTCGGCCAGGATGACCGTCGGCAAGCAACGGGCGGCAGAAGGCAGACCCGATCCAGGAAGCATTCCCCGATCCACAACGCAAGGTCGTGACCACGCGCGTCATCGGGGTCATCGGCGAGAGCGAGTTCTCGGATCCGTCGCATCAATCACTGGCTGAAGAAGTGGGGAGACTGATCGCGCGCGAGGGGTACCTTCTGATCTGCGGCGGACTGTCGGGTGTGATGGAGGCGGCCTGCCGCGGCGCAAAATCCGCGGGCGGTCAAACCGTCGGGATCCTTCCGGGTACTGAGGCGAGAGAAGCAAACTCCTTCGTCGACATCGCCATCGCGACCGGGCTGGGCCAGGCACGGAACATCATCATTGCTCTCACCAGCGACGCACTCATTGCCATTGGCGGCGGGTTTGGTACACTGGCCGAGCTCGGCCATGCGCTGCGACTCGGGAGACCAGTGATCGGGTTGCGAACATGGGACGTCTCGCGCGCAGGCCGGCGCGCGCCGGTAGCCGTCGTGGACACACCGCAGGCAGCGCTCGAGGAAGTGGCACGGGCGCTGGCGGGACGCCACGCCCGCTGAGCAACGCGTGGTCGGGACTCTGTACGTCGTCAGCACCCCGATCGGGAATCTCGAAGATCTGACCCTTCGCGCGCTGCGGATCCTCAAAGAGGTCGATATCGTCGCCTGCGAGGACACGCGGCATACGCGGATCCTCCTCGCCCACTACGGCATCGTCAAGCCGCTGCTCAGTTACCATGAGCAGAACGAACGGCAGCGGACAGCGGAATTGCTTGAGCGGCTCAGAGCGGATGCGTCGGTCGCACTGGTGACGGATGCGGGCACGCCGGCGCTGTCCGATCCTGGATATGCGATCGTGCACGCTGCCTCAGCACACGGAATTTCGGTCATCGCCGTACCTGGCGCCAGCGCGGTCACCACGGCGCTGGCAGTGTCCGGGTTGCCTACCGACCGGTTTGCTTTCCTTGGATTTCTGCCCCGCAAGTCCGCCGAGCGAAAGCGGACGCTCGAGACGCTGGCCTCGATCCCGTGGACGCTCGTGTTTTTTGAGGCGCCACATCGCCTTCGCGACATGCTACAAGATGTAGAAGACGTACTGGGTGACCGTCAGGTGGCTGTGGGGCGGGAACTGACCAAGCGATTTGAAGAGGTGATCCGGGGGCCGGTGAGTGAGGTGCAAGACCATTTCCGCACCATCGAGCCGCGTGGAGAGTTCACCGTCGTCGTGGCCGGCGCTGGTGAGAACGCCAAGCCGGCGCTGAGTGCGGAGGCCGACTTGAGAGAGTTACTGGAGGGCGGCATGCCGCCGAAGAGCGCAGTCCAGATCATTGCCCGGCGGCACCGCATCAACCGTGGCGACGTCTATCAGATGATGCTGGGAATCACCGGCAAACGGTAGCGATGCAACACTGGTTGCCTCCTCCCGCCGACTACGCCCGCGTGCATCAGGCGGAAAGCGAATCCGAGGCGCTCCTCGTGCAACGCATTCTCCAGGACGCCGGCATCCCCGTCCTGGTCCGCAGCCGGCAGGTCCCCGGCTACGCGGAGGTGATCCGTGGCGCAATTGGAGTCTGGGGTGATATCCTGGTTCCCAAATCGTATGAACCCGATGCGCTGCAGTACGTGCAAAATTATCTGCGCGTCATGAAGGAGCCCGCCCCGGTGTCCCGGCTTGCCGGCATCGTGCCGCCGCTTGTCACGCTGTTCGACGACCACGGCCGCATTGACGCCGCAGCCAACGAAAAGCACATCGAGTTCCTGATCACGCGCGGCGTGCACGGCGTCTTTGCATTGGGCAGCACCGGTGAAGCGATGCATCTATCCGCGGACGAACGGCGCGAGTTCGCGGGTCTCGTCGTCCGGCAGGTAAAGGGCCGCGTACCTGTCTTGGTAGGATGCCTGTCCACGTCGACCGATGAAGCCGAACAGCTGGCGCGCAATGCGCAAGAAATCGGCGCGGACGGTGTCGTGGTCATCCCTCCATATTATTGGACGCCCAGTGACACCGCGATCGAGATGCACATTGGAGCCGTAGCGCGAGCGGTGAATTTGCCTGTCGTGATCTACAACTTCCCGGCGGTGGTCGGACGGATCGTCCCTGTGGCGCTCGTAGCACGGCTCTCGCAGGCGTTCCCGAATGTGCTCGGGATCAAGGAGACGATCGACAACGTCGGTCATATCCACGAGGTGATTGCGAGAGTGAAGGCCGGTAAGCCGGAGTTCAGCGTGCTGTGTGGGTATGAGTTCCACCTCCTGAACACGCTGCTCTCCGGCGGTGACGGGGCGATCCCGGCCATCGCGAACTTCGCGCCACAATTGCCTGTCGCGCTGTATGAGGCGTTTAGAAAAGGGCGTATCGACGATGCCGCAGCCCAGATGCGGAGCCGGCTTGAACTCGCGGCCCTCTATCAGCTGGATGCTCCGTTCTTTGTGGTCGTCAAAGAGGCGATGACGATGCTCGGGCTTATTGCAAGCCCGACCGTTCGTGAACCGGCCCCTCCTCTGACCGACGACGGCAGGACACGCCTGCGAGGTCTGCTGACTTCCGCAGGACTGCTCTAGAGGTGCATGATGATCCGAAGCATGATCCGACTCTCAGTCGTGCCCGGTCGTGAGCGGGAGTTTGAGTCAATGTTCTCGCGGCTCCGGGTTCTGGAGAAAGCGAAATCTGCCGCGGGCCTGGTGAGCGGCCAGGTCTTGAAACCGGTTCAGGGCGGCGCCTATGCCGTCACAGCCACCTGGCACAGCGTCAGGGACTATCAGCGCTGGATCGACAGCCCGATTCGTGCTGAGCTCATCAAGGCGCTGGACGGTGTGGCCGTTCCCGACAGCCCGCCGGAACTGTTCGAAATCGTTGAGACCTACGAGCCCGTGCATTGACAGCATGCAGTGCGCACCCTAGAATTGTCGCCAAGCGTTGACGGAGCGGAGTAACCGCTGCCTGATCCTGAGAGCGAGCCGGGTCTGGTGGAAGCCGGCGGGAGGTCGGCGGTGAACATGGCTCTGGAGCTGCGAGCCTGAACACAAGTAGGGTTTGCCGGTAGGCCACCGATAGCAGGCCAGGATATCGGCCGAATTCCAAGTCGACCAAAAGACCGGCCTGGAAGGCCTGTATCTGCAACGAGTGCAAAACTGGGTGGTACCACGAGAGATGCCTCTCGTCCCATAGGGATGAGGGGTTTTGTGTTTCTGTGAGGTGAGTACAGTGACCGACAACAGATACTACATCACGACCGCGATCGACTACGTCAACGCGAGTCCGCACATTGGGCACGCGTATGAGAAGATCATCGCCGACGTGTTGGCGAGGTTTCACCGGCTGCGCGGCTACGAAGTCTATTTCCTCACTGGGACCGACGAGCACGGTCAGAAGAACGCCACCACGGCGGCCACGGCGGGTAAGCCGGTCCGGCAATTCGTGGATGACAACGCCGCACTCTTCAAAGCCCTGGCGCCGCTCCTCCATCTGTCCATCGACGATTTCATCCGGACGACCGAACCGCGCCATGCGAAAGGAGTCAAGACCATCTGGGAGCGCGTGGCCGCGGCGGGCGACTTCTATAAGAAGAACTACAAAGCGCTCTATTGCGTCGGGCACGAGGCGTTCGTCACAAAAAGCGATCTTGTCGACGGCAAGTGTCCCGTGCACGATAGTGAGCCGATCGTCATCGAGGAAGAGAACTACTTTTTCCGCCTCTCCAAGTACCGCCAGCACCTGCGGCGTTTGTTCGAGGGGCGTCCGGACTTCGTCGTGCCGGCCAGCCGCTATGGCGAGATGCTGAATCTGATTGATTCCTTGGAAGACATTTCCGTCTCGCGCCCCGTAGAGAAGCTGTCGTGGGGGATTCCCGTTCCCGGGGACCCCTCGCACGTGATCTACGTCTGGTTCGACGCGCTGACGAACTATATTTCCGCGATTGGCTTTGGGGATCAGGAAGAGAGCTTTGGCAGGTGGTGGCGCGTCAGCCACCACCTGATTGGCAAAGACATCAACCGGTTCCACTCGCTACTGTGGCCGGCCATGCTGATCTCGGCCGGCGTGGAGCCGCCACGCCAGGTCCTTGTCCACGGGTTCATCACCGTCGAGGGGCAGAAGATCAGCAAGACGCTCGGGAACGTCATCGACCCGGCCCAGGTCGCCAAGGAACTGGCGGCAGCGTCGGGCGCGGATCTGGATGTCTGCGTGGACGCGATCCGGTATTTCTTACTGCGGGAGATCCCGTTCGGTGAGGATGGGGACTTCAGCCGATCCGCGCTCATCCATCGCTTCAACGCCGACCTGGCAAACGACTACGGGAACCTCTTGAACCGTACGCTCCCGCAGGTCGAGCGTCACTTTGGTGGCGAGATTCCGGCGCGGGACGAAGAGCGCGGAAGCGATGCCACGCTGCGAGAGACTGCACTGAACGTCGCCGCCTCCATCGCGTCCTATGTCGACCGGTTGGATTTCAAGGGTGCGACCGAGGAGATCTGGCGGCTGCTCAGCGCGGCGAACAAGTACATCGACACGGAGGCTCCCTGGAGCGCCGTCCGAACAGATCCCAAGCGAGCGGGGGCGGTGCTCTACAACACGCTTGAAGCGGTCCGGATCGCAACGATCCTGCTCTCGTCGTGGCTGCCCGTGGCGACGCAGAAGGTGTGGGAGCAGCTCGGGATCGCGGCGCCGCTGAGCGAGCAGCGGATTGAGGACGCCACGCAGTGGGGCCGGCTGAAGCCGCTGACGCGTGTGAAGCCTGGCGCGCCCATCTTTCCGCGTATTGAGTCCAAACCCGTGGCCGCGCCGGCTGCGGCTGCGCCGGCCACGTCACATTCAGGAGGGCAGAGAGTGGACACGATCAACATCGATGAGTTCAAGAAGCTCGATATCCGCGTGGGGGAAATCACGTCCGCCACCCGCGTACCGGGGACGGACAAACTCATTGAAGTCCAGGTGGATATCGGCGGGGAGGTCCGAACGCTGGCGACGGGCCTGGTGCCATTCTATAGGCCGCAAGATCTCGTCGGAAAGCGGATCATCGTGCTCACCAACCTCGAGCCTCGCCGCGTCCGCGGAGTGCAATCACAGGGGATGTTGCTTGCAGCCGAATGGGATGGGAACGTGGCCCTACTGACTGTTGAAAAGGACGCTCCAAAAGGAGCCAAAATCTCCTGAGGGTCATTGCGAGCGGAGCGAAGCAATCTCATGTCGACCGGAGATTGCTTCGGCCCTTGGGCCTCGCAATGACCACATGGTGGGATGGATGGTAGACTGCTGATGGGTGGAACTCTTCGACTCCCATCTGCACCTCGACGATCAGGCATTTGACGCGGATCGCGAGGTCGTCGTATCTCGCGCGCGGGCGGCGGGGATCGTGGGGATGGTTACGATCGGCACGAATCTGGGCTCGTGCCGCGCAGCGGTGGCGTTGGCCGAGCAATATCATGACGTATTCGCCGCCGTGGCGATCCACCCGCACGAGGCTCAGCAGGCGACCGACGACGCGATAGCGGAACTCAATACGCTCGCAGCCCATCCCAGAGTTGTCGCCATCGGCGAGACGGGACTGGATTTTGTCAGAGCGAAAGCGCCACGTGAGGCGCAGTATGAGGCCTTTCGCCGTCACATCAGGCTGAGCCGAGACTTGAATCTTCCCCTGATCGTCCATTGCCGGGAGGCTTATGCTGAGGTGTTGGAGACGCTCGCCGAAGAGAAAACAGTCGCGGTGATCATGCATGCCTTCTCGGGATCGGCGGGGGTCGCCCGGACATGCGCCGCGCACGGATATATGATCGCGCTGGGAGGCCCGGTCACGTACAAGAATGCTCGAAACGCCGCCGAGGTGGCGCGGACCATTCCAGAGGACGCGCTTCTCGTAGAAACCGATGCGCCTGTGCTTCCGCCCGAACCGTACCGGGGCAGGCGGAACGAACCCGCACACCTGCGCTACATCGTCGAGCGGATCGCCGAACTGCGCGGGACGGCCAGTGACGTCATCGCGTCGGCAACGACCAAGAACGCCGCGCGTGTGTACCACGTTGGTGAAAAGTAGATGAGATCGTACCTGGTATGGGTTCTGATCGTCACTGCGCTCTTGACGGCGCCCCTTCCGGCCGCCGCGGCCCAGGGTGACGAGCAAGAGATCCAGCTCGGGCGGATGTACGCGCGCCAGCTGGAGGCGCGGTACAAGCTCGTCACGGACAAAGCCATCACCGAGCGTGTTGCCCGCATCGGCGCTGACGTCGCCGCCGCTTCTGATCGTCCGGATCTCCCGTACACGTTCAAGGTCATCGACGTCGACTTTGCCAACGCGCTTTCGCTGCCCGGAGGGTTCATTTACATCACCAAGGGGATGCTGGCCTTTGTTCGCTCGGATCACGAGCTCGCGGCGATCCTGGCGCACGAGGTGGTCCACGCCGCGCACCGGCATCAGTTGGAGATGATCAGGCGCAGCAACCAGGCAACGTTTTGGACACTCATCATCGCGCTGGTGACGAGGGACGCGAACGCGGCCCTGGGTGCGCAGATGATCGGCACAGGTCTCCTCAGCGGGTATACGCGCGAACTCGAACGTGATGCGGACCTGACCTCAATTGGGTATCTCGTCAAGACGAACTACACGCCGGTGGCCGCCCTGACCCTGATGGAGCGGTTGTTGCGTGACGAGCGATGGCGACCCAAGGTGAACCTCGGCATCTATCAGGACCACCCTCACGTCGAGGAGCGCGTCGCCTATATAGAGGAAGACCTGCGTCGACGCGGCATCCCCATCAACCGGCGGATCGCGGCGAACTACCTGCGGGTCGGTACCCATGCGGTTGCCGAACAGGGCCGGCAGATCGGCGAACTACTCGTGAACGACACGGTGGTGCTGCGCTATGCAGATCTTGAGCGTGTGCAGGCTGTCGCGGCGCGGCTGGACCGGTTCTTCAATGTCGATCCGCAACCGTTTGAGGTGACGGGGCGTCCCATTGACGGAGGCTTCGGCATCTTCGGCAGCGGCCTGCTGCTGGCGACAATCACGCCCGCCGACGCAGCTCTCCTGAATTCCACGGTGATCGAAGCTGGCGTCACAGTTCAGGCGAAGCTGCGTTGGGTGATCGAGCAGGACATCCGTTCGCGCCGGTTCAACGGATAACCGCTCCGTGCGCCTACA
>JAHZOA010000238.1 GCA_020028455.1 Armatimonadota bacterium | reverse complement strand
CGCAGCAGCCGGTCCTTGATCCTCGCCTTCAGGGCGGGGCTCAGCTTCGGGTTCAGGCTCCAGGTATCGTTTGGGATCGGGTTGGTATAGGTCAACACCTTGACCTTCTGCATCACGTCCGGGAACTGGGCCTGGACGTTGGTGCGCGCGTCCTCGAACGAGGCGCCGCCGTCCACCTGGCCGCGGTAGATCGCCAGGATCACATTGGGATGCGAGCCCGCGAAGACAGTCTGTGAGAAGAACCGGTCGGGATCGAACCCCATCTTCTTCAGCATGGCGGCCGGGAACAGGTACCCCGAGGTCGATGCCGGGTCCACGAACGCGAACCGCTTACCGCGCAGGTCCTCGATCTTATTGATGTTGGCGTCGGCGGCGACGCTGATCTGGGCGCGGTAAAATGGCAGCCCGAGCCGCAGCGAGACGGCCGCCAGCTCCACGCCGCACTTCTGATGCGCCAGCACGTAGCCGAATGGGTTGAGCGCGCCGACGTCGGCGCGGCCCGCGCACATCGCCTCGATGGCCGCCGAGAAACTGGTCGAGACGACGGCCTCGACCGGGATGCCGAGCGAGACGCTGAGCATCCGCCCGATCTGCTGCCCGCTGAACAGAACGATGTCCGTCTCGCGCGACGGAACGAACACCATCGTGAGTTTCGTCTGCCCCGTGCTGGGCGCGGGCTGCATCGCCACCGTGGTCAGGCCGACCGCCAGCGCCGCCAACACGAGCGCAATCTTCTGGACTCGCTTCACGCTTGTTCCCTCCTTAATCTGTCTCTCCCGTGGAATCGGACAACTCTTCTGGATACGAAAAATGCATTCCTCTGGTTCGCGGGCTAACTGCGCTGGCTCACCGGCACGAACTGGCGCGGGGGCGGGCCGGTGTAATGGGCGCGGGGGCGCAGGAGCTTGTCGTTGTATTGCTCCATCGCGTGGGCGGACCATCCACTGATGCGCGCGGCTGCGAAGATCGATGTACAGAGGTCGATGGGGATCCCGAGCGCATGGTAGACAACGGCGGAGAAGAAGTCCACGTTCACCGGCAGGTCGCTCACCCGGTGCATCGTCTCGAACACGCGCACCGCGATGTCGAACACCTTCGTGTTGCCCGTTTCGCTCACGAGCTTCCGGGCCATCTCGCGCAAGACCCCGGCTCGGGGATCGTCCACTTTATACACGGGATGCCCCCACCCGGGGATGCGGTTTTCCGGTTTGGCGCGCTCCTCTTTGGTCATCCGCGAACGGGCCTCCCAGCGCTCCTCGATATACCGGGCGGCCCGGGAGGGATCCCCGATCTCCAACAGCATCTCCAGCACGTCCTCGTTGGCCCCGCCGTGGCGCGGCCCCTTGAGCGTGCCGATCGCGGCGGTGATGGCGGAGTGCAGGTCGGTAAACGTCGCCACCGCTACGCGCATGGCGAACGTGCTGGCGTTGATCTCGTGGTCGGCGTGGAGGATGAAGATCATATCCATCGTCCTGGCCGCCACCGGCGTGGACCGCCGGCCCGTCACCGTGTACAGGAAGTTCTCGGCCGCGCTGCCGTCCACTAGCGGCGCCACGGGCTCCTGTCCCTCGCGCAGCCGCTGCCAGGCGCCGACCATCACCGGGATCTGCGCCGTCAGGCGCGTCGCCTTCCGCAGGGTTGCCTCACGTTTGTTGGACGCGGCGTCGGGATCGTGCATCCCAACGATCGAAACCGCCGTGCGGAGCGCCTCGAGGGGATGCGCACGCTTCGGGTAGGTGCGCATGGAGGCCAGCACCGGCTGTGGAAGTGGCCTGGCGGCAGCGAGCTCACGACTGATCTCACGGAGTTGTGGCTGGGTGGGGAGTTCGCCGTACCACAGAAGGTAGACGACCTCTTCGTACGTGGCCTGCGTGGCAAGATCACGGATATCGTACCCGCGGTAGCTCAGGAGGCCTTGATCACCGTCGACGGCCGTGATGCTGGAGTTGACCGCGACGACGTCCTTGAGCCCGGCTTTGAATTCGACCGCCATCCGCCACCCCCGACAGGCGTCTACGACGCTATTGTAGCAGCGCGGGCGCAGCGTGGGGGAGTCAAGGCGTGAGCAGCACTCCGATACCGTCCGGGTCGCGCGCAAGGATTCCGCGAACCGGCCCGTCCGCGATCTCGTGTAGGGCCCGGCCGGCGCTTCGGAGCCGCCGCACGGCATCCTGACGTGCCTGCTCGTCAGGAATGGTGACGCTGAAGTACCGGAGACCGGCTACGTCGGACGTCATCGGAGGGATGCCGGTGCCCGCCCAGGTGTTGAGCCCGATGTGGTGGTGGTACCCACCGGCCGACACGAACAACGCCCCCGGGTAGCCGCGCACCATCACCTCGAAGCCCAACACGCCGACATAGAACTGCTCTGATCGCGCCAGATCGCTCACACGCAGGTGGATGTGCCCGATGCGGGTCCCCGCCGGCATGCCGTCCCACGGCTGCGAGGCCTGGGCCAGCAGATCCTCGACATCGAGGGCGTTCGTACCCATGGCCAGCGTTCCGTTCCGGATCGGCCAGCTCTCACGCGGGCGGTCGGCGTAGATCTCGATGCCGTTGCCTTCGACATCATGCAGATAAAGGGCTTCGCTCACGGCGTGGTCTGAGGCGCCCTCGATCGGCGCCCTGGCGTCGATGAGATGCCGAAGTACACGCGCCAGGTCCTGGCGCGTGGGTAGTAAGATGGCGAAATGGTAGAGGCCGGCACTCCGGCGACGCCTCGCCTCAGGATTCCCGGTCAGAATGAGGTAAACAGGGGTCTCGCCGCTCGCCGAGAGGAACGTCCGTCCATTCTCACGAGCAACGACGCGGAACCCCAGCACGTCCCGATAGAAGCGTGACGTGGCGTCGAGA